>CABUBY010000123.1 GCA_902489955.1 uncultured Collinsella sp. | reverse complement strand
CGCCATGCCCAACACCGACCCCGTTACCGATAACGGTACCGTCGTGGAGTTCGTCAAGTCCCGCGCTGCCGAGGTCGGCCACTGCCGCGTCTATCCTTCGGGCGCCATGACCCGCGGTCTTAAGGGCGAGGCCATGTCCGAGATGGGCGATATGGTCGCCCACGGCGCCGTCGCCTTCACCGACGACGGTCGCGGCGTGCAGGGCGCGGGCATGCTCCGTCGCTGCATGGACTACGGCAAGATGTTCGGCAAGGTCTTTATGAGCCACTGCCAGGACGAAGACCTGGTCGGTCACGGCCAGATCAACGAGGGCAAGGTTTCGACCCGTCTGGCCCTCGAGGGCTGGCCGGCCGCCGGCGAGGAGCTCCAGATCGCCCGCGACATCGAGATCGCCAAGCTGACCGGTGCCAAGCTGCACATCCAGCACATCTCCACCGCTCACGGCCTCGAGCTCGTGCGTGCCGGTAAGGCTGCCGGTGTCCAGGTTACCTGCGAGGCCACCCCGCACCACATGTTCCTGACCGAGAACGACTTGGACGAGACCTACAACACCTCGCTTAAGGTCAATCCGCCGCTGCGTACCGACGAGGACGCCGAGGCCATCCGTCAGGGTGTCATCGACGGCACCGTCGACGTGATCGTTACCGATCACGCTCCGCACACCCCGTGGGAGAAGGCCCGCGAGTTCGAGCTCGCACCCTTTGGCATGATCGGCCTCGAGACCTCGCTGTCGCTCGTGCTCACCGAGCTGGTCAACACGGGCAAGATGAGCATGGCTCGCATGGTCGAGCTCATGGCCATCAAGCCGCGTGAGATTCTGGGCCTCGACCAGGTTCAGGTCAAGACGGGCTCTGTCGCCGACCTGACCGCGTTCGATCCCACTGTCACCTGGACGGTCGGTGAGGACGGCTACGAGTCGCGCGCCGAGAACTCCGGTTTTGCCGGCCGCACGCTCACCGGTCGTGCCACCGATGTGTTTGTCGGCGGTAAGCAGACGCTTGCCGACGGCTGCATCTGCTAGCATAGCCTTATCGCTTTTGTGCGCGGTGCCCTTGCGGTGCCGCGCTTTCTATTCGTTTGGACCATGCAACCGCATGGGGGATTGGAGCGTCTATGCCCACACCTTCCACTGCACGCATGCACGACTTCGAGGTCGTCTCGAACCGGGAGATTGCCGACGGCATTTTCTCGCTCGTCATCTCGGCCCCCAAGCTTGCAAGTGCGCTCAAGCCCGGTCAGTTTGTGAACATCGCCGTACCCGGCGATGCGTCCTCGCTGCTTCGCGTGCCCCTGAGCTACTACCGCGCCGATGCCGAGGCCGGCACCGTCGAGCTGTGGTACGCCGTCGTGGGCGACGATACCCGTCGTTTGTCCCAGATGGGCCCTGGCTCCACCTCTAACCTGCTGGGCCCCGGTGGCCGTGGCTGGATGGTACCCGAGGGTACCAGGAAGGCCCTGCTCGTCGCCGGTGGCATCGGCGTTCCGCCTGTGCTGTGTCTTGCCGGCATGCTTGCCGAGCAGGGTGTTGATGTGGACGTGTGCCTGGGCTTTGGCACTGCTGCCAAGGCTGTGGGTGTCGATGAGTTCCGCGCGCTGGGCGCCACGGTTAACGTGTGCACCGATGACGGCACGCTGGGCACTCATGGCTTCTGCACCGATCCTGCCGCCGAGCTGCTCGGCGAGGGCGGCTACGACTACGTGGCCAGCTGCGGCCCCGCCGTCATGATGAAGAAAGTTGCCGCCGCTGCCGCCGAGGCCGGTGCGTACTGCGAGGTGTCGCTCGAGCGCATGATGAGCTGTGGCTTTGGCGCTTGCAACACCTGCAATGTCGAGACGGTCGACGGTATGAAGGGCGCCTGCATGTGCGGCCCCGTGTTCGATGCTTCCAAGGTGGTGGTCTTCTAGTGGGTACCGTGAACATGGCCGTCGATTTCGGCGGCGTCAAGATGCAAAACCCCATCAACACCGCAGCCGGTACCTTTGGCTACGGCTGGCAGTTCCAGAACTTCTTTGATGTTTCCCAGCTGGGCGCCATCACCACCAAGGGTTGCGCAGCCGAGCCCTGGCCCGGCAATCCCGCGCCCCGCATGGCCGAGATTCCCGGCGGTATGATCAACTCCGTGGGCCTTCAGAACCCCGGCGTGGGCGCCTTTGCCCGCGAGTCCGGTCCGTGGCTCGAACAGCTGTCCAAGGACGGCTGCCAGGTCATCTGTCAGGTTGCCGGCCACTCCGTTGACGAGTTTGTCCGCGCACTCGAGATGTATGTCGAGCTGTGCCCCTGGGCTGCCGGCTACGAGATCAACGTGAGCTGCCCTAATATCGCCGCCGGCGGTGCCGCCATGGGCTCCACGCCCGAGGGCGCCTCTTCCGTTATGGCTGCCTGCCGCAAGGTGACCGATAAGCCGCTGTTCGTGAAGATGGCGCCGGTCAACGTCGCCGAGATCGCCAAGGCCCTCGAGGCTGCCGGCGCCGACGGCCTTTCGGTCATCAACTCCATCCAGGGCATGGCCATCGACGTCCATACCCGCAAGTCCCGCGTGGCAAAGCCCAAGGGCGGCCTTTCGGGCCCGCTGTGCCACCACATCGCGGTGCGCATGGTCTGGGAGGTCGCCCAGGCCGTCGATATCCCCATCAACGGTGTCGGCGGTGTCATGACCGGCGAGGATGCTGCTGAGTTTATCCTGGCCGGTGCCACCTGCGTGTCGGTCGGCATGGCCAACTTCGTCGATCCGTGCGCTTCGCTCAAGATCGCGCACGAGCTCGAGGCCTGGGCCGAGTCCCAGGGCGTAAAGGACATCAACGAGCTGGTAGGTGCTTTCGAATGCTAGAGACCGATGCCCGCGACCGCGTAATCGTCGCCCTCGACTGCGACCGTGAGCGTGCGCTCGAGCTCGCCCACGAGCTTTCGGGCCATGCCGCCTGGCTCAAGGTTGGCATGACGCTCTATTACGCCGAGGGTCCCCAGATCGTCAAGACATTCAAGGACCTGGGCTTTAAGGTCTTCCTTGACCTTAAGTTCCATGATATTCCGCATCAGGTTCGCGGTGCTGCCCGTTCGGCCTCGCTTGCCGGTGCCGATCTGCTTTCGGTCCACGGCTTGGGTTCGGGCGCCATGCTCGCTGCCTGCCGCGAGGGCGCCGAGGAGGCGCGCGAGGACCGCGCCAAGCTCGTCGCCATCACCGTGCTCACGAGCATGAATCAGGATGCCTTGAGCGAGATCGGCGTCGAGTCGCCCGTGGCCGAGGAGGCCGCCCGCTTGGCAAAGCTCGCTCAGGCCAACGGCATCGATGGCATCGTGTGCTCGCCGATGGAGGCTCACGACATGCGTGAGCTGCTGGGTCCCGATGCCCTGATCGTGACTCCGGGCGTGCGTCCGGTGGGTGCCGCCCTTGGTGACCAGTCCCGCGTGGCGACGCCTTCCCAGGCTATCGAGCGTGGCGCAAGCCACATTGTGGTGGGCCGTCCCATCACCGGTGCCGACGATCCGGTTGCCGCCTTTGACGCTATCGTCGCCGAGCTGGTCGAAAACGTCGCGTAAAAGATTCCCCTAAGTCACCACTTTTGGGTCTCATTAGCACAAAATAGCCCCTGTGCCTGCGTAAACTTTCCCATCCTTTGTGTGGAATCGCAGGTCAGGGGCTTAACTTTGGGCGCAGTATATTGCACTTTTTGCGGGTATCGTCTAACCTATGGACCCGCGATTGGGCATTTTGTACGTTCTACGTGCTAAAATGCCAATTATTGAATCAGATATAACCCAACTATTTGGAGGTACGAATGGCACTCCCTCAGCTTACCGATGAGCAGCGTAAGCAGGCTCTTGAGAAGGCTGCTGCCGCACGTCACGCCCGCGCTGAGCTTCGCGAGCAGATCAAGAAGGGCGAGAAGTCCCTCGAGTCCGTGCTCAACTCCGATGACCCCATCGCTTCCCGCATGAAGGTTTCCACCCTCATCGAGTCTCTCCCTGGTTATGGCAAGGCCAAGGCCGCCAAGATCATGGAGGAGCTCGGTATCTCCGCTACCCGTCGCGTCCAGGGCCTCGGCGTCCGTCAGCGCGAGCAGCTCCTCGAGCAGCTGACCAAATAAGTGAGCGCTCAGGATTCCAAGCTCTTTGTGATTTCTGGACCGTCAGGCGCAGGCAAGGGTACGCTCGTCACTCGTGTGCGCGAGCGCCGCTCGAATCTGGGCCTGACGGTTTCGGCTACCACGCGAGCACCACGCAAAGGTGAGGCCGACGGCGTCAACTACTTTTTTCTGACGCGCGAGGAGTTCGACCGCCGCGTGGCAAACGGTGAGTTTGTTGAGTGGGCCGAGGTCCACGGTAACTGCTACGGCACGTTGGTGAGCGAGGTTCAGTCCAAGCTCGCCTCTGGTTCGTCTCTCATCTTGGAGATCGATGTCCAGGGTGCCCTGCAGGTCAAGGAGCGTTTCCCCGAGGCCGTGCTGATCTTTATCAAGCCACCTTCGCTCGAGGTGCTCCGCGAGCGTCTAGTCGGTCGCGGTACCGAGACGCCCGAGACGATTGAGCTGCGTATGGCAAACGCCGCCGATGAGCTTGCCCTTGCCGACCGCTACGACGAAGTCGTGGTAAATGACGATCTCGACCGCGCGACCGATGAGCTCGTTCGCGTTCTCGATATGCATGAAAGGATCTGAGGTCCGTGTCCGTTGTAAAGCCTTGCATTGACGATCTTCTGGAGAAGACCGATCACAACCGCTTCCTGCTCGCTTCGCTTGCCTCCAAGCGCGCCTGCGACATCAATAGCATGCTACGTGGCCAGCACAACCGCGTGCTTGCCGTCCAGGATGTCGATGACATCACCATCGGGCTTTCCGGTGCCGACACCATCTCGATGGCTATGGACGAGATTGTCGACGGCGACATCTCTTACGACGAGGCCCGTTACGAGAAGGCGCTCGGCCACAAGGTTGCTGAAGCCTAAATGGCGGCTCGCGTCTGCCTGGTCCACTATCACGAGGTTGGACTGAAGGGTAAGAACCGCGCACAT
>CABUBY010000122.1 GCA_902489955.1 uncultured Collinsella sp. | reverse complement strand
GGTGAGCACCAGGGCGAGCGTCACGCGGACGGCGTCGCAAGCGGCCAGACGGGCGCGCGAAAGCTCGGGATCGACGGGACGACCCTCGCTCGGAAGCACCTGGCAGGCAGCGTAGAAGCTGTGGAAGTCGCCGGCGAGTTCCTCAGCAAAGTGCGTCAGACGGAACGGGGCGCGGTCGCGAGCGCAGCTGGCGATGAGGTCGGTGAGCTCGTTGAGCTTACGCGAAAGGGCAAGCTCGGTCGGGTCGGTCAGCAGCGAGTAATCGACGTTCTCGCCGATGGCCTTCTCGGCGACGGCCTTCATGCCCATCTCGGCGGCCTGCTCGGCGGTAACGTCGGCGGCGCGGCGCAGGATGGAGCACACGCGAGCATGAGCATACTGCACGTAGTACACCGGGTTGGAGTTGTCGCGCTTCTTAACGGCCTCAATGTCGAAGTCAACCATCTGGTTGGAGCTCTTGGAGATGAGCGTGTAGCGAGCGGCATCGGAGCCGACCTCGTCGACGAGCTCCTGCAGGGTCACCATGGTGCCCTTGCGCTTGGACATACGGACGGGCTTGCCGTTGCGCAGCAGGTTGACGAGCTGGCCCAGCAGAACCTCAAACTTGCCGGGATAGCCAAGAGCGTCGCAGACGCAGCGGACGCGCTCGATGTAGCCGTGGTGGTCGGCACCCCAAATGTCGATGACGTGGTCGACGCGCTGGAACTTGTCCCAGTGATAGGCAACGTCGGAGGCGAAGTAGGTGTACTCGCCATCGGACTTGATCAGGACGCGGTCCTTGTCGTCGCCCAGGTCGGTGGAACGGAACCACAGGGCGCCGTCCTTGGTGTAGAGGTAGCCCATCTTGTCGAGCTTCTCAAAAGCGCGGTCGACGGCGGAGGTGCCGGCGGTCTCGCCCTCGGTGTCCTTCACGTACAGCGAGCGCTCGGAGTACCAACGATCGAAGTCGCAGTTGACGGCGTGGCAGAGGTCGCGCATGTTGTCGACCATCTTCACGTAGCCGCGCTCACGGAAGCTCTCCATACGCTCCTGCGGATCGGCGTCGACCCACTTATCGCCGTCGGTGCGCCAGAACTCGGCGGCCTCGTCGATGATGTAGTCGCCGCCGTAGGAGTCCTTGCCCAGAGTCTCGGCAAAGTTGTCCTGATACGGATGGGTCTCGGGATGCTCGTCGTTCTCGTCGGCAACAAAGGCGTCACGGTCGGCGATCAGCAGCTTGTGAGCCTCGTCGATATCAACGCCCTGCTTGGCGATGATGTCGGCAAGCTGCATATAGCGCGTGCTGATGGAGTTGCCGAAGGTGTTCATCTGAGAGCCGTGGTCATTGATGTAGAACTCACGCTGGATTTCGTAACCGGCGTGGTCCATGACGCGGCAGAGCGAGTCGCCCAGCGCGGCCCAGCGGCCGTGGCCGATGTGCATGGGGCCGACGGGGTTGGCGGAAACGAACTCGACCTGGGTCTTCAGGCCACCACCGACGTTGGACTTAGCGAAGTCCATGCCCTTCTCGCGAGCCTCGCCAAAGATGGCATTCTTGACGGCAACGGAGAGGTAGAAGTTGATGAAACCGGGGCCTGCGATCTCAACCTTCTCGATCGCGGGATCCTCGGGCATATGGGCAACGATGGCCTCGGCGATCTTGCGCGGGGCGCAGTGGGCCAGCTTGGCGGACTTCAGGGCCATGGTAGAGGTCCACTCGCCATGAGAAGTGTCAGCCGGTCGCTCGATAGCGCAATCGTCAAGTTCAAATGCGGAAAGGTCGCCGGCCTCCTGGGCCGCAGCAAGCGCAGCGCGTACCAGCTCTTCAATCTTCTCGGGCATAGATCCTCCTTGTGTTAAAGCCCCCGAGCTCTTGGTCACTCGTAGGGCAAAAGCCAGAGTTTGTAGCACTCTATCACAAGCGACGGGCACTATCGCAGGGTAAAGCCAATCGAAATTGCATATGCACAAAATTGACTACAGCTTGTATGGAGTCACTCAAAGATGCCAGTCTGCCTGCAAATTATGCACGCGTTGAAAATGCATAAAGGTGTGAATGAGCTGCGTCTTTTATCGAATACTCTTACCTATCGGAGTTGTGTGCTTTTCCTGCATAAAGTGATGGTTTGCGCACGTCAGCGTGGTATTCTAGACATACGTAAATTCGTATAAGTTGGAGGTAGCATGTTCTCAATCGGTCAACACGTCATTCATCCGGGCCAGGGAGTCTGCACCGTCGTCGGTTTTAGGGACGATACGCCGCAGCCCATGCTGCTGCTCGAGACCAAGCAGGGACATGCGCAGACGATCCTCATGTACCCCGTGGCGCAGGCCGACCGTTTGCACGCCGCCATCTCGCAGCAAGATGCCGAGCACCTGCTGAGCCACTATGACGAGCTGGAGTGCGACACCTTTACCGAGCGCAACAGCTCACTTGAGGAGACGCACTTTAAGCAGCAGCTCAAGCTGGGCGCGCCCGAGACGGTCCGCGTGGCAAAAACCATGATGCACCGCATTCGCCAGGCCGAGGAAGCTGATAAAAAGCCCAGCTCCTACTACATGCGCGTACTCAAGGAGGCCAAACGCCGCTCCATCGAGGAGTTCGCTGTGGCCTTGGGCGTCACCGAGGAGGACGCCGAAGCCCGCCTAGCCCAAGCCGCCCTCAACTAACCCATCCGCGCCAAAAACCACCACAAAGGGGACAGGCACCTTTGTGGTGGTTTTCTTGTTCTAGTAGTATTCATTCTTATCGATACCCACGAGCACAAGGAGTCTCCTATGGCAGAGCCGCTTACCGCCGGAATCACCCGCGACCGCGCGTTCGAACTGCTCAACGAGCACAACAAGGACCCGTTCCACATCACCCATGGCGAGACGGTCGAGGGCACTATGCGCTACTTTGCGCGCGAGTTCGACCCCGAGAACGAGGAGTTTTGGGGCATCGTCGGTCTGCTGCACGACCTGGATTGGGAGGAGCATGAGGACGACCCCATGAACCACACCATCTATGCTGCCGAGATTCTTGAGGGCGAAGGTGCGTCTCCCGAGCTTATTCGCGCCATCCAGACGCACACGTCGGACTTCAACACCTCGCTGCCCAAACCCGAGCTGCAGATGGAGAAGATCCTGTTTGCCTGCGATGAGCTCACCGGCCTGATCGGCGCTGCAGTCATCATGCGTCCGAGCAAAAGCGTCATGGACTTTACGACCAAGTCGCTCAAGAAGAAGTTCAAGGACAAGCGCTTTGCCGCTGGCTGTTCGCGCGACGTGATTACGCAGGGCGCCGAGATGCTGGGTTGGGAGCTACCCGAACTCTTTGACCGCACCATCGCGGCCATGCAGTCCTTCGCCCCCGACCGCGATACCTTCCAGGCCTAACCGCCCACGCCACCTAAAACCACCACAAAGGAGAAAGGCACCTTTGTGGTGGTTTTTCTTGCGCGGGCGTTAGGGGCGGACCTGGCCGGTGCCGCGGAGCTTGTATTTGTAGGTGGTGAGGGCCTCGGCGGCAAAGGGGCCACGGGCGTGGAGCTTTTGGGTCGAGATGCCGATCTCGGCGCCCAGGCCAAACTCGCCGCCGTCGGTGAAGCGCGTGCTGGCGTTGGCGTACACGGCCGAGGCATCGACCGCATCCAGGAAGCGCTCGCAAGCATCCGTGTCCTCGGCAACGATGGCCTCGGAGTGCATCGTGCCGTAGCGGTTGATGTGTGCGATGGCCTCGTCCTCGTTTGCCACGACCTTCACGCTCATCTCGAGCGCCAGGTACTCGCGACCCCAGTCCTCCTCAGTCGCGGCGACGTAGTCATCGCCCTCCACAAAGCCGGCGTCGGCGCACGCGGCGCACGTGGCCTCGTCGCCGTGAATGAGCACGCCGTGGTCGTGCAGCACGGCAACGACCGCAGGCAAAAACGCATTGACCACAGCATGGTCGACCAGCAGCGACTCGGCAGCATTGCACACGCCTACGCGCTGGGTCTTGGCATTAACGATAATGTTGAGCGCCTTATCAAAGTCGGCGGATTCATGCACGTAGATGTGGCAGTTGCCCGTGCCCGTCTCGATCACCGGCACAAGCGACTCGCGCACGCAGCGCTGAATCAGGCCCGCACCACCGCGCGGAATGAGCACGTCGACGATACCGCGGAGCTTCATGAGCTCGCCAGTGGCCTCGCGGTCGGTGGACTCAATCATCGAGACGGCCTCGCGCGGGAAGCCCTTGGCCTCGAGCGCATCGGCCAGCAGCTCGGCGATCATGGCACACGAGTGATAAGCCAGCGAGCCGCCGCGCAGAATGCAGGCGTTGCCGGTACGGATGCAGATACCTGCGGCGTCGGCCGTCACGTTGGGGCGCGCCTCGTAGACCATAGCGACCAGGCCCAACGGCACGCTCACACGGGTCAGGTCCACGCCACTTGCAAGCACGCGGTGGTCGAGCACGCGGCCCACGGGATCGGGCAGCTCGGCGAGCTTTTCCAGGCCGGCGGCCATGCCCTCGACGCGCTCGGGCGTCAGCAGCAGGCGATCGAGCAGTCCGGCCGAGGTGCCCGCATCGCGCGCGGCGGACATATCGAGCTCGTTGGCGGCGACGATGGAGTCGACACCGTTGCGCAGTGCTGCGGCCATGGCGCGCACGGCCTCCTGGCGCTGCTCATCGCTCGCCGTGGCAAGCGAGGCCGACGCTGCCTCGGCGGCAACGGCAAGATCGTGGACATACGTGGCTATATCGACCGACATGGGCGGCCCTTTCTCCTAGAAGTTTGCAACCATGGTAGCCGATTTGCGCATGGCCTCGCCCGCGGCGGTAGAATTGGTCAACCCGAAACACCGCAACGAACGGAAGACTCACATGACCCTCATCACTTCGTACCACGTCCCCGGCCTTTACGTCGAGGACCACAGCATCGACGTCCCCCTTGACTGGCGCGGCCTGGAGCCGATGCTCCTGGCCGTCGGCAGTACCATGCGCCGCGGCGCTATGCCGGCACCCATCGCCGGCGCGCCCGAGAGCATCAAGCTCTTCTACCGCGTGGTTTGCGCGCCCGACCGCAT
>CABUBY010000121.1 GCA_902489955.1 uncultured Collinsella sp. | reverse complement strand
GGGCCGCGCGGCAAGGAGATATATTGCCAGACCGCGAAGCCCTGTGGGACGTCAATTCCACTCTTCACAAGTCCTACACAACATATTGCTTTCTATAGATAATAGAAAGACTGGTGCGGATCTTCCGCACGTATCAGATGATGACCCTTTGGTTCAGGAATATATAGAGATCGGTCACCTGTAAGTGTTTATCTACCCGCGCTTTTAGCAATGTAAACCGCGCTTCAGATAAAAAGAGGGAGCGCCGCGCACAACGCGACACTCCCCTAGCGATTCAAGAGAATCTATTAGGCCTCGAGAGCCTTCTTGGCGATGGTAGCCAGCTCGTTGAAGGACTCGATGTCCTCGTAAGCCATCTGAGCCAGGACCTTGCGGTCGAGCTCGATGCCGGCAACCTTCAGGCCGTGCATGAACTGAGAGTAAGAGATGTCGTTCAGGCGAGCAGCAGCGTTGATACGAGTGATCCAGAGAGAACGAATCTCGCGCTTCTTGTTGCGGCGATCACGATACTGATACTGCAGGGAGTGCTGGACCTGCTCTTTAGCATGCTTGTAAGTACGCGAAGCGGCACCGTAGTAACCCTTCGCACGGTGCATAACGGTACGGCGCTTCTTCTTGGCGGCAACAGCGCGCTTAATACGTGCCATGTTCTATCAACTCCTAGACGGTAAAACGAAAAACGGGAACGCGAACTTAGGCGAGACGCGACTTGATGACCTTGCGGTCGGCAGCGGCGATCTCGGTCTCCTGACGGAAGCCACGCTTACGCTTGGTGGACTTCTTGCTCAGGATGTGGCTCTTGAAAGCCTTGGCGCGCATAAGCTTGCCGGTACCAGTCTTGCGGAAACGCTTCTTGGTGCCGCTGTGGGACTTCATCTTAGGCATGAAATACTCCTTAATCGGTTACAGAACACTAGTTACTTGGTATCGCTTGCCGCTTTATCCTCATCGAAGGCGCCCTTAATCGGGGCGAGCAGCATAAGCATGTTACGGCCTTCCATCTTAGGCTTGGACTCGACCGTAGCGTAAGGCTTGAGATCCTCGGCGAGACGCTCGAGAACGTTAAGGCCCTGCTCCGGGTGAGCCATCTCACGGCCGCGGAACATGATGGTGATCTTAACGCGTGCGCCCTTCTTGAGGAAACGCAGAACGTGGCCCTTCTTGGTCTCGTAGTCGCCAACGTCGATCTTGGGTCGGAACTTCATTTCCTTGACCTCGACCTTGGACTGGTTCTTACGAGCAGCCTTGGCCTTCATGGCCTGCTGGTACTTGAACTTACCGTAGTCCATGACCTTGCAGACCGGCGGCTCCGCGTTGGGAGCGATCTCGACCAGGTCGAGACCCTGATCGTCGGCGACGCGCTGGGCATCGCGGATGGCGAACAGGCCGAGCTGAGAGCCATCGACGCCAATCAAACGGCACGAAGATGCAGTAATCTCGTCGTTGATGCGGGTGTCATCAGACTTAGCTATTTTCCCTACCTCCATTCATAAAAAAATAACCCGGCGCTTCTCAGCAACCAGGTCGTACACATAGACATCCTCGATTTGAGGAAGAGAATCTAATTTGTATGACCAGTCAGCTGCTCATTGGCGCCAAAAGGTGGGAACCCTCGGGTTCCTCTTTAGGGCATTGCGGGAACAACGCCTTGCGAATAATAACACGTACAGCGCGTTATCACATTACGTACACGAAAAAGGGGCCTTGACCCCCTTGAACGCTCGCTTGCATGTATGGTGCCCGAGGCGAGACTCGAAGGGCCTTCGCTTCGCGAAGCCCCGGGCTTCGGGCGCGTGGCGCCCTCGCCACGCTCCGCTACAGACAGGCCACAGGCCTGTTTGCTTAACGCTTCGCGCGCTCACGCGAGTTCGGCACGAAAAAGGGGGCCGCAACCCCCTTGAACGCTCACTTGAATGTATGGTGCCCGAGGCGAGACTCGAACTCGCACGTTGTTGCCAACGGTGGATTTTGAGTCCACTGCGTCTGCCAATTCCGCCACTCGGGCACGCAATGCGTGAGTTAGTTTATCACAGCTTTCTACCGATTAGTCCGAAAATGGAACTTCGAGCATTTCGATGAGTTCGACCGTGCGGAGCATCTCGCGCTGACGGCATCCGCGACCGTCGACCGAAGCCTCACCCATCTGGTTATCGTAAGGGTCCTCGCGCATGCCGTCGAAAGAGGGCTCAAACTCTGCCTGGAATCGATTGTTGGCCACCATACGCCACGGGTCGAGATTGCCAAAGTAGTGACGGCGGCGCCACTCCTCCCCCATCCTGCGAGCAGAAGATCCAAATGACACGTCGGCGTTGAGCCAACCGGTCTGCGGCGTATAGAACTCTGCCCAGTCGTGCGACCCCACCGAATCGGGCGCAACATACAGGCCGCTCTGCCAACGGGCAGGCACGCCCGCGATACGGCACATGGTGATAAACGTGAGCGCCATAACGCCGCAATCGCCGCGGAGCGAATGCGCACAGTCATCGGCAATAGATCCCAAAAGCAAGTACGGCGGCTGATAGCGATAGTCAATATACTGCGTCAGGTAATCATAGATAGCACGGGCGCGATCGAGCGGATCCTCGAGTCCGTCAACAACACCGGCCGTCAGCTGCTGCAGATACGGCGTAAATGCAATGTGCGGACGATCCTCGGAAATATCCTCGGGCAGAGGCGCGTCCATACACGGATGAACAGGAAGTGTGCCACCGTAGACATCACAATAAGCAGCATCGATGTGATAACGATAGGTCACCGAGAATGAGCGTTCACTCGAAGAAGACCACGAGGCGGTACGCGCCGAAGCGTTCGCGGAAGCAACAGCACCCTCCGGCGTCATGTCGAGAATCTCGACCCGAGACTGCTGGTGGCAGGTGGCGGCAACGGGAAGCCAAGCGCGAACGGTCTCCCCCTCTAGAGCGCCGGGGACAGACACAGATGCTTTAAGCGTAATGACGCGAGCCAATCCATTTTGCAACTCCATCTCCTTGAGCATCTCGTTGCGCAGTGCAATTCCGTCCGTAGGATCGGGACGCATGCCGGGGACCTCTTTGGGATATACGCGAAGCGAATCGAGGAAGTTGTCGAGAACGAACAGCTCGCCATCGATAAAGCGCCAGTCAATACGCTTACGGTCAATCAGATCGTCAAACTGCCCCTCGGTAAACTCAGGCCACTCCTCGCGAATCATCGCAATAGCTCGATCGCGCGACACCGAAAAATGAAGCGGCGTCTCGATCATGCGATACCGCTCGGCACGAACGCAGGCAGCAAGCGAGGGATCGGGATTTTGGGCAAGTAGGCGGTCGCAAGCCTCAATAGCCTGCGAAAGATACCCCGCATCCTTTAAACGCAGGATCTCGGGTGGCAAGCCAACATCTAGAAAACGGAAGTCATCATTGCAAACATCAACAGAGCAACCAACCGGCCCCTCGTCAATAACCTTCCCATCCGAAGGCAGCACATTAATAACAGCCATACCAAACTCCAAGTCATTAGAACTCTTGAAGCCCATTGTAGCGAGATAAAAAAGAAAGCCCCAACAAGGAAGCCATCAACACCGCCGAGCGGTAGTCAAAAAATGAATTCAGCCCAGTAACCCTGTAGCGAGTTAACGAAGGAGGCCCCGTTCACCCGAAGCTTTTCCCATTGCGCGACTTCTGGCAAAGCCAGGTGAGCGCAAGGGAAAAGCGTAGGGTGAACGGGGCCTCCGACGGGAAAGTTAAACCGCTACTTACGCCTTGTTGACGGAGCCAAACTCCTCCATGAGCTCCTTGGTGCGGGCAACGATGTTGTCGCGACCAGGCTTGAGGAGCTTGCGGGGGTCGAAGCCCTTGCCCTGCTGATCCTTGCCAGCCTCGATGTACTCGCGAACGCCCTTGGCGAAGACGAGCTGCAGGTCGGTGTTGACGTTGATCTTGGAGATACCCAGGGAGATGGCCTTCTTGATCTGATCCTCGGGGATGCCGGTGCCACCGTGCAGAACGAGGGGCAGGTCGCCGGTCTCGGCCTTGATCTCGCCCAGACGCTCGAAGGAAAGGCCAGCCCAGTCGGCGGGATACACGCCGTGGATGTTGCCGATACCGCAGGCGAGGAAGTCGACGCCCAGGTCAGCAATCTGCTTGCACTCAGCGGGGTCAGCGAGCTCGCCGTTGGAGGTCACGCCGTCCTCGGTGCCGCCGATGCCGCCGACCTCGGCCTCGATGGACATGCCCTTGGAGTGGGCAAGCTCAACGAGCTCCTTGGTGCGGTCGAGGTTAAGCTGGAAGGTCTCCTCGTGAGAGCCGTCATACATGATGGACGTGAAGCCGGCCTCGATGCACTTGAAGCAGTCCTCGTAAGAACCGTGATCGAGGTGAAGGGCGACGGGAACGGTAACGCCCGTGGCCTCGACGGCAGCCTTGACCATGTCGGCGCAGACCTTGAAACCGCCCATCCACTTAGCGGCACCAGCGGTGCACTGAAGGATCAGCGGAGACTTGGCCTCCTCGGCGGCCTGGAGAATAGCCAGGGTCCACTCGAGGTTGTTGGTGTTGAAGGCACCGAGAGCGTACTTGCCGGCCTCGGCCTTCTTGAGCATGTCTGCTGCGTTGACGAGCATAAAAGAAACCTCCTGTAAGGTTGCTCCGATAACGCCTGAGATTTTACCACGACATACCCGAGCATAAACGTTCGTTTGTTCACGAATACCATCCGATTGGACAAATTTTGACCGTTTGCCCCACAGAATCGACCCACTGGGGAAAATAGCTTGACGATTGAGCGGTCTTCGTGGTTCGAAAGACGGCTTCGAGCCTACATCTGCATAAACGGATTCTGCATAAGTTCGCGCGCCATCGTGGTCGAATCGCCATGGCCCGTCAAGCAAACGGTATCGGGCGGAAGCGTCTTGGCAAGTTTGGAGAGCGAGCGCATAATCGCCGCCTCGTCACCGCCGGAAAGATCGGTACGACCGTGGCTGCCCGGGAAAAGCGTGTCGCCCACAAAGGCGATGTTCCCCTGCTCGGTCGCGGCGAACAGGACGATGCCGCCCGGC
>CABUBY010000120.1 GCA_902489955.1 uncultured Collinsella sp. | reverse complement strand
CCTTGCCGGCGAACAGTTCCTCGTCGCCTGCCAGAATTCGCACGCGAGCGGCGTCGACCGGTCGGCGCACGCGGAAGTTCAGCTTGGTGAGCGCCACAGCCGTAATGCGTCCCGGCAGCGCGTAGCCCGCAATGCCGGCAGGGGAGACCGTGAGCTCGCAGCCCGGAACGGCGCCCGCACCGGTCCCCAGCGCGTACGCCGCCGCAGCTGCGCCAGCCCTCTCGGACTCGGTCGTCACGTTGTCGGCTAGGTCGTGCACATGCAGCACATTGCCGCAGGCAAAGATGCCCGGCACGCCCGTCTGCAGGCTCTGGTCCACCACTGCGCCGCGCGTGCGCGGGTCAAGTTCAACGCCCGCGGCAACCGAAAGCTCGTTCTCGGGTATCAGACCCACCGAAAGCAGTAGCGTGTCGCACGGAACAACGCGCTCGGTCCCCGGAATGGGCGCCAGGCTCTCGTCGACTTGGCTCACCTCGACTGCTTCCACGCGATCGTGTCCGATCACACGCGTGACGGTGGTGGACAGGTGCAGCGGAATGCCAAAGTCGTCAAGGCAGTTCTTGACGTTGCGGCGCAGACCGTTGGCGTACGGCATGAGCTCGTACACGCCCTCGACCGAAATCCCCTCGAGCGTGCAGCGACGTGCCATGATCAGCCCGATATCGCCCGAGCCCAAAATGACGGCTCGCGAGCCGGGCTTGAGGTTTTCGATATTGATGTATCGCTGCGCCAGGCCGGCCGTAAACACGCCGGCGGGACGGCTGCCGGGGATCTTGATCTCGCTGCGCGTGCGCTCGCGGCACCCCATGGCAAGGACGACCGCGCGTCCGGTGAGCTGCAGCATGCCGGCGGAGCTCATGAGCGTGACGGTATGGACTGCGGTGGCTCCCGCACCCTCGTCCACGCTCGACGCGCCCGCGCACTCGCCCGAATCAATCCCAAGCACCATGCTGTTCAGGAACAGCGCAATGTCGGTTGCGTGCACCTGGTCGATAAAGCGCTGCGCGTACTCGGGACCGGTGAGCTCCTGTTTAAAGTGCGACAGGCCAAAGCCGGGGTGGATGCACTGGCGGAGGATTCCGCCCAAGTGCTGCTCGCGCTCCACGATGGCCACGCGTGCGCCTGCCTTATGCGCGGCTGCCATGCCGGCAGGTCCGCCGCCGATAACGACCACGTCGAAGGCTTGCGTTTGTACGGCTTCTACGACGCCGCAATCGATTGCGCTCGATTTGAATTCCGCCATCCTAGCGCACTCCCTTCAAAGGTCCCTCAACCAACCAGGATCCGGCATCCTCCAACAGCACCTCGCTGGGGTCGCAGTCCAGCTCTCGGGCAAGAATCGCCACTACACGGCTCTGGCAAAAGCCGCTTTGGCACCGACCCATGCCGGCACGACAGCGGCGCTTGACGCCCTCGACCGAAACCGCGCCCGGCTGGCGTCGGATCGCGGCCACAATCTCGGCCTCGGGCACTGTCTCACAGCGGCAGACGATCTGCCCCCACGCGGGATCGGACTCGATCAGCTCCTCCTTGCGCGTCAGCGGTGCACGGTCAAAGTCGTCCGGCGCGCGGCGAATTGGGTTCCAGTCTGCCCGCTCGTGCAGCCCCACGCCCGCCTCGCGCATCACGTGCTCCATGCGTTCGGCAATGGCCGGCGCGCTTGCCACGCCCGGCGACTGAATGCCCGCCGCCTGGAAAAGCCCCGGCACCACGGCCGACTGTCCAATAAAGAAGTCGTTCGTTCCCTGAATGACCGGACGCCCGCCGGCAAATGCGCGCACCACGCGGCGCGTATCCAGATCGGGCACCAGCTTGCGCGCGCCGCTCAGCAGCGCGTTCACATCGCTCGCATAGGTCTGCGTGTCGCCCGGCTCGCGCACGGCGGCCGTGGCGGTGATCACGGTGTTGCCGTGCACGGTGCCCGTGACGATAACACCCTTCGACACCGGCGTCGGCACGGGGTAGAGCGGCATGAGCGTGCGTGGTTCCTTGTCCAGAACCACGATGTTGCCCTGGCGCCAGACCATCTGAAACTCCTCGGCGCCCGCCATATGCGAGATGTCGGCGGCGCCGTTGCCCGCAGCGTTGATCAGGTAGCGGCAGCGCACGTTGCCAGCGGAGGTCGCCAGCGTAAAGCGCGCGTCGTCGCCCGAGCCCACGACTTCAATCGCTTCCACCGGAGCGGACCGCATAAACGTCACCCCGTTGGCCACGGCGTTTTCCAGCGCGGCGATGGCAACCTCAAACGGGTCGACAAACCCAGTCGAGGGACACCACAACGCGCACGTTGCATCGGCACTGGCGCGCGGCTCTAACTCGTGGATGCGGTCGGGTCCGACGATTGACAGCTCGGGCACACCGTTGGTAAGGCCATTGCTCCGCAGCTGCTCCAGATGCGCGCGGTCCTCGTCGTTGAAGCCCAACACCATCGAACCGGTGCGGTGGAACAAAAATCCGAGCTCCTGGGCCCAGGCGCCATACAGCTCGCAACCACGGGCGTTGACCTGCGCCTTTACCGTGCCCGGTGCCGGATCGTAGCCGGCATGCACCAGGCCACCGTTGGCCTTCGATGCGCCCAGGGCGATGTCGTTGGCCGCCACGCAAATTGACAGGTCATAGCGTGCGAGCTGCCGCGCGATGGCGCATCCGGTGATGCCCGCGCCCACAATTGCGATATCAAACGTTTCTGTCACAGTGCCTCCCAGACGAGTTGACAGGCCGTCAATACGACTATCCTACGGTCCGCACACCCCCAGTGCGGCGGCAATGCGGCGAACAGCCTCGCAACACCCGCCAACGGCAGGCGAGGGGAGACCCAGCAATGTCGACAACCTCGTCTGCCGGCTACCACGTTGAAGTTTTGTCTCGATCTGTAACAGTAAGCTGAGGATTTGGCTTCCAGTTGTTACAGATTGAGATTGAAGTCGGGGAGAGATTCTTCTGTCTCGATCTGTAACAGTAAGAGGGGAAATTTGGTCCCAGTTGTTACAGATCGAGACGTTTGCCAGGCGGCCCCTCCGTTTGTCTCGTTCTGTAACATCTAGACCCGGATTCCGCTCCCACCTGTTACAGATTGAGATGTTTGTGTCCGCGCCAGCCCCGCCCCTAGCCGTGGTCCCATATAAACAAACCCCGTGGTAAACTTGACCGAACTGTTAATATTCCGAAAGGTACCCGTAATGTCCAAGTACATCTCCGAGCTCATGTCGCCGCAGCTTATGGGCGTCATCTATGCCTTTGTTGGCTTTATCATCGCCCTGTACGTGCTGTCGGTCGTCTATGTGTTCATCGACGCTCGCCGCCGCGGTGCCAGCGCCTACGTGGCATGGGGCATCATCGCCCTCATCCCGTTTGTTGGCCTCATCGCCTACCTGGTCCTGCGCCCGCACTCCTACGCGGCCGACCGCGAGGAGCAGGAGCTGGACATGGCCCTGCGCGAGCGCCAGCTTGCCCAGTACGGCACCTGCCCGCAGTGCGGCGCCCCCATCGAGAAGGACTTTGTCGTCTGCCCCGTGTGCGACACCCAGGTTCGCAACGTCTGCCCCAGCTGCCATCGTCCGCTCGACGCGCACTGGAAGGTCTGCCCCTACTGCCGAACTCGCATTCAGTAACGCATCCATCGCCGGGCCGCCGCAAGCCACGGGCGCCGCGCGTCACGCGAAAGCCGCACGCGCGCCCCGCAGCCCCGCCCCCACACGATGAAGCATGCGTAGAAAATCGCCCGCCGTGCCATTAAGGTGCGGCGGGCGCTTGTATACCAAGGCAACCTGCCTATAATGATGCAAGTCAAAAACGCCGAGCGCATCGCACGCACTTGCATCAGGCATCCGAGAGGAGAAAACATACCCATGAAGGCACTCTACAATGACGGTTCGGTGGCCGAGCTCCCGCAGGACGAGGTCACGCACGTCATCCGCCACTCTGCCGCGCACATCATGGCGCAGGCCATCAAGCGTCTGTACCCCGAGGCCGACTTTGCCTACGGCCCCGCGACCGACAACGGTTTTTACTACGACGTCGACCTGCCCGAGGGCGTCAAGATCAGCGAGGACGACTTCCCCGCGATTGAGGCCGAGATGAAGAAGATCGTCAAGGAGAACCTCAAGTTTTCCGTGTACGAGAAGCCCCGCGCCGAGGCCATCGCCCTTATGGAGGAGCGCGGCGAGAAGTACAAGGTCGAGCACATCGGCGACCTGGACGACGACGCCCGCATCACCTTCTACCAGCAGGGCGACTACATCGACATGTGCGTCGGTCCCCACATCTGCTACACCAAGGCTCTGAAGGCCTTTAAGCTCACCGGCGTCTCGGGCGCTTACTGGAAGGGCGACAAGGACAACAAGATGCTCACCCGCATCAACGGTGTCGCCTTTGCCACCAAGGAAGAGCTCGACGAGCACATGCGCATGCTGGAGGAGGCCAAGAAGCGCGACCACCGCAAGATCGGCCGCGAGATGGACCTCTTTATGATGCGCGACGAGGCCCCCGGCTTCCCGTTCTTCCTGCCCAACGGCATGATCCTTAAGAACACGCTGCTGGACTACTGGCGCGAGATCCACCACAAGGCCGGCTACGTGGAGATTTCCACGCCGCTCATCATGAACAAGCAGCTGTGGAAGACCTCGGGCCACTGGGACCATTACAAGGACAACATGTACTCCACCGTCATCGACGACGAAGAGTACTGCATTAAGCCCATGAACTGCCCGGGCGGCGTGCTGGTGTACGCCTCCAAGCCGCATTCCTATCGCGAGCTGCCCATTCGCGCCGGTGAGATTGGCCTGGTGCACCGCCACGAGCTGCGCGGCGCCCTGCACGGCCTGTTCCGCGTGCGCTGCTTTAACCAGGACGACGCCCACCTGTTTGTGCGTCCCGATCAGCTGACCGACGAGATCGTGGGCGTGGTCAACCTGATCGACTCCGTGTACCAGAAGTTTGGCTTTAAGTACCACGTTGAGCTTTCCACCCGCCCCGAGGACTCCATGGGCTCGGACGAGGACTGGGCTCGCGCCGAGGAGGGCCTGCGCACCGCTCTGGAGAAGCTGGGCATGGACTACGAGGTCAACGAGGGCGACGGCGCCTTCTACGGCCCCAAGATCGACTTCC
>CABUBY010000119.1 GCA_902489955.1 uncultured Collinsella sp. | reverse complement strand
CCCGCCACGCCTACAGCGTGGACGTGCTCGTGCCCAACCACCGCGAAGTGCTCGAGGCCTTCCCCGAGATTCCCTGCGATCGGGCAACCATTGATGACTATCTTCGCTTCATGCTGAAAGGGGCTTTGAAATGAAACGCGCCATTATGTCCGAGCTTGCCATCGTTCGCACGCTCGTCCCGAGCATCGCAGGTGTCGGCCTGTTCATCTTCGTCGTGCTGACCGCCGTCAGGGCATCGAATGGTGATTCCGATATGAGCGCCGCCGGCGCCTTCGCGATCAGTGCCATGTCGCCTATCATGGCCATGACGTCGCTGGCCGGGCTCGACAACCAAAACGGATGGGAGCGCTATCGGGCAACGCTGCCCATCTCACGCAAAGACATCGTCAGCGCACGCTACCTGTGCATCACTATTTTCTCGGTCATCATGACGTGCGCGGCCGTGCTGTTGAGTATCGTCGCCATCCCGATCTTAAACAGCGTGGGTATCCCCTCCACGGGAGAGACCGTCTTTGAGACCGCAATCGCCTCGGCAATATCGATGCTTTTCTCCCTCATGGCGGTGTTTTTGGTACTGCCTCTGTTCTTTCGATTTGAACACATGAAGGCGCAACGCCTATCCGTTGGTCTATACGCCCTATACATGTGCCTTATCATGGTCACGCTAAACTCATTCAACCCCATCAGCAACCAGCTCATGTCGATGATTGCCGGGGCGAATCCCGATCCTTCCGTTCTTGGCTTCCTGTGCGCAGGAATTGCCGCGCTGGCAACGGTCGTCCTTGGCGCTGTCAGCTGCGCCATCAGCACCAAGGTCTACTGGGCACGCAACCTATAGGCAAGCGCGGTATCATTGGACATGCGCCATAGATCTGGCGTGGTCTTTTTTGAGGAGGCGCTCAACCCGTGTCGTGGGTCGTCGCAGCATTTGCGTCAGCATTCTTTGCCGGCATCACATCCATCTTGGCCAAATGCGGCATCAAGCAGACCGACTCCGATGTCGCGACGGCCATTCGCACCTGCGTGGTGCTCGTTTTCGCCTGGGCAATGGCGGGCATTTCTGGATCCATTGGAACCATTGGCAGCATCGAACCCAGATCCTGGCTCTTTCTCGTCCTCTCGGGACTCGCTACCGGCGCTTCGTGGATCTGTTACTTTAAGGCGTTGAGCATCGGAGACGTCAATAAGGTCGTACCGGTCGACAAGATGAGCACCGTGCTCGCCGCGCTGATCGCCATCGTGCTTTTTGGCGAGACGAGCAACCTTGCGGTTAAGCTCGTGGGAACCGCCGTCATTACCCTCGGCACGTTTTTAATGACCGAGAAGCAGCAATCCGCCGGACCCGAGCAGCAGCAAGACCGGACCTGGCTCGCTTACGCCCTCGGCGCCGCCATGTTCGCAGCACTCACCTCCGTCCTCGCTAAGATCAGCATCGAAGGCGTCGAGTCAAACCTGGCCACGGCAATCCGCACCTGCGTGGTACTGGTTATGGCATGGGCAATCGTGGCAGCTAAAGGCAAGATGGGCCAAGCCGTGCACGTAGACCGCTACGAACTCGTATTTCTCGCGGCATCGGGCATCGCGACCGGAGCATCGTGGCTGCTCTATTACTATGCCATCGCCGCAGGCCAGGTGAGCGTCGTGGTGCAGATCGACAAACTATCGATTGTCGTATCGGTACTATTTGCGCGCTTGGCATTCAACGAAAAGGTCTCGCGGCGCAGCGCCATCGGTCTCGCCCTCATCGTACTGGGCACTGCGGCGCTCGCGGTTTGGAAGTAGCGCGGCCAGCAGCCGCTACATCCTCACACCTGGCTTGGGATGCCTGTACTGACCGTGGGATGCCGTGCGCTTACCGTGCGAGATGGCAAATTTGGGACAACGGTGCAGGCAACGAAGGCAGGCTGCGCACTCCGGCTTTGTCCAGACGGGAAGGCCGTCGCGCATCTCAATCGCCGCCATAGGGCAGCGCTTGGCACACAGGCCGCAGCCGATGCAGCGATCGGCATCGACGGCAAACTTGCTCGTCTGTTGCATGCGCGGCAGCCCAATTGCGTGATACGCGCACGATGCAAACAGAGGCACGCGATGGCGCATCATGTTGCCCGTGCGGCGTGCCTGCACCGCCTCGATCACGGCATCAATCTGCGCCTCGGCAGCTCTATTGATACCCTCAACCTTTTGAGGGTCAGACAGGTCGAAAACAGGCGTCCAGGTATCGGGCATCTTGACGCTCATCGCCGCATCTAACTCGAGCCCACGCTCGTGCAGCAGGTCGCGGGCAAACTTGGCAGATTGGCCGGTCGTCGAACCGTACGTCGAAACATAGAACGTATAGGGGCGCTCGCCGCCCTTTGCACCGGCAGCAATCGACAGGTCGGCAGTCTTCAAAAACTCGATCATCGGTGTCGGCAGACCCCAGGCATACACCGGAGCAACAAATCCCAGCTGGCAGGGGCCTTCCGTCGCAACAAGGCGAAGGGCTTCGACATCAAAACGCTCAATCGACACAACCTTGTCGTCTGTCGCCGCCGCAATGCGACGCGCCACATGTTCGCTGTTCCCCGTCGCGCTAAAGTACAGGATCATCTCGTACCCCTCTGGAGTTGACTCGCGATTAACCGCGCTACTTGCGCAGCGGCTTGGGCAGTGGAATGCCGGCGGCGATGACGGCCGCGATGATCATGCAGACGATACCCTTGAGTGGGAAGCACATGAGCAGCAGGCCCACGACCATGACCGGCTGGCGCATGACCGCACCCATCGTCGATGCCGTGCAGACGGCGACGCAAAAGACCGGATCTGCGCCGGTGAGGATGGCAAGGCCGTAGCCCAGGCTCACACCCGAGAAGATAACCGGGAAGAAGTGGCCGCCACGCCAACCAAGGTTGATGAGGGCGGGCGTCAGCATGGCCTTAACAAGACCGGTCGCGATAAGCACGCCAGCGGGAATGGTCAGGTAGGTTTCCATGAGCACGTCGGCCTGGGTCTCGCCGGCAAACATGGTGTAGGGCAGGACCGTGCCGCAGATGGCGAGCGCCAGACCGGCCAGCATGGCTTTGACGACAGGGCGCGCCCCTATTGCATGGGCAAGCGCTTCGCTCGCATGCTCAGAGACAAAGTACAGCCAGCCGCAGATTGTTCCGATCAGCGACAGAGGAATGAGCCAGGTAAGCTCCAGGTTGCCCACCACGGCGGCCTCGAACCTCGGCATACCCATGCCGCCGCCCACAAGCTGGCCAAGCAGCAGGTAGGTGCCCAAACCGCCAGCGATCGCGATACCGTAGACCACGGTCTTTTGCGCCTTGGGCAGCTTGATCGTGATCTCGTCGGACGCGGACTCATCGTCATTAGCACTCTGGCCGTCGGCGCTACCGGCGAGCGGCGCCACAAAGCCAAAGACGGGCGCGGTAAAGAGCGCCGTCAGGGCAGCCTGGGTGCCCAGCAGCGTGAGCTCCCTAAACTCGGCGCCAAAGCGACGCATACGGTCGCCGACCCAGCTGCACAGACCCGCGATAACGCCGGTCAGGCCGGCCTCCGGTCCAATGCTGCCGCCAAACAGCAGCGGCAGCAATGCTGCGAGCGAAAGCTTGCCCAGGTTGTCGTACGGGTAGCGCCCGTCTTGCTTAACCTTAGCCATCACCTGGTTGAGGTCATCGGTCTTGGTGCCCGTCATCTTTTCGAACAGACCGATTAACAGGCCGCCCAGCAGGCAGACAAAAAACGGGTACGGCAGAAAGCCAAACGGGCCGCTGGCAAGCTCGGGCGAAGCGACGCCCAGCGCGCTCGGAATCTCGGTCCATAGATAGTCGATACCATGCTCCATCGCAAAAAAGAACAGCCAGACCGCGGCACCCGCGAACGCACCGGTCACGGCAACGCTAACCAAAAACAGCGCGCGGTTTGTGGGTTTGGCAAGGTTATCCATCGGGTCCTCCCGCGGTCAAAGTCGACATAGATACGTTTTATTGTAGAGCGAGCGTTGCCCAGTCAAGCCAACCGTCTGCGCCGCAAGCGGAGCCACCGGGGACCCCGGCGGGACAGGCTCAAGGCTTATCCGTTGATAATTGATGCGATCTCGTGCAGATCCTGGGCAAAGTAGATGCCGTGCTGGCGCCTCGGGCTCGAAAGCCCTTTATCAATCATGTGCCCAAGCAGCGCCTTAAGGTCATTGTAGTAACCGTCCAGGTTATACAGGATGCACGGAGCACTCAGGTGCCCCAATGACGCCGCGGACATGACCTCGGCAATCTCCTCGAGCGTTCCCGTCCCACCGGGAAAGGCAATGAAGGCATCGCCAAGCTCGATCATCTTGGCTTTGCGCTCGGCCATATCGCTCGTCACGATAAGGTCGTCGATTCCGTCGTGCTGAAACTCGGCCTCGATAAAAAAGCTCGGCTCCACACCCGTCACGTGTCCGCCAGCATCGAGCACGCTATCGGCGAGCGCGCCCATCAGGCCCGATTTGGACCCGCCGTATACCAGCGCGTGTCCGTTGGAGCCAATCCAGTTGCCCAGTTCTTGCACCGCAGGCAGAAATGCTGGGTCATTGCCGGCGCTGGCACCCAGATACACGGTGATGTTCATATTCAGTCCCCCTCATCGTGACGCGCGGCACCCGCTCTAGCGTTGGCGTCGACGATACTCGCG
Source organism: uncultured Collinsella sp. (assembly GCA_902489955.1). GTDB lineage: Bacteria > Actinomycetota > Coriobacteriia > Coriobacteriales > Coriobacteriaceae > Collinsella. The sequence goes on along the minus strand of CABUBY010000119.1, from coordinate 549 downwards.
CACGCGGCGCGAAAGATCGGCGAGCTCGTCGCGATCGAGCTCTTCCAAATGCTCCAGATCATCCATAAAGCGCGCCATGGTGTCCTTTTGACGCATCTTGATAAGCGTATTGCAGTAGTTCACCGCCACACCCGTGAGCATGGCGATGTAAAAAATGCTGATAACGCTCAGAACGACGGTAATGGCGCGGGCAACCGGTGTTTCGGCCGGGATGTCGCCAAAGCCGATCGTCGAGACCGTCTCAAAGCTAAACCACAGGCCATCACCAAACGTGAGGGTCGTGGGCTCGGACAGCCAGACGGCCGTCGAGCATAGCAGGTAAAAGATAAGAAACAGGCCCGTGATGCGCGCAAAGCCAGCCTGTCGCAGCACGTCGGCAAGCGTCCTCAACTTGTTCATCGCGACCCCTTTTCCCAGACGCCCAATCACGTTCGCTCGGTATTGTCCCACAACCGGCAGTTAGGGACGTTCCTTTTAATATGAGCAGGACATTGTCAAGAGGCAAAATCGGGCCTGGCCCCAACGATATGGGGTCAGGCCCTCTCCCTA
>CABUBY010000118.1 GCA_902489955.1 uncultured Collinsella sp. | reverse complement strand
GCGGGGCGAAGCCGAGGTAGCCGCTCTCGTAGGCGGCGAGCGACGGGCCGGGGAAGCCCGACATCCACTCCGCGACCTCGCCCCAGGGGTTGCCGGGGAACCTCCTCGTCACGGCCTCGCCGGTGTCCGCGTCGAGGGCGCAGACGGTGGTCGACCTCAGGTGGACGTCCATCCCGAACGCGGTAGAATACTTTGGCATGGGAGCCTCCCAACCTCGTTGCGGCGCGGCTGCGCCTATGGCACTTCGACATCATTGTCGCAGCCCCGACCCGCGGTCACGAGCGGGGGCTCCTGTCTTTTTAGTGCCCTCGGATTGGGTCATAGTGTCTGTCGGTACCAAAGCATCGGCGTTGTCGAAGTAGTCATTGGGGACGTTCTTAAATGACTACATAGTATGAGAGTGGATAATCTCCTGGTTTGAGCCTGCATCTAAGTTCAAAGTGGGAGATTATCCACTCTCATTTGTTGTGTGTCCGAAAATCCACGCTCGTTTCCACTCTGCCTACATTTGGAGGAAGAGCTCGTGGAGGCGGACGTCGTCGTCGAGTTCGGGGTGGAAGGTTACGCCGAGCTGGTTGCCCTGACGGGCGGCGACGATACGGCCGTCGACTTTCGCTAAGGCCTTGGCATTGCCGTGCACTTCGATGATGCGGGGTGCACGGATAAATGTTAATGGCACTTCACCGTCGATGCCGGACACCTGGCCCTTGGTGCGAAAACTGCCGAGCTGTCTGCCATAAGCGTTGCGCTCAACGAGTACGTTCATGGTTGCTAGGCGCGGCGTTCCCTTATCGTCGTGTGCGGCAAGATCGCGCGCCAATAGAATCAAGCCGGCGCAGGTGCCAAGGACGGGCATGCCTTCAACAATGTGGGTGCGAAGCTCCTCGAGCATGCCCAGCTCATCAAGCAGCTTCCCTTGAACGGTAGACTCGCCGCCGGGAAGTACCAGACGGTCAAAGTCCTGCTTCAAATCAGCCGCCTGTCTCAGCTCAATACAACGTGCGCCCAGCTCGGATAGCCTTGCCTCGTGCTCGGCAAAAGCGCCTTGGACCGCCAGCACGGCGACCGTTTGGTCTGCATAATCGCTCATGTGCGATCCTTTCTGCTGGACTAGCGCCCGCGCTCCTCCATGATGATCTCGATTTCGTCGGCGTTGATGCCCACCATGGCCTCGCCCAGGTCCTCCGAAAGCTCGGCAATGAGCTTGGCATCGGTAAAGTTTGCCACGGCCTTGACGATGGCGGCGGCGCGCTTGGCGGGGTCGCCACTCTTAAAGATGCCCGAGCCGACAAAGACGCCCTCGGCACCCAGCTGCATCATCAGCGCAGCATCGGCAGGGGTTGCCACGCCGCCGGCGGCAAAGTTCACGACGGGAAGCTTTCCCGTGGCATGGACCTCGCGCACCAGCTCGACCGGAACCTGCAGTTGCTTGGCTGCCTCAAAGAGCTCGTCATCGCGCAGGGCAACTACGTCGCGGATCTGCTTTTGGATCTTGCGCATGTGGCGCACGGCCTGAACGACGTCGCCCGTGCCCGGCTCGCCCTTGGTGCGAATCATCGTGGCGCCCTCGGCAACACGGCGCAGCGCCTCGCCCAGATCGCGGGCGCCGCAGACAAACGGCACGTCAAACTGGGTCTTGTCGATGTGATAGACGTCATCGGCAGGGGAGAGAACCTCGGACTCGTCGATGTAATCGATCTCGATGGCCTGCAGGACCTGCGCCTCGACAATGTGACCGATGCGGCACTTGGCCATAACAGGGATGGAGACGGCCTCTTGGATGCCCTTGATCATCTTGGGGTCGCTCATGCGCGAGACGCCGCCTGCGGCGCGGATGTCGGCCGGGATGCGCTCGAGAGCCATGACGGCGCAGGCGCCTGCCTCCTCGGCGATGCGTGCCTGCTCGGGCGTGGTGACGTCCATGATGACGCCGCCCTTGAGCATCTGCGCGAGCTCGCGATTGAGTTTGACGCGATCGGCCTTGCTGTTCTGTTCTGCCATGGTTGCTCCCTTGGTTGGCATGTGCATTGCTTGACGGAACATCCTATCGGGGAGCTAGGTATGGCGAAATACTCAGTTTTCGAGATAATTACAAGGTCAGACTAATACCAGATTGAATGACCTAATAAGGTCAGGTGATAGGCTCATGCTTGACTACAATTTGGAAAAACGCGGCGAAGCATCGCTCTATGAGTATGTTTACCAGCAAATTCGAGATGATATTGTTGCTGGACGCATTGCGGCGGGGGAGCATCTGCCGTCCAAGCGCGCCTTTGCCAGTCATCTGGGAATCAGTGTTATTACCATCGAGAATGCATATAGCCAGTTACTCGCTGAGGGCTATATTTGCTCAATGCCGCGTCGTGGCTACTACGCTTGCGAGCTTCCGGATGCACCGGTTTTGGCTTCGACTGCGGAGGGCATCGACCGAGATGCCGCCTCTGCGGGTCCCAGCGCGCATGATGTCAACGGACAGATCGAGCGATTCGATGCACTTTCTCCTTCCGCTTTGGAGGCGGCGCGGCTTTGGCAAAGTGCGCTACGGGCGACGCTGGCATCCGAAGACGAGCGCGAAATCTTTTCGCCCGCACCGGCGCAGGGCACCGCTCGGCTGCGACGCGCAATTGCTCACCATCTGCGTGGGACAAGGGGCATGAATGTCGACCCCAACAACATTGTTATCGGTGCAGGCGCCCAGCTGCTCGATACCATGTTGGTTCAGTTGCTTGGAGCCGACAAGGTGTATGCCGTTGAGGACCCGGGCTATTTGCGTCTGACGCGTATCTATCAGGCTATGGGCTGCAAAGTTCGACATATCCCGTTGGATGACGAGGGCGTGGACTTGAGCACTCTGCAGAAAAGCGGGACCGATGTCCTTCACCTGATGCCGTCCCATCAGTATCCCACCGGTCTTGTGACGAGCATTGCGCGTCGCTATGCGCTGCTGAGCTGGGCCGCCGAGCGACCAGGTCGATATCTCATCGAAGATGACTTTGATTGTGAGTTTCGCCTTGCCGGGAAGCCGATTCCCGCGCTCGCATCGATCGATGCCGCCCAGTCGGTTATCTACACCAACACGTTTTCGAAGAGCCTTTCATCGGCGTTGCGTTTGGCGTATATGGTGTTGCCCGATGAGCTAATGGAGCGGTTTAGGCGCAACCTTGGTTTCTACGCCTCGTCGGTGAGCTCTGTTGACCAGGTCGCTTTGGCGCGTTTGCTGGAATCGGGTGATTACGAGCGACATGTGAACCGCGTGCGCGTTCGTGCTCGCGAGGCGCGTGATGGCCTGACGTCGCTTGTGCGGAAAGCGTTTCCGGCAGGGGAAGTCTCGATCGAGCAGGCAGATGCGGGCCTTTACTGTACCGTGGTTGCGGAGCGTGGAACGGGCGGAAGCACTTTTGCACGGGCCCTCACGCGCTCGAGCATCTCTTTTATCGATATCGGTGACTGTTTTTGGTGTGCCGATGGCGCATCTGTCCCTGAAAACTCAAGTCAAATTCTTGTTCAGTATGACGATTTGAGTCCAAAAGCGCTAAATACCTTGGAATCGCAGCTAATGGGAGCGCTCTGCAATCTAAGTGAGTAGGCTTTTGGAACTTTGGCGACCAGGCAGTTTTGTAACAAGCTATCTACCTGCGGTTTTGAAAAGCAGGATGACCGGGCTGCTCGGGATGTTCAAAAAAGTCTACTCACTTGTCGCGCAAAGCTTCTGCATGAGAAAAAAATGGGGTTTTCAACAGAACTTCGTCCAGCTCTCGGCAAGCTTTTGGCCAGTTGGGGAGGGCTGTTGAAAACTTGGCAGTCCGTTCGGCACCATTTTTGGCGCGTTCGCGCCAATGCGTGACTGACTGGGTTGAAATTCGTGTTTTCCTGTGCCTATGAAAGATCTACTTTGTGACATATCGGCTTTTAGGTACTGGCGTTTGCCCCCTCAGGTCCGCGCTCTGTGTCCGCCGCTTCCACGACCGGAAGAAGACCGGCAGCGATATGATCTCGCCCGCAACCCGACGGCTGCGGTCGCGCTCGGTTTTCCGTTGTATACATTGGTTCAGACGAGAAACAAACGGACTTGTCCTGCCAGCATTAGGCAGCGGCTGTTTCTTGGTGAGCTTCCCAGGGAATCCGTACTGGAAACGGAGCATGGGTTTTTGATTACGTCTCCTCTACTGACGGCATTCATCATGTCGCGGCATCTGACGGATCTTCAGCTTCTTTTGGTATTGGCGGAGATGTGTGGCTTGTTTGCGGTGTGCGCTCTGCCTGCGGCACTTGAGGCGGAGTTTTCGCGTGCAATTGATTCGGGCGCGATCTCGACAACGTTCGGTTGGGTGCGCTGCCCGTCCGAGGACGGCACCGCCTCAAATTTATGGCGTCGAGACGCTTTGGTTTTGGGCGGAGACCTTGACCGTTTTTGTTCAGATGTTTGCGGGATACGTTACGGCAATAGATTTAGGACGGTGTCGCAACTCGTTCCATTGGGTGCCGCGTCGCCTTTTGAGGTCGAGGCGTATTTGCTACTTGCACTGCCGCGATCCCTGGGAGGCGAAGGTTTTTGCGACATAGAGCTTAATGTTGAAGTGATGCTAAGCACAAGTGCTCGAGCGATTGTGGGAAAGTCCCGTGTATATATCGACATACTTCTGTCTTCGCCGGACGGCAGGCGACAGGTGGCCATTGAATGTCAGGGAAAGGCCTCGCACGGACGCGCAGGGGATGGCTTGCGTGACGCTGACCGCATGACGGCCCTTCAGGCCATGGGCTACGATGTGCTTCTCCTGACACACAGACAGATATCGGATGAGGATAGATTCCGCGCGATCGTTAAGGCCGTATGCAGGATGCTCGATGCTGAATATCGTGATAAAAGCTCAGATGAGCAAAGGGCTGAGACATTACTCAGGTCTGAACTATTCGTTGACTGGACAAAATTGGGAGTAATCGACGGAAAGATGCCCGTTAGACACAAAATGGCTCGATCGTGGACGGCTGCGAATCTAAGTGAGTAGACTTTTGGCACTTTGGCGACTAGGTCGTTTTGCAACAAGGCATTTACCTGCGGCTTTATAAAGTGATATGGATGGTCTGCTCGGCAAGTTCCAAAAAGTCTACTCACTTAGTTTTTGACGAGAAGCCGATGCCGAAGGCGGTCCTATTTCAGGTAGTTAACAAGTTTGTGAGGCACGAAAAAGGCCCGAACCATGCGGTCCGGGCCTCATCGAGCTAGAGGTTATGTCTCAGGTTGCTGGCTTAGCCGAAGTAGCGCTTGAGCAGGCCGGCGAAAGCCTTGCCGTGGCGGGCCTCGTCGCGGGCCATCTCGTGCACGGTGTCGTGGATAGC
>CABUBY010000117.1 GCA_902489955.1 uncultured Collinsella sp. | reverse complement strand
ATCACCTGCAGGCAGACGTCGCCCACCTCGATTGTATCGCCCTCGACAAGCAAACGCGTCGGCTCACCCGGATCGGGCGTCTCGATACCCCACATGGTGCGCTGCTCCTCGATATTTGCGCGAGGTACCGTCACGTCCTTAGCGCACAACTCATATAGCGCGCCGTCGCCAACGACAGCTCGAACCCCGGCAACCCCGCCAACATGGTCGGCATGACCGTGCGTGCAGACAGAGCCGAGTACGCACACCTCAGGATGCGCGGTGCGGATATGCTCCACAAGACGCTCGCCCTCCCACGCCGGATCGACGATTAAGCACTCGTCATTCGAAATCACGGCGTAACTGTTGGTCTGAATGGGGCCGTTGACGAGCGCCTCAATCGAAGCCGCACCTCGGGGTGTCAGGTCCAAAGTCATATCGCCCATGCGCATACCCTCCTTCTAAAATACGTTCGAGGCACCAAACGATGCCTCGAACGTAACCAATATCTATGATGCTGAGAGGCTCTCGCACCTACACACGGCGCTTAAGCTGGGCTCCACCCTCGCCGGGCATAAGACGACGAGCGTCGTAGACCGAGTCAACGCTGCTGATAGAGGCCAGCAGCGGATCCAAGCCACTCGCGTCCGAGATCTCGACCATAAAGCGCAGGGTTGCAATGCCCTCGCGGTTGGTCGACGTGGCGGCAGAAAGGATATTACCGCCCGCATCGCCAATGGCAATGGTGACATCCTTGAGCAGGCCCATGCGGTCCAGGCACTCGACCACGATCTCGACCTGGAAGAGGGTGTCGGCAGCGCCGTCCCACTCCACATCGATCATGCGCTCGGGATGTTCCATAAGACCCTTGACGTTAGGGCAGTTGGCGCGATGCACCGAAACGCCGCGACCGCGCGTGATGAAGCCGACGATGTCGTCGCCCGTCACGGGGTTGCAGCAATGAGCCAGACGGACCAGCAGGCCGCTGTTGCTCTCGCCCTTGACGATAATGCCGTTACTGGCGCTCTTGCCGCGCTTTTGCGGCTTGCGGTTGGAGCCGCGAGCGGGCTGCTTCACGACCTCGGCGATAGCCTCGGCCTTGGTGAGCTGTTCCTCAGGCTTGGGGTCCAAGATTTGCTCGACCTTATTGCCCACAGCGCGCGGGGCAACCTTGCCGGCGCCGACGGCGGCAAACAGGTCCTCGAGCTGCTTGAAGTTAAACTGCTCCGCCACGGCGTTGAGTGCACGCGTCGAACGCGGCGTAGAAATGCCATAGCCACGCTTACGCAGGTCCTTGGCCAGCATATCGCGACCGGCGGCAGCGTCGTCGTCCTTGGTCGCAGCGGCAAAATAGCGGCGGATCTTTGACTTGGCGGAAGGTGTCTTAACGATCTTGAGCCAATCGCGCGACGGCTTGGAACTCTTGTTAGTCAGGATTTCAACGCGGTCGCCCGTCTTGATCTCGTGCGTGAGCGGAGCCACCGCACCGTTGATTTTGGCGCCGACGCAGTGGTTTCCCACCTCGGTGTGAACGGCATAGGCAAAGTCGAGCGGCGTGGAGCCGGCACGAAGCGCCATGACCTCGCCTTTGGGCGTGAAGACAAAGATCTCCTGATCGAACAGATCGACCTTCAGCGAGTGCAGGTATTCCTTGGCATCGGTGATCTCGTCGGAAGCCGCCCAATCGAGCGAATGCTTGAGCCAGTTGATCTGGTCGTCCAAACGTTGAGCGTCATTGGTCTTGGAAGCAGACGATCCGCCCGACTTCTTATATAGCCAGTGGGCGGCAATGCCGTACTCGGCCTGCTCATGCATCTCGTAGGTTCGAATCTGAATCTCGAGCGGACGAGCCGTAGGGCCGATGACCGTCGTGTGGAGCGACTGGTAGTTATTGACCTTAGGCATGGCGATATAGTCTTTAAAGCGACCAGGCATGGGGTGCCACAGCGTATGCACCGCACCGAGCGTGGAGTAGCAATCGCGCACCGAATGGGTAATAACGCGCAGCGCCACCAGGTCGTAGATCTCGGAGAACTCCTTGCCCTTGCGCTTCATCTTTTGGTAGATGGACCAATAGTGCTTGGAGCGGCCGTTGATCTGGAAGTCCTCCAGACCAATGCGGTTGAGCTCATCGGTAAGCGTCTTGATGGTCTCGGCAAGGTAGCGTTCGCGGACCTCGCGCGACTCAGCTACCATACGCGCGATGCGCTGGTAGGCATCGGGCTCCAGGTAGAAGAAGGACAGGTCCTCGAGCTCCCACTTAATAGAGCTCATGCCCAGGCGGTCGGCCAAGGGCGCGTACACGTCCATGGTCTCGCGAGCCTTAAACAGGCGACGATCCTCGCGCAGGGCTGCCAGCGTTCGCATGTTGTGCAGACGATCGGCAAGTTTAACGATGATGACGCGGATGTCCTTGGACATGGCGAGGAACATCTTGCGCAGCGTGAGCGCCTGCTTCTCGTCCATGCTGTCGACTTCGATGTTGGTGAGCTTGGTCACGCCATCGACGAGCTCGGCCACCGTATCGCCAAACAGGCCGGAAACATCGGTGAGCGAGGTCTCGGTATCCTCGACGGTATCGTGCAGCAGCGCGGCACACACCACATCGCAGTCCATCTTGAGATCGGCCAAAATGATGGCAACCTCGACGGGATGGTTAATGTACATCTCGCCCGAGCGGCGCTTTTGGTTGCAGTGCTTCTCGGCGGCAAAGCAGTAGGCCTGCTCAACCTTAGAAAAGTCGTCCTCATTCATATATTTGAGGCACAGGCGCTCCAGCTTGTCGTAGCTGTCCGCCATAATCTCGGGCGGCAGCTCATCGGCATGCTTATAGTGCTCCATCTCCGAAAACGGCTGGAGGGTGGAATCATGGGCGGTACGGGCTGCGGCATCCATCGAGGTCCCCTTCCCCTAGGCCCGCGGTACGATCGGGCGGTTAACTTTGGCTAGCATATCAGAAGCGCACGAATCGAGCGCCCAGCTCCGGAAAGCCGAAAACTCCATGCGCGAGCGCAAGCCCTCCAAATAGCGAATTGACCTGCTCAATTGCACGCGGCCGGGGTTTTCGGCCATCGCGATGCGACGAGTGTCGTCAAACCCCGAAACTCGACAGAAACCAAGCTCTTCGAAGATTCCCAGGCCGCTTTCCACCGAACGCTCGTCGACCGGCGTGCGAGCATCGATGGCAAGGCACATCTGCGCGATGTCGATATCGCTCGCGCTAAAGGAATCGTCCCCGGTCTTGCCGCGGTTGGAGCGCCACATGGTCTGCAGCGCGCGATAGAGCGTGACGAGCTCGTCGCGCTCGGGCGCATAGCAGTCGAGTAGGCGCTCGTTAATACGGGCGTCACGCGACGAATAGAGTAGATGGATCACGGCGGGTTGGCCATCGCGACCGGCGCGGCCGCTCATCTGGTTAAACTCAATGCCGCCAAACGGCATGTGATAGAGCACGACATGGCGAATATCGGGAAGGTTGACGCCCTCGCCAAAGGCGGATGTCGAGACGATGCAGCTGAGGCTGCCGTCTCGAAACGCCTCCTCTACGCGATGGCGGTCGGTGCGCGTAAGGCCAGCGTTATAGAACGCGATACGGGTCGCACAGTCGGGAACGCGTTTGCGTAGTGTCTTGGCGAGCGCCACGGACTGGTCACGCGAATTGACGTAAATGACGGTCTTCTCCCCCGTCGCCACGATCGACACCAAACGGTTCTCGCGGCTCGCAAGGTCGCGGTCGTCCTCGAGCTGCAGGTTCTCGCGCACCGTCTCGTCGACCACCGTGCGAGTGATTGGCAACATGCGGGCAAGCTCGGCCACGACCGGAGCCGTCGCGGTGGCCGTCGCAGCCATAACGACCGGGTCGCCCAGGGCTTTGAGGATATCGGGCATGTCAAGATAGGCGCTACGGTCGCCGCCCTTGGCAAGGCCGGCGTGGTGCGCCTCATCGATAACGACAAAGCCGATGCGGCCCGAACGCGCGAAACGGTCACGGTGGATAGACAGGAACTCGGGCGTCGTGAGCACGATACCGGTGCGGCCCGAAGCTAGGCCGGCGAACACGTCATCGCGTGCGGCCTCCACGGTCTCGCCGGTCAGCACGCCAACGCCAATGCCAAGCGCTGCCATCGTCGACGAGAGGTGATAGGCCTGGTCGGCAACGAGCGCACGCAGCGGATAGACAAAGATGCTCGCACGCCCGCGAAGGACCGCCTCGCGCGCGGCATGCACATGGAAGATGAGCGACTTGCCGCGCCCCGTTCCCATAACGGCCAGAACACTCTGGTGATCGGCCAGGGCATCGAGCGCCTCGACCTGCGCGCGGTGCGGCTGGTTCGAGCCGATAAAGCTATGGATAAGCGAGCGCGTCAGCTCGGTATAAGAAAGCTGGGCGAGCGTCTCGCGTTTACGCGACTCCAGGCGCAGGCCGGAATCCGCCGGCTGCACGCCACGACGAAGCTCGCATGCCGGATCGTCGACGCTGGGCAGCGTGGTATCGCGAACCAGAACATCCTTGATCATGAGCTTGGGCTTCACACGCCCCTGCCAATGCTCGGCAACGGCCTCGAACACCAAGTCGACAGCGCTATCGCAGTTGATGAGCTTATCGATTTGCGGCACGCGGAACATAATGGCCGGCACGCTCGCGGCGCCATCGGTCGCCACAAAGCGCATGTGCTCGCCGGTTTTGCCCACCACGGCGCGATCGCACATCGTCACGCCCTCGGCGGCCAGCAGCGGCACCTTGTTGCCCTGGCCAAACGGCTCAAGACGGGAAATCTGCTCTATAGTCTCGATATTCAGCTCGGAAAGGTCGACCGTGGCGGCAACCTCGTCGATGTCTTCAAAGTCCTCGGCGGGAATCTCCGATAGCACGGCGGAAAGGCGACGACGGAATTCATCGAGCTTGGATGCCTCGATGGTCACTCCCACCGCACCGGCATGTCCGCCGCGACGAATCAGCAGGTCGGAACAGCGCTCGACGGCGTCAAACAGGTTAACTTTGCCCACCGAGCGACCAGAGCCGCGCGCGATACCGTCCTCGATCGAGAACAGCAGCGCCGGCACGTGATAGCGGTTGGTCAGACGGCTTGCCACGATGCCCTTGACACCCTCGTGCCAGCCTTCACCGCCCACGACGATCGCGCGTCCGCCGTCATAGGTCTCCTCGACCTTTGCCATGGCATCGCGCGTGAGCTCCGCCTCGATCTCACGGCGCTGGCGGTTGATTTCCTCGAGCTCAGCCGCCAGCGCGCTTGCTTCGATGGGATTGCGGGCAAGCAGCAGGTCGAGCGCCAGCTTGGGATCGGCCATGCGACCGGCAGCGTTTAAGCGGGGAATGAGCGAGAATGACAGGCCATCCGCCGTAATGCTCGAAAGGTCCGC
>CABUBY010000116.1 GCA_902489955.1 uncultured Collinsella sp. | reverse complement strand
GGCCGTCGATACCGCCGAGGTCGACGAAGGCGCCGAAGTCGACGATGGACGAAACGGTGCCCTGAAGACGCATACCAGACTTGAGCTTGGACAGGATCTCGGAGCGCTCGGCCTTACGGGACTCCTCGAGCACGACGCGACGGGAGAGGACGACGTTGTTGCGGTTGCGGTCCATCTCGATGACGCGGGCCTCGATGCGGGTGCCCATGTAGGAGGTGAGGTCCTTGACGCGACGGAGGTCGACGAGGGAAGCGGGCAGGAAGCCACGCAGGCCGATGTCGAGGATCAGGCCGCCCTTGACAACCTCGATAACCTCGCCCTCGACGTTCTCGCCGGAGTTGAACTTCTCCTCGATGCGGTTCCAAGCACGCTCGTACTCGGCACGCTTCTTGGACAGGACCAGACGACCGTCCTTGTCCTCCTTCTGGAGAACCAGAGCCTCGATGGGATCACCGAGTGCAACGATGTCTGCAGGGTTAGCGTCCTTGCGGATGGACAGCTCGCGGACCGGGATAACGCCCTCGGACTTGAATCCGATGTCAACGAGCACCTCGTCATGCTCGATCTTAACGACAGTGCCGTTAACGAGATCGCCCTCATCAAAGTCGGTAATCGTACCGTCGATGAGGTTGTTCATCTCCTCCTCATTGACATCGTCAAGAGAGAAAATGGACGAGTTCTGAATCTCACTCAAAGGTGGACCCCTTTCGAACTACGGGGCCCCGATTGCTAGGACCTACAGAAGGGTGCGACAAGCACACAACGTTTAGGAACACTCGGGAGCCGACAGATACTAATGTGACGCTTATGCAATCACGTTCGTATAGGTTACGGGGAAATGAGTTCGATTTCAAGCGTGAACTGCGATATTTTACTCGTGTGGAGACTTTTTCGTAATCTTATGAACACACGTCTCCGCAACTTGACGATAACCAGCCAGGCATTCGGCTTTGGGGTAAAGTATCCGGAGCCAACGATACTAGATCGATTTTTCGAGAAAGGTGCCCGCGTGCTCAAAGCAGTCGTTTTCGATATGGACGAGACGCTTCTCAGCATCAACCTCAACGCGTTCATCCTTCGCTATTTTAAGGATGTCTCTTCGATGCTCGCGGATATCGGGCGCCGCAGCCGCGGTGGCACGATGGCACGCCTCGGCACCATCCTGGTCGACCTCAACGCCAATCGCCGCAGCGGCACGGACAACCGCACCAATCTTGAGTTTTACCAAGAAGAGGTCGAGCGCCGATGCGGGATCTGCCTCTCCGATCCCCTCATCTACGAGGCGTTTACCTACTATGACCGCGAAGTTCTTCCGTACAAGAACGACGATGTCATTAACGCCCACGCTATGCCGGGCGCGCACGCCGCGCTCCAGGCCGTACAGGACGCTGGACTGCGTTGCGCGCTCTTTACCAACCCCAGCTTTCCCCAGGGGGCCATCGAGTGCCGCATGGGCTGGGGCGACCTGGCCGACGCCCCCTTTGAACTCGTGACGCACATGGGAAACACCACCCGCTGCAAGCCCGATGCTACCTACTATCTAGAGCAGCTTCAGGTGATGGGGCTCGAGCCACACGAGGTCCTTATGGTGGGCAACGATCCCAAACGCGACTTCCCGTCCCCCGATTGCGGCATCCAAACCGCCTTTGTGGGCCAAGGCAAGCCCAGCCGAGCCACCTGGCGCGGAACCATGGAAGACTTCGCCCGCGAATTCAACGCCGTAGTAGAAGCCTTCTACGAGCACCAAATAGCCGACGAACTGTCCTAGCACACTTGGGTTTTGCCGATCATGATGTTGAGGATCTCGACGTCGGTGTCCTTCATACCCACACGGCCTACGTAGCCCATGCTAGCGATTGTCTGCTCAACGGTATCTTGGATCAGGCCCTCGCCGGCGCGGAAGCCGCGACCCTGCATGGCCATATCATGGCCCAGAATCGCCGCATCGACGGCAGCCGAGATCTTGGCGGCACAGCTCGCCTTGGCGCCGTCGCACACGATGCCGCCCACGTTACCGAGCGTATTCGAGACCGTCGCGCCAATCTGCTCGCGCGTGCCACCGCACAGCCAGGTAATCGCAGCGCCGGCGCCGCACGCGGCGCAAATAGCACCGCAAAACGCCGAGAGCGCACCAATATAGCTCTTGATATGCACGGCGATCAGATCGGACAGCATCACGGCGCGCACCAGGCGCTCGTGGTCGCAACGCAGGTACTCGGCATACTCCATGACGGGCAATGCGCAGGTAATGCCCTGATTGCCCGAGCCGCACACAATGGCGACCGGCAGCGCGCAGCCGTTCATGCGGGCGTCGGACCCGGCGGCCGCACGGGCACGGGCACGGCAGGCGACGTCATCGGCACGAGCACCCAGCAGCGTACGACCCACCTCGGCGCCCCAAGCGTGCGCAAGGCCCTCGGCACTGATCGCGCCATTCAGCTCAATCTGACGCTCAACGGCAGCGCGGGCGTCCTCAATGTCGCCGTCCTCGATAAAGTCAATGATGGACTCAATCGACATGGGCGTGTCGGCCTTATCCGCCGCACGCTCGGCCACCACGCGCTCGGCGCAGGCGGCACACTCCCCCGCCGACTTGCCGCACACCGGAATACCGTCGAGCGTATGGCACGTGACATTAGTGTGGTGATCGGTAATCTCGACGACCGCGGTATGGCCCCCGGCCGTCGCAGTCACCTTGATGTAGAGGTTGGGCACGCCCTCGACAAGCGACACATCGCAGTAGTCGGCGTCGGCGAGGAGCTCGACCACGCGTGCACGGTCTTCATCGTTAACGCTCTCGAGCACCTCGAGCGCGCTCTTGGCGTCGCCGCCCACGGCACCCAGCACGGCCGCGGCCTCAATACCGTGCATACCACCCGAGTTGGGCACGGTCACGCTCTTGACGTTCTTGATGATGTTGCCCGAGCAGGCAACATCCATATGATCGGGTTCGCAACCAAGCGTCTGGCTCGCCAACGCCGCTGCATAGGCAACGGCAATGGGCTCGGTGCAGCCGAGTGCACAGACAAGCTCGCGGTTCAAAACATCGCAAAACGCGGCATCGCGAAGAGAATCGGCAGGCATAGGTATCTCCTACTTGTATAACGGACAGGGCTCTCGAAAATAATTAGCTCTTTTATTTGATAACAATGCATCAAAAACCGCAACCCAAGTTCCGGCGGACGGCGTTCAAGCGCAAACTGACGGCATTAATACATGAAAAGCTAGTCTTGTTGCATGCTAAAGCGTTTGACCAAAAAACGCCCGAGCGTTTCCACAAAAGTCGCGCTATCATGCAGTCGAACGCGGTAAAACCTTTAGCAATTCCGCCGCACGGACCAGAGAGGAACCACTCATGAAGATTGGTATCGGTAACGACCACGCCGCCGTCGAGCTCAAGAACATCATCTCCGAGCACCTGAAGGAGCGCGGCTGCGAGGTCGTGAACTTTGGCACCGACACCTCCGAGAGCTTTGACTACCCCATCGCCGGCTACAAGGTGGGTAAGGCCGTTGCCAACGGTGACGTCGACCTGGGCATCCTCATCTGTGGCACCGGTGTCGGGATTAGCCTGGCTGCCAACAAGGTCGAGGGCGTACGCGCCGTCGTGTGCTCCGAGCCCTTCAGCGCCAAGCTCTCCCGCATGCACAACAATACCAACGTGCTCGCCTTTGGCGCCCGCGTCGTGGGCTCCGAGCTCGCCAAGATGATTGTCGACGAGTGGCTCGACGCCGAGTTTGAGGGCGGTCGTCACGAGCGTCGCGTTAACCTCCTCAACGAGATCGACCACACGCGCGGCCTCAAGGTCGTCGACGAGGCCTAAACATCTCAGTGCCACAAGCTAACAGCAGGGGCCCGCTCGGAACTCATGACCGAACGGGCCCCTTCATAGATTTTGGAATAAAAGGGCGCCGCGGATGGAGTTCCGCGGCGCCCAAGCCACACGCTAACAGCTTTAAGGAGTCAAAGCTGGTTTAGCCAAAGAAGCGCTTGATCTCGATCTCGGCGTTCTCCAGGCAGTCGGAGCCGTGGATCACGTTGGCGTTGACATCGACAGCGAAGTCGCCGCGGATGGTACCAGGAGCAGCGTCAAGCGGATTAGTAGCGCCCATGAGGGTGCGCATCTTAGCAACAGCGGAGAGACCGGAAACGACCATCTTGACGACCGGACCGCTCGTCATAAAGTCACAGAGACCGCCAAAGAAGGGCTTGTCGGCCAGATGGGCGTAGTGCTCCTCGACGGTAGCGCGCTCGAGCGTAGTCATCTCCATGCGCTCGATGACAAGGCCGCTGCGCTCGATGCGAGCAACAATCTCGCCGATCTTGCGGTCGCGCACGGCGTCGGGCTTAATCATGATGAAGGTCTTCTCGATAGCCATAAGGTAGCCTTTCAAGTAGGTTCGCGCGTGCCCAAGTCCCATTCCGGCACCCGCCTGGACTGCATCGTAACAGAGTTTTAGCTGCAGTTAAACAAAAAGCTGTTTATTGAAACGTTACAATTTATTGAAGCGTTCCATATGTGTCACTTCTGTTTCGAAGCTCGATTAGAGTACCATCCGACTGCCCATCAACCGCATCGAGCAGAGCAGACGGTCGGTTGCCGCCCGCGAACGTACCCCCTTCACAACCTGCCCAAAGGTCCTACAGAACTTCTCGACAAGCCCCTCCCCCATAGCAACAAAATACGGACGCTCACATCAGCAGACGTCCGTAAAGCAAAAAATGATTCCTCAATAAATGGCAAAAACAGCTTCGGCCAAACCCTTACTTTATCCCGTGGCCCATCTCGACGACCTTGGTCAGCGATCCAAACACGCCCTCGTCGGCCACGAGCTGTGCCTCGGCACGCTGCAGCTGCACGGCAACGGCGGCAGGGGCGGTACCGCCCTCGGTCGTGCGTGCAGCGACAATCGACGGGATGTCGAGCGCCTCGGTAATGTCGTGCTCAAAGAGCGAGCTTGCCTCCTGGAACACCTCAAACGGCAGGTCCTCAAGATTGCAGCCGCGCTTCTCACACATCAGGACCAGATGGCCCACCACGGCGTGTGCCTCGCGGAACGGCAGGCCACGCTTGGCCAGGTAATCGGCAACATCGGTGGCGGCAAGGTGCCCCACGCCGCACTCGCGCGCCATGGCATCCTCGTTGACAGTCCAGGTCGAAATCATACCGGCCATAACGGACAGGCACTGCATGAGCGTATGGGCGGTATCGAGCGCGCCCTCCTTGTCCTCCTGCAAGTCCTTGTTATAAGCAAGCGGCAGGCCCTTCATGGTCACGAGCAGCTGCACCAGGTTGCCATACACACGGCCGCTCTTGCCGCGAATAAGCTCGGCAAAGTCGGGATTCTTCTTCTGCGGCATGATG
>CABUBY010000115.1 GCA_902489955.1 uncultured Collinsella sp. | reverse complement strand
CCGCCGTTCGGTAGAACGGCGGAACAAGGTTATTCTCCAGGGTTGATGTTCGCGTAGAACTCCGCACCATCATCCAGGCGCAGGATCCCGACGCGGCCGAACTCGGAGCCGGTGGCGGCGGCGCAGTCGATATCGATGCGATCGGGCACGCCGGCGGTATCCTCGCCACCCAGGCGCACAATCTGCCCGCGGCCCGACTCCTCATCGAGCCCCGCCAGGCCGCCAACCTCGCAATAGCGCCCAAGTGACACCGTGGGCGTGTGGCCGCTCACCACGACCGGGCCCTCGCCCTCGGCAGAAAGCAGTCCCGTCGGCGCATCCCAATAGCCGTGACGAATCCACAGCAGGTCATCGGACGACTGTACCGCGAGCATCTGCTGCAGCAGCTCGCGATCGGCACCCACCGCTCCAACGCCATCGGCACAATCGACGCCATGCTCAAGCAAAAACGCGCGCGCCGCCTTCATCTCGATTCCAGCATGTACCAGCAGATACGGGCGCTCCTCGGTCTCGACCACCGCGTAGAGCGGCAGCGCGGCCATCCATCGCACGAGCTCCTCGTATGCCTCAAATTCCATGTCGTTGAGCTGCTCGCGCGTCGTCCAGCCACCGTTGATATCCCAGGTCTCGGCATCGAGCGGATCCTGGCCAATGATGGCATCGAGCATGATCTGCTCGTGATTACCCTTGAGCACGTGGGCGTTGGGCAGCGAGCGCACGAGCTTAATAACGCCGACCGGATCGGGCCCGCGATCGATCATGTCGCCCAGCACGTACAGCGTGTCGTCGGACGTCAACGAGATCTTAGACAGGGCCTCGTCAAGCGCACGCACGTGCCCGTGAGCATCAGATGTCACATAGATCGCCATGGTACGCCTCTCCTTGCATTGCGGCCGAAGCCCGGTGCCGCAACTAAAACTTCAAGTTGAACTTAAACGTTACCCATTGTACTCCGTTGCAATAAAGCTGGAAAGGGTTTCCGAGCAGAGGCAAAGACGGCAGCCGTCTATGACGATATCGCGCACGCCCGCAATCCAACCCCCATAAACCCACCATCTTTGGGTACAAATAACCGCAGACAACTGACCGTGCCACGCCAACCACCCAGGAGCGGACACTCCCCATGAACCAGATTCTTCTCTTTATCGGCCTCGTCATTATTCTGTGCCTGACCATCAAACCCGTCGGCAAAAAGCTCCCCTTCCCCACCCTGCTCATCTTTATCGCGCTGGGTATGCTGTTGGGCGTCAACGGCCCGGCGCATATCGACTTTAGCGACTACGCACTCACCGAAACCGTCTGCAGCACGGCGCTGCTGTTCATCATGTTCTACGGCGGCTTTAACACCAATATCGACCGCGCCAAGCCCGTCGCAGCGCCCGCAGTGCTGCTTAGCACGCTCGGCGTCGTCATCACCGCAGGCATCACCGGCGTGTTCGCCCACTTTGTGCTGGGCTTCGACTGGATCGGCGGCCTGCTGCTGGGATCGGTCGTGGCGTCCACCGACGCGGCCAGCGTCTTTAGCGTTCTGCGCGAGCACAGCCTTTCGCTGAGGGGCGGCACCGACTCGCTGCTCGAGGTCGAATCGGGCTCCAACGACCCCGTCGCCTACATGCTCACCGCCGTGCTCGCGACCCTCGCGGCGGGCGGCGATATCGACATTCCCGTGCTGCTGACCAAGCAGATCATCCTGGGCGTGGGGTTGGGCCTTGCCATCGGCTGGACATCCAGCCGTCTGATTGAGCGCGCACACGCAACGGCCGAAGGCGCGCAGACCATCTTCTTGTTCGCCGTGGCCATCGTCGCCTACGCGCTGCCGAGCTACCTGGGCGGCAACGGCTTTTTGGCCGTATACCTTGCAGGCATTGTGCTGGGCGCAAGCGACATCACCGGTAAGGTCGAGATGGCGCACTTCTTCGACACCCTCACCGAGATGGCAGAGATGACCATCTTCTTCTTGCTCGGCCTGCTCGTAACGCCCGCACGCCTGCCGCAGATGCTGCTGCCGGGCCTGGCGCTCATGGCGTTTATGCTCTTTGCGAGCCGCCCCATCGCCGTCGGTCTGCTGCTGGCGCCCTTTAAGACGAGCCCTCGCCAGGTTGCGCTCGTAAGCTGGGCGGGCTTGCGCGGCGCGGCTTCGGTCGTCTTTAGCCTCTTTGCTGTGGTGGCCGGCGTTCCCGGCGGACACGACCTATTTGACCTGGTGTTTGTGATTGCCGTATCGAGCATTGTGGTGCAGGGTTCGCTACTGCCGGCGGTGGCGAAGAAACTCGATATGATCGATGCGGCCGGCGACGTGCGCCGCACCTTTAACGACTACCGCGACGAGGACGGCATGTCGTTTGTAAAGCTCAAGGTGGGCGCGGGCCATCCGTTTGCCGGACGCTCGCTCGTGGACATCGGCAGCGCCACGGACATGCTCGTGGTCCTGGTGCTTCGAGACGGTGCGCACCCGGTGCTGCCCAATGGCGACACCGTGATCCAGGAAGGCGATCTGCTGGTGATGGCAGCCCCGACGTTCGAAGAGCGTGCCGAGGTTACGCTGCGCGAGGTCACCGTGACGCCCCACGGTCGCCTGGCCGGCCAGCGTCTGCGCGACGTGCCACAAGGCAAACATCCGTTTATTGTGGTGATGCTCAAACGCGACGGCCAGACGATCATCCCCGACGGCAACACCCTCATATACGCCGGCGACGAAGCCGTCATTGCCACACTGGCATCGTAGCCATCCCCACCCATAAGTTGCGGTGAAATAGGGATTGAATAGGCCTCTGAACAGCCATTTCAGTCCCTATTTCACCGCAACTTATTGAGGGGATGGATTGAAAAACATTTGAATTGACACCGAAATGAAATAAGCCGGGGGATGTCCCTCGGCATTTTTTATGTGAGCCAAGACTAAACAGTTCTCTGGAAACCGCCGGCGCCATTGCGTCAGCAATTTGCGAGCCGCTCTACCCCACATCTCGGCGGCTAAGGACTTTTCGCAGGTAGTTTGACGAACATATGTTTGCTTATTATAATTATACTTGAAAGCACCCCTATCTCATGGTATAAAGAATATGGTTCCCTCTAAAAGAGGGGCCTCCAAGAGCCGGGGTCTTACCCCCGGCATTTTTTTTGCAAAAATGGAGGCCCATCATGAGCGAACTCTCCGTCTTTGTTGACGAATCTGGCGACCTCGGAGGCGTCTCCAACTACTACCTCGTCACCCTCGTTTTTCACGATCAAAACGATGCAATCGTTGAACGCATTGACCGCTACGAGCGCGCCCTGTCGCAGTCCTCGCTTCCCAATACGCCTTTTCATGCAGGACCCCTACTGAATGGAAACGGCGACTACAAAGATCTTCCCAAGGAGCAGCGAAGGCACATGTTGAGCGCATTTCGCGCGTTCATTCAGCATCTCCCCATACGCTATCTCTGTCTGCAATACCGAATGAGCGAATTCGCCGGCAACCAAAACGGTCTCGCGGAGAGAATGAGGCGAGACCTCACAGTTGAACTTTTCGACCATCTGGAATTCTTCCAGCGATACGACACCGTTAAGATTTACTACGACAACGGCCAACCGATTGTAACGGAGGTCATTCATTCTGCGCTTGAGTACGTTCTAGCAAGGGATGTCATCGTATACCGAGAAGCCACACCACGAGCCTACCGGCTATTCCAAGTTGCTGACTACATCTGTACGATCGAGCTAACGGCTATCAAGTTTGACAGCAAGGAAGATACAAAGACTGATCGGCTATTTTTTGGAACCCGAAGGACGTTCAAAAAGGGATTTCTCTTATATCTCAGGAAGAAAAGGATGAACTGACCCGGGGTCACCAGTCGTCAGACGCTCCGCAGTCGTCATCGACGGCAAAGTCGCGGAGGTCGAGGCCTTCGCGTTCGGCTCGGGCTAGGAGCTCTTGGGGCGACTCGGCCTCGATATCTACTACGTCGAGCATGGCGGCCGGAAAGCCTACGCCAGCCGCACTCCCCGCACGGTCGAGCAGGCTCTCGCGCAGCTGATCTACATCAATGTCGATTTTCATGGTGATACCTCCCGCCAAACCAGGCCCTTACTCGTCAGTGCCAAGCTCATTCACGGCAGCAACAAAAGCCGCCACCTGCTTGTTGTCCATCTGCATGGCCAAGCGCCCCACGGGCTCATCGTAGACGAACTGCACCTTATCGATAAAGCAATCCCAAGCACGCTCATCCACACGCACGGCGGCCTCGCAATACTGGCTGAGCTTTTTGAGTCCATACCAAAACGCATTCACATGGCGCGCAGGATCCTCATCCAGCACACCATCGTAGCGACGCCCGTTAAACTCGCGCATGCGCGCCACGGCAACCTTGAGCGAATCGCCGCCCTCGGCAGAAGCCTCATCCACCAGCTCGGGAATCGTAACCTCACGCCGAACAGTATGCCTGGTTGCACCATCGTACTCGCCCACCAGCACGTCCTCATCAAGCCGAGAATCGTAGTCCAAATAGCTCGTGCCGCAACAAATGCCGTGCGGCGAGCCCGTGCCAAACGCGCAGAATAACCCGCCGTCGGCAACAACACGACGGTAGGTCTCAAACGACTTCTTAACCTGAGCGAGCAACTCGGAAAGCTCCCCGGCATCGCACGCCGTCTCGATCGCAACGCGCGCAGGCTCGGGCAACGATACCGGCTCCACCATGCTCCCCGCAATACGGGCGGCACGCTCGGCCCGATACGCCTGCGCCGCCAAGCGTGCCCGCTGCGCAGCACCGCGCACGTTGGTAAGTTCACGCTCCAACGCCACGTCGCCAGCAACATCGCCCGCAAACCCGTCAGTGCCCTGCGGCCCGGTCGCGCTCAGCTCAGACTCAAACGTCGCTGTGATCATACCCGCAAGGTCCGTTGCGTCGGCGGCACAACGCAACTGCTCCAGCTGCGTGCACAGCAGATCGGCATCTAGGGGCACGGCATCCACAATGCGCACGTCACTCAGACGCGCCACGCCCTGCAGCACCATAGCCCCCGCAGCATCGTACGCCGCGCGAACCCTGTCCGCCGTATTGGCGCGCAGCTTTACCTCGATAAACGCAAGCGTCTGCTCCAAACGGGCCAGCAGCTCGGCCTTGTCCTCCATACGCAAAAAGGCAGCATAGCGCCGCTCCATCTGCAGCGGACCAACAATGCCCGCCTGCTTGCGAGCGCGTGCAAGCGCAGCGCCCTCAACACGACGGACATACCCGTCAACAGCCCGTACGGCAGACTCGCGCGCAGCGCGCTCGGCAGTCTCGACGTCCCTAAGCACGCCCAGCAGCTCGCGGGAGCGCGCCTTGCGCACCAACTCCCCGCGATCGTACTGCTCAAGCGCCGCCTGGCGCTTGGCTACCGATTCAAAGCCAAACAGCTCGTCGAGCAACTCGCCAACAGAACGCT
>CABUBY010000114.1 GCA_902489955.1 uncultured Collinsella sp. | reverse complement strand
CATGAGCCGCCCGTTCGTTAAAACCTTCCCAGTGCTTTCCGAGGGCTTTCAGATCGAAACCGAGCTCTCGATCCACGCCGTCGACCACCGCTGGCGCATCAAAGATGTGCCCATCGAGTACCGCGACCGTCCCGAGGGTTCCGAGTCCAAACTCAACACCGTGAGCGACGGCATTAAAGTCGTTGCGATGATCGGCACGCTGTTCAAGGACTACCGCCCGCTGAAGTTCTTCAGCCTCGTTGCGCTTCTGTTCGCGGTGACTGGTCTCGCCCTGGGCATGCCCATCGTTGTCGAGTATTTCCAGACCGGCCTCGTTCCGCGCTTCCCCACCGCCGTGCTCGCCGCCTCGTTTATGTTCCTGTGCGGCCTAAGCCTTGCGACCGGATTCATCCTCGATTCCGTGGCAAAGGTCGAAAAAAAGCAGTGGGAGGTAAACGTGTACAGCAAATACGCCTACGATGACCAGCCCGGCCGCCCTACTTCCAAGCCAAGCGAGAGGTAAACCACCATGCCGCTCATCTCCATCGTCGTGCCGTGCTACAACGAGCAGGAATCACTTCCGATCTTTCTCAAAGAGCTCGATGGCGTCGTTCGCATCATGACTCAGCAGTACCCCGAGATCTCCTTTGAAGCCGTCCTCATCGACGATGGTTCGGCAGACAAAACGCTTGCCGTCATGAAAGCAGAAGCCGCGGCGGCGCATCCATACGTCATCCACTGGCACTCTTTCTCGCGGAACTTTGGCAAGGAGGCGGCACTACTCGCAGGACTCCAGCACGCAAAGGGCAACTATGTCGCCACCATGGATGCCGACATGCAGGACCCGCCCTCGCTCCTGCCGCAGATGTACGAGATCTTGCAGACCGAAAACTACGATAACGTCGCCACACGCAGGACCACCCGCGAAGGCGAGCCTCCCATCAGGTCGTTCTGCGCCCGTATGTTCTACAAGATCATCAACCGCATTTCCAAGGCCGACATCGTCGACGGAGCACGCGATTTTAGGCTCATGAAGCGACCTATGGTCAACGCCATCATCTCCATGGGCGAATACAACCGATTCTCCAAGGGCATTTACGGCTGGGTCGGCTTCAAGACCAAATGGCTCCCCTACGTAAACATCAACCGCGTGGCCGGCGAGACCAAATGGAGCTTTTGGTCGCTGCTCCTCTATTCCATCGACGGCATCGTCGCATTTTCCACGGCGCCGCTCTCCCTCGCCGCCCTCACGGGTATCGTTTTCTGTCTCATCGCTATCCTGGGATTCATCGTCATCCTGGTCAAAACGCTTGTTTGGGGTGACCCCGTCGGCGGATGGCCGTCCCTCGCCTGCCTCATAACGCTGTTTGGCGGCATGCAGCTTCTGTGCTTAGGAATCATCGGTGAATACTTGGCAAAAGCCTACTTGGAGACCAAGCGCCGCCCCATCTATATCATTCGAGAATCCAACGAGGAATCTGATGACACAGCCCAATAACAGCACGCTCAAGAATGTGGCGTTCTACGCCGCCTGCTTCGCGTTTTCCGTCGCACTCTTTGTCGCACTTGCAGCGGCGGACCATGTCTACCCCTTTGGCGACAACTCGTTTCTCACCAACGATCTCAAATACCAATACATCGACTTCTTCGCGTGGTTTCGCCGCGTCCTTTTAGGCGAGGCAAACCTTCGCTATTCCTTCTCGCAGGGACTCGGCATGAACACATGGGGGCTCTATAGCTACTACCTCGCCAGCCCCTTCAACCTGCTCTGCGTGCTGTTTCCCGCAGACAAGCTGACGCTCTTCGTATTTGCCATAACCGCGCTCAAGCTTGGCTGCATTCACATCAGCAGCGCTTGGTATGTGCAAAAGCGCTTTGGCTTATCCAAGCCCGCGGCGTTCCTGCTTTCCGCGTCATTCACGTTTTGCAGCTGGATCGTCAGCAACCTACGCAACCCGCTCTGGATCGATTGCCTGATTCTGCTTCCCGTTTGCGCCTACGGTTGCTACGAGCTCATCCACAAGCAGCGAATGGCGCGCCTTGTCATCGCCACGGCGCTTAACGTCACGTTCTGCTGGTACACGGCCTATATCAGCATTCTGTTCCTCTGCATCTTTGTACTGGTCGAATTTGTCGATTACGTTGCCGAGCAGGGCTTTAGCTGGAAGCTCATGCTCGACCGAGCGCTTCGATTCACGGGCGCCATCGTGCTCGGGCTGCTTCTGTCCGCCTGGACCTTTTTGCCGACCATCCTTGCCATGTCCAAGGGCGGCCCCGTCCTGGCCCTCGGGCCGCTGCTTAAAACCAGCCTCAAATCGCTCATCAGGGGCTTTCTCCCCGGCATGTGGGTGAACAACGATAGTACACCGCAGTTCTATTGCGGCGTCATCATGATGCTGCTCGCGGTGAGCCTGCTGTTCAATCGCGCGGTTTCGATAAAGACGCGCATCGCAACGCTCGTCGTCACGATAATCCTGGTCGCCAGCTCCGTTTTGAGCCCGCTCGAGTACATCTGGTGCGGCATGCGCGTTCCCAACGGTTTCTATTCGCGCACGGCTTTCTTGCTGAACTTCTTTGCGCTGTGGGCAGCGGGCTATGCCCTGCAGGCGCTCAAGGACCACCCCAAATTGCGCCGAGTATCTCGTCCCGCAGTCATCCTGCCCCTCTTAGCACTTACCGCCATTGAGCTCTTTGCCAACGCCCATAGTATGTGGAACCAGCTGTACGTAGGCTATTCCGAGAACAATAACAGTGTCTACGTCGCCACCGCAACAAGCACTGTCAAGGCGATTCAGGACGACGACCCAACGCCGTTCTATCGCATTGACCGCACGACCACGCGTGCCGATAGCGCCGCACTCAACGAAGGCTTGGCGCTCGGGTACGATCAGCTGTCTTCGTATTCGTCTGCCAACAACCCACAGGCCATCGCGCTGCTCAACTCCCTTGGCTACAGCAGCGTGGGCGAGTTTTCGACTCGCTATGCCGAGCCGATTCTGGCTGTCGACGCTCTGCTGGGGGTCAAGTACACCATCGTCGAACAAGCGCCCGCAGGATACGTGGCAATACCGGAGCCAGGCGACACAGCAAGCGCCGAGTACGTGAACCCCTATGCGCTCAACCTTGGTATCGCGGCCTCTAAAGACATTCAAAACTGCACGCTGGAGGGCGAGAACCCCTTCGAGATACAAAACGACCTGTATTGCAAAATCCTCGGCCACAACGTTGAGCTCTACACCGAGATTAACGCCACGAAAACGGCGGACAGCCAGGACGCAAAGCAATGGAGCGTCACCGTGCCGGCAGGATCAATCGGCTATCTCTATATCAACAAAGATGCGAATGCCGGCAGCTATTGGCCCGTCGCCCTCACAATCGACCAACGAACGATAAATAACGAAGCTTGGCGATTCGATAACAATATCCGCCAGATTGCAGATGCATCGGATGGTCCAAGCTCGCATACGGTATCACTGGAGGTCGCAGAGGGCTATTCCGATATGCCCCAAAGCAATGAACCGGTCTTTTACGCGCTCAATCTGGAAGTCTTTGAGCAGATTATCGACGAGCTTAAGACGGGCGAGTTTGTTCCGGCGGTTTTCGAGGACGGCAATGTCGAGGGCGAGTATACCGCCGAGAATGACTGTAACTTGCTGCTGAGTGTCCCGTACGATGATGGCTGGAGTGTAACGATTAACGGAGCCGCCGCAGAGCTTACGCCCGCCGCCGATAAAGGCATGTCGTGCCTGAGTGTGCAGAAGGGCACGAATAAGATCGTAATGACCTATAAGACTCCAGGCGCCCTTGCAGGGCTTACGGTGAGTCTGGCTACCGCTGCCGCTCTAATTGCAGCGGGGCTATACACCAGGCATAAGAAAAGCCGCCGTTAACAAGCGGCGGCTTTTCTTTCGGAATTTGAATAGCGGCTAGAGCGTCTTAAGGTACTCCCCCAGCTCTTCCTCCCAGTCGGGCATGCGGAAGCCGACGGCCTCGAGCTTGGACAGGTCGAGCGCGGAGTGGACCGGGCGCGGGGCGATGGGGCCCTCGGCGCCGGCGTAGTACTCGGCGGTGCTGACCGGCACGACCCTGTCGCCGTTGCCGTTGGCCGCCTCGAAGACGGCGCGGGCGATGTCGGCCCAGGACTTGACGGCGCCGGAGCCGGTGCAGCCGTAGGTGCCGTAGGGGGCCTTCGCGTCCAGCACGTGGAAGATGGCCGCTGCCATGTCGCGCGTGAAGGTCAGGCGGCCCAGCTGGTCGTCGACCACGGTGACCTGCCCGAGCTTGTCATCGGGGTCTGCGACGCGGTCGGACAGTCCCTTCATGGTCTTCACGAAGTTGTGCCCCTCGCCGATGACCCAGGAGCTGCGCATGATGTAGTGGCGCGGGCAGCCGGCCACGGCGATGTCGCCGGCGGCCTTGGTCTGGCCGTAGACGGACAGCGGGGAGAAGGGCTCCTCCTCGTCGTGCACCTCGGCGGTGCCGTCGAAGACGTAGTCGGAGGACACGTGGACGAGCGTGATCCCGTGCCCGGCGCAGGTGCGGGCGAGCAGGGCGGGGCCGGTCGCGTTGGCCTTCCAGGCGGTGGCACGGCCCTCGGGGGTCTCCGCTTTATCAACCGCCGTGTAGGCGCCGCAGTTGATCACGGTGCCGTAGAGAGACCAGTCGTACTGCGCGTAGGCGTCCGGGTCGGACATGTCGAAGGTGTCGATGTCGCAGAAGTCGAAGTCCTTGGCGACGCCGCGCTCCTCGGCCAGCTTTCGGACCGCATGCCCCAGCTGGCCGTTGCAGCCGGTGACGAGGGTGCGCTTCGGCGCCATCGGGACGACGTCCCTGAGCATCGGGTGGTTGAGGTCGGCCTCGGAGACGGTGGCCTCATCGAGCGGAATCGGCCACTCGATGGCGAGCTCGGGGTCGGCGAGGTTCACGAAGGTGTAGGTCTTCTTGAGCTCGAGGGACCAGTGGGCGTCCACCAGGTAGGTGTAGGCGGTGCCGTCCTCCAGGGCCTGGAAGGAGTTGCCCACGCCGCGCGGGACGTAGATGGCCTTGGACGGGTCGAGCGTGCAGGTGAACACCTTCCCGTAGGTCTCGCTGCCCTCGCGCAGGTCCACCCAGGCGCCGAAGACGCTGCCGCGCGCCACGGAGATGAACTTGTCCCAGGGCTCGGCGTGGATGCCGCGGGTGACGCCGCGGCTGTCGTTGTAGGAGATGTTGTTCTGGACGACCCTGAGGTCCGGGATGCCCAGGGCGGTCATCTTGGCGCGCTGCCAGTTCTCCTTGAACCAGCCGCGCGAGTCGCCGTGGACGGCGAGGTCGACGACCTTGAGGCCCCCGATGCCGGTCTCGGCGACGGAGAGGTCCTTCTCGAATGCGATGTCTGCCATGTGGGAAAAGCTCCTATCGAAGAGGTTGTATAACCGGGGGCGCCCGCGCGG
>CABUBY010000113.1 GCA_902489955.1 uncultured Collinsella sp. | reverse complement strand
TATCGAGCCCGGTACCGCTACGGTGCCGGGCTCTTCTGGTTCATGCCATGTCAAAAACGAGGCGCCCGCTTGCTGGGGGAGCAAGCGGGCGCCTGTGAGCGAATATGTTTGCGGCGAAAGCCGTGATGAGCGGTGGGGTGGCGACTAGTTGTTCGTACCGGAATCGTCACCCGTGCCCGAGCCAGAGTCAGAGCCCGAGCCAGAAAGTGCGACTGTTAGCGTGATCGTGCTGTCGGTGGACTGCTTGCCGGTGGGGGAGACGCCCGTAACGGTGGCATCCTCGTTACCGCTTACGGGATTGCCGTTCTGGTCACAGAAGCCGATGTTATAGAAACCGGCGTTGTTGAGCGCGGTGACGGCGGCGGAGATGCTCTTGCCGTACAGGTTGCCCGGAACACTGGCCTTGCCGGACTTCTTGGCAATGACGACGGTAATCGTGGCGCCGGGCTTCTGCTTGCCACTGGGGTTCCAGCTGATCACGGTGCCCTCGGTAACCGAGTCGTTCTCCTGGTAGCTAACGTCGACGCCAAAGCCTGCCATATCGAGGGCGTTGCGCGCCTGGGCCTCGGTCATGTCGGTCAGATCGGGGACGGACGTGGTATCCGGGCCGCTCGAGACCTTGTACGAGATGGTCGTGCCCTTCGCGACTTCCTTACCGGCTTCGGTGCCCTGCTCAAAGACCTGACCCTCATCGGCCTCGTTGGCCTCCTCGGAGGCGTTGCCCTTCAGGCCAACGCTTGCCAGCGCGGCCTCGGCCTGGTCCTTGGTCAGGCCGACAAGATGGGGAACCTCAACCTTCTCGGAGGGCTTGGGACCCTTGGAGATTACCAGGTTCACCTTGGTGCCCTTGGCCTTCTTGGTGTTGCCGTTGGGCGTCTGCTCGGCGACCTTGCCCTCGTCGACATCGTCGTTGTAGCTTTGGTCGATGGTGCCGACCTCGAGGCCGGCTTCCTTGATCAGCTCGACGGCAGTCTGCTGGTCCTTGCCCAGCACATCGGGCACGGTGACCTGCTCGCCGCCAAAGAGTCCTGTGGCAAAGGCCACCACGATGCCGATGACGGCAACGGCTGCCACCACGGCGGCGATGATCTTGTTCTTGTTGGATTTGGGCTTTTCGACCTCGTAGGAGCCGGTGGAGCCCGAAACCGAGCTACGGGTGGTATTCTGGCCGCTCACGCCCGAGACGGGACGCACCATGGCGCGCGTCTGATCGGAAAGCTCGCGAGTCTTGGTGGCGCCCAGCTCACCGGGGGCACCGATGATGCGCGTGGGCTCCGAGACGTTGACGGCACGGCCCGACAGGTAGCTGTTGAGCACCTGACGCAGCTCGTCGGCGGTCTGGAAGCGGTTTGCCGGGTCTTTCTCCATGCACTTGAGGATGATGCGCTCAAGGTCGGCGTCGACACCGGAGTTGATCTGGCTCGGCGGAATAGGCAGCTCGTTGACCTGCTTGAGTGCGACCGAGATGGCGTCGTCACCGTCAAAGGGAACGCGGCCGGTGGCGCACTCGTACATCACGACGCCCAGCGAGTAGATATCCGAGGTGGGGCCGAGGTCCTGACCGCGGGTCTGCTCGGGGCTGACGTAGTGGGCGGTTCCCAGCACGTTGTTGTCTTGCGTGAGGTGGCTGTTCTTGGCACGCGCGATGCCAAAGTCCATCACCTTGATGTTGCCGTCGGGCAGCACCATGATGTTCTGCGGCTTAATGTCGCGGTGGATGATCTCGTGCTTGTGGGCGACCGAAAGCGCAGAGCTGATCTGCGAGCCGATCTGGGCGACCTTCTTGGGGTCGAGGGCGCCGTGGCTCTTGATGCCGCTCTTAAGGTCGGTGCCGCGCAGGTACTCCATGACGATGTAATAGGTGTCGCCGTCCTTGCCCCAATCGTAGACGCCCACGATATAGGGGGAGGAGAGACCGGCTGCTGCCTGGGCCTCCTGCTTAAAGCGTGCGGCGAAGGTTGCGTCGCCGGCATACTGCGGCAGCATGATCTTGACGGCGACCGTGCGGTCGAGGACCTGGTCCTGTGCACGGTAGACGGTCGCCATGCCGCCCGTTCCCACCTTATCCTTGAGGAGGTATCTTCCCCCGAGGACCCTCTGTTCCATTCCTGCTCCTAACATAACTATTCGCTCAACGATGTGTGTAGTACCTACGATGTGGCCGCTGGGGCCGTGTGGCGCGTTGCCGCTAACTCTTCGGCCGCGGCGCGCCTCGGGTGTCCGATTCGATCATGGGCATCACGCTCCCTGTGCGGCAAGCGCCGCGGTCAGGACGATACCGGCGATCTTGGCGGCCTTGACGTCATGCTTGTCGAAATCCTCCAAGGCCACCGAGATGGCGACCGTGGGTGAATCGTAAGGTGCAAAGCCAACGAACATAGAGTTGACGTTGGTGCCGCCGGTCTCGGCCGAGCCGGTCTTGCCGGCGACCTTGACGCCGGGGATCTGGGCATCGGTGCCGGTGCCGGACTGGACGACGGCAAGCATGGCCTGCTTGACCTGGTCGGCCGTGGCGGAGCTGACGGCCTGCCCCAGCGAGCGGGACTGCGTGGTCTTGACCACGGTTCCGTCCGGGGCAAGTACCTGGGCTACAAAGTACGGGTCCATGACCACGCCACTGTTGGCGATGGCGGCGGCAATCACGGCGTTTTGCATGACGGTGGTCTGCGGGCCGGGCGTGTGGTCCATGCCGACAGGCTGGCCGGCGCCGGCCCAGGCGGTCTCCCACTCGGTCATGAGCGACGGGTCGGCCATGATGGAGGCCGCGGAGGTCAGGTCCTGGCCGAGCTTTTGGCCGTAGCCAAAGGCGTTGGCAAACTGTACGAGCGTGTTTGCGCCAACTTCGTTTGCCACCTGGCCAAAGACGACGTTGGAGGACACGGCAAAGGCCTGCTGCAGGCTGATGGTGCCGTAGCTCTCGTTGGCAGAGTTGGTGACCGGTGCGTTGCCGATGTCCATGGAGCCGGGCGCCTGGTAGGTGCTGGTAAGGCTGGAGGTACCGGTCTCGAGTGCCGCGGAAAGCGTAACGACCTTAAACGTTGAGCCCGGCGTGTACAGCGCGTCCATGGCGCGATTGTACATGGAGCCGTCCTCGCCGCCGCCCGTCTGCAGCAGGGCATCGATGTTGGTGTTGTCGTAGGTGGGCGAGCTGGCACATGCGAGCACCGCGCCGGTACGCGGGTCGATGACCACTACAGCGCCCTTAAAGCCCTTGAGTGCCTGCTCGGCCGCCGTCTGGATACGCGAGTCGATGGTGAGCTTGGCGGTGTTGCCCGGCTGGGTCTGGCCCGCGAGCGACGCGATGGCGTTGTTCCAGCTAGAGTAGTCCTTAGAACCGGTGAGCGTGTCGTTCATGACGCTCTCGATGGCGGTGGTGCCATACTGCTGGCTCACGTAGCCAACCACGTGCGCTGCCAGGTTACCGTTGGGGTAGGAGCGTACGTAGGTGCCGTCCTCCTGCTGCAGCGACTCGGCCAGCGTCACGCCGTCGGACGTGATGATGGAGCCGCGCTGGATGTACTTGGAGCGGGCGATGGTGTGGTTGTTGGTCGGCATGTCCTGATAGTCCTTGGCCTTAATGACCTGGACATAGGTGAGGTTCCCGATAAGGATGGCGAACAGCGCCGTAAAGGCGAGCACCGCGCGGGTTAGACGGTTGGCGAGCGCAACGCGGCCGAGCACACCGGATTCAGGCGTGTCGAGCAGGCGACGTCGCATGCGCGAGCCGACGGAATGGCTGCCGCTGCCGTAGGAAGACGAGGTGGCAAAGCGCGTGCCCGTCGGGGCGGCGGCAGATGCGACCTGATCATCGGTGATGGCGGCCATGGTGCCGGTGCCGGTAAGCTCGGCCTCGCGTCCGGTAGCCTCGTCACCGGCGCGCAGCAGGAGCGCGACGATGATAAAGCTCGCCAGCAGCGAGGAGCCGCCCTGGCTCATAAAGGGCAGGGTGACGCCGGTCAGCGGGATCAGGCGGGTAACGCCGCCAACGATCAAGAAGGCCTGGAAGCTGATGGCTGCCGTAAGACCGGTGGCGCTAAAGGCGGCGAGGTCGGACTTTGCGCGGGCAGCTGTGGTCAGGCCACGCACGGCAAAGAGCATAAACAGGATGAGCACGGCGCCGCCGCCCAAAAGGCCCATCTCCTCGCCGATAGCCGAGAAGATAAAGTCGGACTCGACGACAGGGATGTTGTTGGCCATGCCGTTGCCGATGCCAACACCGACCAGACCGCCATCGGCAAGCGAGAAGAGCGACTGGACGATCTGGTAGCCCTGACCCTGGGCGTCCTTAAACGGATCGACCCAAACCTGGAAACGCACCTGAACGTGAGACAGGAACTTGTAGGCGCCCACGGCTCCAACGGCTAAGAGCGCAAGGCCGATAACGACATACGAAAAGCGCCCCGTGGCAACGTAGAGCATCAGCAAGAAGATGGTGTAGAACAGCACGGCCGAACCCAGGTCGCGTTCGAAGACGACGACGAGCAGGCACACACCCCACACGGCAAACAACGGCAGTAGCAGTCGCAGGCGAGGGATCTTAAAGCCCAAGATCTTGCGGTTGGAGATGGAGAGCAGCTCGCGGTTCTCGGCCAGGTACCCGGCCAGGAACAGCACGATAAAGACCTTGGCGAACTCGCCGGGCTGGATGGTAAAGCCCGCGATGCGAATCCACAGCTTGGAGCCCGAGATCGTGGTGCCGATAAAGATAGGCAGCATCAGCAGAATGATGCCGATGATGCCAAAGGTGTACTTGTAGCGCATGACCACGTCGAGGTTCTTAACCAACGCGAGCGTTCCCACCATCAGGGCCACCGAGACAAACAGGATGATGAGCTGTGAGATGGCGAGAGCGGGGGCGAGACGCGTCACAAACGTGATGCCGATGCCCGAAAGTATAAATACGATGGGCAGGATGGCGGGGTCGGCACCGGGCGCCAAGATGCGCACGGCAATGTGGGCCGCGGCAAAGGCGGCAAAGAGGCCGATCGGTACGGCGAGCGTCTCAAAGGAGATGGCAGCGCCCGCGGTGAGGACGTACATCGCATACAGCAGGATGACGGGGAACGCCGAGGCGATGAGCAAGAGCAGCTCGGTGTTGCGGCGACTCATAAGCGGCACTCCCTTTCTAATTCTTATCGGAGGCTTCGGCCTCGGCGGACTGTTCGGCGGTTTTCTCGGAATCTGATTCGGAGGTCGATCCCTGATTGGTGTTGTCGCGAATCGTTTGCGCGTCGATCACCTGGCGGGTCTGCTCCTCGTCGATCTGGTGGCGGTACTTGGATATCGTGTCCTGCGCATCGTCGACACTTGTTTGCGGAATACCCGCCTTGAGGCGGTTTTGCGTGTCTTCGGGCAGGTCGGATAGCTTGATGCTGGTTTCGCTTTCGAGCCAGTGGAGCTTGAGTCCGAGTGGCTTGCCGGGCAGGCCGCGCCAGACGGCGACATTGCCCTGGT
>CABUBY010000112.1 GCA_902489955.1 uncultured Collinsella sp. | reverse complement strand
ACCTGTCCCCGTGGCTGTCGCAGTGTAGCCTCGACGACCCCTACACCGTCGCCATCAGCCACGGCGAGGGCCGCTTTGTCGCCAACGACGAGGTACTCGCCCAGCTTATCGCCAACGGCCAGGTCGCCACGCAGTACGTGGGCGAGGACGGCAAGCCCAGCATGGATCTCTCCGTCAACCCCAACGGCTCCGCGCTCGCCATCGAGGGCATCACGAGCCCCGATGGCCGCGTCCTGGGCAAGATGGGCCATGCCGAGCGTCGCGGCGACAACCTGTACCGCAACGTGCCCGAGCATGTCCCCGGCGATAAGTTCATGCCGATCTTTGAGAGCGGCGTAGCCTACTTCGCCTAAACCTTTCCCATCGGGTACAATCCCCTCGGGTAACAACACCCGCCACCGGCACGCCCGGTGGCGGGTTCTTTTTTGCTTTGTGCGTATAGGAGAAGGACATCATGGAAAGCCGCAAGCCGTATCTCGCCACCCTGCCCGGACTCATCCTGGGCTGTCTCGTTTGCTGCGCGCTCTGGGGATCGGCCTTTCCCTGTATCAAGATCGGTTACGCACTCTTTGGTATCCCGGCGCACGACAGCGCCTCGCAGTTGCTCTTCGCGGGTCTGCGCTTCACGCTTGCCGGCATGCTGGTCATTGTTGGCATGAGCGCAGCCCAGCGCCGACCGCTCGTCCCACAGGTACGCGATATCAAGCCCATCTGCATCCTGTCGCTCTTCCAGACTATCGGGCAGTACTTCTTTTTCTACCTGGGACTCTCGCGCGCCAGTGCCATGTCGAGTTCCATCATCGAGGCCAGCGCCAACTTCTTGGCTATCCTCTTTGCCGCCCTGGCGTTTCGCACCGAAAAGCTCGATGCGGCCAAGGTGCTCGGCTGCGTACTGGGCTTTGCCGGTGTCGCGCTCGTCAACCTTTCGGGCGCGGACGGCACCTTTGGCTTTGCGCTCGACGGCGAGGGCTTTATCCTGGCCTCAACCGTCGCGGGTGCCCTTTCGACCTGCCTGATCGGCATCTTCTCGCGCGAGCACGACGGCGTTTTGCTTGCCGGGTGGCAGTTCTTGGTCGGTGGCCTGGTCCTCACCGCCATCGGCTTTTTGATGGGTGGCGCTCTCCCCCACGGCGATTGTCCCCGCCATCGTGCTCATCATCTACATGGCGCTTATCTCCGCGGTCGCCTACTCGCTGTGGTCGCGCCTGCTTGCCGTCAACCCCGTCAGCCGCGTCTCGGTCTTTGGGTTTATGAACCCGGTCTTTGGCGTACTGCTGAGCGCACTGCTGCTTGGCGAGGGCGCCGGCACGAGCCCCGTTACTGTCATCGTTGCCCTGCTGCTGGTCTGCGGCGGCATCATCATCGTCAACAAACCTAAAAAGGCCTAGCGAGCTGTGCCTTTTTAGAGAGGGTGTTCGCATACTTTAGTTTAATGGAGTACACTGTTTCTCGTTGATTTCGTACCGAGTCGCGGCGGCAGACGCCCGTCCTGCCGCAACGCGCCTGGGCATTATGCCGGTGGCCCCCGCAAACGCAAAAGGGGCGCACGACCAACACTGTCGTGCGCCCCTTTTTACTAGCGAATCTGAACGCCGGCTTTCTTTTTCTCGGCCTTGACGCGGTAGAGCTCCGAATCGGCAGCGCGAAGTAAGTCTTGCCAAGTATCGACACTATCGCCGACCCGCGCGTAACCGATAGACATCCGCAATGTATACGGCACCTCGGCATGCGCGAGCTCGTCGTCAATCGCCGAACACAGGTCTATGACGTCCTGCTCCGCCGCTGCCTTTTGGAGCACCACGAACTCATCGCCGCCATAGCGCGCGATAAACCCACCAGCCGGCGAGCAGACGTCCTTGAGCGCCGTCGCAACAACCTGAAGAGCATGGTCGCCCTCAACATGTCCATAGTGATCGTTAATCTGCTTAAAACCGTCAGCATCCATCATCAGCAGATACACATCATCGGCCTGGTCCGCACCCGAGAACAGCGACAGCATATAGGTCTCAAAACGGTTACGGTTGTTGAGTCCAGTCAACGGGTCAGTCGAGATTAGTTGCTCCTGATAGACGATATAGAGCAGCAGGATGCTCAGCGTTATACCGAAGCAAAGGCCCGGTACCGAAAACAAAACCTGGAAGGTACCGCCCACCAGAGCGGGAACCGCAAAAAAGGCGAGGGTGCGATAAATGGCCTTCTTTTGCAAGCTTTCGACTTTTCGAGCCTGAATAAAGGCATGCAAGGACGTATATATGACGTAGCAGTAGCTAACGATAGGCTGAATCATATAAAGCGCTCCGCGACGATATACGCCCTGCGTATCGATATAGAACATAGTGTGCGTCCAGTAGCTGGTAAATGCCAACACGACCACCAAAGCGGTTGGCAACGTCACGATCGCAACCCTATAGCGCGCGGTCAGAAGGCGAGAGCCCTGCACTGTCTCGGAATAGAAAAACCAAATGAGGCACGCGATGGCGAACAGCGAAAACGAGACCGCGTTGGAAATCCAGTTGGCCGTGATGCCTACAGGAGTGCTTACGCCGTCCGAGAGCGTCCAGATCATATCGAAGAAAATGTAGGCAGCAGACGTGTAGCCCAGCATGCTAAACAAAAGCTGCTGGGTGCTCGAGAACAGGGAGCGACGGCTTCGTACGGCAAGCCCGATAAGAATAATCATGCACAGCAGGAATATCTCGATCTTGAGTGCCTTAATCACTAGACGCCCTCCCTTCAATATCCAAGTGGCCAGAATCGCCCGAGTCGCGCCCAGGCGCCAAACACCCCTTTCTCCGCAGGGGTAAAGGGAATCATAGCAGAGCGCCCGAACGTCACTGCAGAACAGCCACCGTTCGGGCGCCCATACGGCGCGAATTGCACGCGCCGGCTTGATTGACTCGCGTCGACGATTACTCGCCGTCGATGTCGGTCGCGACGGCCTCCTCAATAGCCTCGACGCCTTCGACCGACAGATCCTCTTTGCCGTAGCAGAACTTCTTATCGACCCAGCCAGTCAGAATCGGGGCCATGATTGCCGTGATGATGACGGCAGTGGCGATCTGGGCGTACGCGGTGGGCGCAAGCTCGGCATAGCGCGGAGCGACCTCGGCGAGGGCGACCGGCGTGGTCATGGCCGTGCCGGCAATGGTGGAGCAGGCAACGGCCGCCTTGCCGTTGCCGCCACACAGGCGCTCGAAGGCAAAGGTAATGGGACCGACGATAAAGAGCGTGATGAGGCCCAGCAGGATGCCCGAAATGCCGCCGGTGATGAAGCTCGAAAGGCTCATGGACGCACCGAGCTGAAAACCGATGACAGCGATCGCGGGATTGGCGCCGGGGACCAGCAGGTTCTTGATAAACGGGAACAGGTTGCCCAGGACCATGCCGATAACAAGCGGCAGGATGGATCCGATGATAGTGCCGACGGGGATGTTGGCGAGACCCGAGACACCGAGGATGATCATCGTGACGGCGGGGCCGGCCGTAAAGAACAGGATACCGACGGCGCCCTGCTCGGACTCATCGCCGAACTCGCCCATGATGCCCGTATAGAGCGCCATGTTGCAAAACGTGATGCCGCCGATGATAGACACGGAGCTCAGACCCAGGAAGTTGTCGTTAAAGAAATATGCCACGCCCAGGCCGAGAGCCGCTGCGACGACCAGCTTGGGGATCAGCACGACGATGCCGGTCTTGATGGCGCCCGGCGTGGACTTAAAGCTGATGCCGGCACCCACAAACAGCAGGATCGCGGCGACGATGGTATTGGAGCCACCGCGGCAGGCAGCCGTAAAGAAGCCGCCGATCTCAAAAACCTGCGGGCAGAAGGTGTTGAGCAAAAGACCGACGATCATCGGATAGATCATGATGTCGCCCGGAATGCGCGGGATCTTGAATTTCTTTTGCTCGTTGGCGGTTGCTTCCTGTGCCATGAAACCCCCATTTCCGCTGACGGGGTACAAAAGCCCACGTCACGCTTTGCTACAGTAAAGTTTGACCATGGTACCAGAAGAAATAGACCAGCTCGGTGAAAAATTCTACAAGTTGGGATGGAACGAGATTCGGCGCCCGCGACGCCAGCCCTATATAAGGCACAAGACGATATAGAGCACGATGCCCGAGACGCAGCACCACAGCATCGATTTTGTCTTGACCGCCACGGCCACGACGCCGGCGGCCGCAATCCAGGGAACCAAGGCAGGCCAGAATCCCGCGTCGAACGCGCCGGGGTTCACCAAGTCGTTGGCGACCAGCGCGGCAAAGGCAGCGGGCGGGATATAGCCCAGGGCCTCGGTAATGCGGGGCGACAGGGTCCGCCCGCGCAAGGCGAACGCCGGCGCGATGCGAAAGAACGCGATAGCAGCCCACGACGACAGCCACAGAACCAAGAACTCGTTAACGGGCATCGCGGGCACCTCTTCCGTCAAATACAGCATCGCACGCCAGCGCAATGGCAATACCGACCACGACGCTTGCCGGCACGGCAATATTCGTGAGGCCCAAGGACTTGCATACGGCGACGGACACCGCGCCCGAAACCGCTGCGACAACGTTGCCGCGCGACAGTCGCTGCGAAAAGAGCAGGCAGATAAAAAGCGATGTGCAGACAAAGCCCGCAATAGCGGTGGGGACATCGACAACAGTGCCGACAACGGCGCCCATCGTGCACGAAACGCCCCATGTCGCGATGAGGATCGCGTTGAGCACAAAGGACTCGCGCGGGCCCCAATCCTCCCCTTCAACCAACTTGGCAAGCGAGATGCCATATGCCTCCTCGGTAAGTGTCGCGGCAACAGCCAGCGTCTGACGCTTCGAGGCGCCCGCCAGATGGGGTGCGATCGATGCCGAATAAAGAGCGAAGCGCGAGGAGATGGCGGCGACGCTCGCGATAATCGAAGGTGCCGGTACGCCCGCCAGCCAAAGATTGCAGATCATAAACTGGCCGCTGCCCGTCACAAACGTGCTGCTCAGGGCAAAGACCATCCAGGGTTCCATTCCCGTCTGCCCCATGATCATTCCGCACGGCGCGCCTATTGCAACATAGGTAAGCATCACTGGCCAGACGATTTTAAAGATCCTAAGGACCATGCCACTCCCATTCTGGTAAGTCGTCTGCAGCGCGCCTCGCAACGCAGCAGAAATATCAACCGGTGGCAATAAAGTTCGCCTACAATTGCCACCGGATCGAAAGACACAACTTTTTAGGAAGTCATTATGACAGCTATCGATCGAGACCGGGCGCGCGGCCTTCAAAAGCTACACCGATGCCTACGACGCCACCAACCCACGCATCGCGCTCAAAATCGAGCATACGTACCACGTGGCCGAGGCGTGC
Organism: uncultured Collinsella sp.; assembly: GCA_902489955.1. GTDB lineage: Bacteria > Actinomycetota > Coriobacteriia > Coriobacteriales > Coriobacteriaceae > Collinsella. Next base: position 164 of record CABUBY010000112.1, on the reverse strand, counting down.
GATGCCGTAGCGCGCGAGCAGGGCTGGTCGTCAGAAGATATTGACCTGGCATGGCTTTGCGGCCTGCTACACGATATGGGCCGCTTTGAGCAGCTGCGACGCTGGGACACCTTTAAGGACGCCGAGAGCATGAGCCATGCGGCGCTGGGCATCGAGGTCCTCTT
>CABUBY010000111.1 GCA_902489955.1 uncultured Collinsella sp. | reverse complement strand
CGGATGCTGCAGGCGCGGCGGCCTGAGCAGCAGCCACGCTCGCCGGCACGGCGCCGTTGGCAATCATGGCCTCCAGGCGTGCCACGCGCTCGGCCAATGCCTCAATCGTTAAATCGGCCTCGGGACGCGCCAGACGCGTGCAGGCAATCTCGAGCACCAGGCGCACGTCGCTCGCGCCCCTCATCTCCAGTGCGGCATCGTCGAGCACCGTCAGCACGCGGGCCAGGCGGTCGGCAGGATGCTCGCCAAAGGCAGCGGCCTCGGCAGCAAGCGCCTCGGCCTGCTCGGAGCCGCCCTCAAACAGCTCGGCACGGGCACCGGCAACGCAGGCAACGTACACGTCGCGCACATGCGCCACCAGGTCGCGCGTCAGCTCCAGCAGGTCATTGCCCTCCTCGACCTGCGCACGGATCAGTCCATAGAGCTCGGCAACATCGCAATCGGCAATGGCGCGGGAAAACTCGCCCAGAATCTGGTCCGAAACCTCGCCCAAAAGCGAGCGGGCGTCGTCCGCATGCACAGAACCGTTGCCAAAGACGCTCAGCTGCTCCAGCGTGGAAAGCGCGTCGCGCATACCGCCCTTGGCATGGCGCGCCACAATGGCGAGTGCCTCGTCGTCGTAATCGAAGCCCTCCTGCTCGCACACGTAAGACAGGCGATGCTCGATATCCTCGTTGCCGATGCGGTGGAAATCGAAGCGCTGGCAGCGCGAGAGGATGGTCTCCAGAATCTTTTGCGGGTCGGTGGTGCACAGCACAAAGATCACGTGTGCCGGCGGCTCCTCCAGCGTCTTGAGCAGCGCGTTGAACGCCGCCGTCGTGAGCATGTGGACCTCGTCGATGATATAAATCTTGTACTTGCCGCGCACCGGGGCAAAGTTGACGGAGTTGATGATTTCCTCGCGCACATTGTCCACGCCGGTACGGCTTGCGGCATCGAGCTCGTAGACATCGGGGTGGTTGCCCTCGGCGATGAGTTCGCACTCCTCGCAAGTACCGTCGGGCATGCAGCCGCTTGCACCCTCGGCGCGCGCCGCCTCGGCATTGCGGCACAGCAGCGCCTTGGCCAGAATGCGCGCCATAGTGGTCTTGCCCGTGCCGCGCGGTCCGCAGAACAGGTAGGCGTGGGACAGGCGCCCCTCGGTGATGGCGTGTTCGAGCGTCGAGACGATATGCTGCTGGCCCACCACGGAGTCGAAGGTGAGCGGGCGATACTTTCGGTACAACGATTCCATGGGTGCTCCCCCGGGTATACTGAGACTTGTTGCCGCGACGGCCATGCGGTCGCACGGCATACTGCATTCATAATAACCCGTACGGCGAGCCCGCCGCGATAGGAGTCCAAAGAGCATGGCAGACGCAGAGAGCAACCTCATTCCCTCCGAAGCAGCCGACCAGGTCGAGGTCGCGCTCGAGGCGCAGGCCGCGGCCGATGACGGCATTCTGTACCTCAACGAGTATCAGTACGAAAACGACCTCGTCACCGACTTCGCCCGCCTGGTCGCCTCGCCCAGGCGCCGTGGCTCGCTGTATGTCGCCGCGGCAATTGCCGCGCTGCTCGGCATCGGCATGCTGGTGGCCGGCGGCAGCTGGATCAAGTTCGGCGTCGTGCTGATCGTGTTCGGCGCCTTTTTGGCCTGGTGGAGCAAGAACCTCCACCACACGCTCGCCCGCGACTTTATCGATGCCGTCGAGGCCGACGAGTCCATGGGCGGCCGCTACCGCCGCGTCGCCGCCAACGAGGACGGCCTGATGGTCTGGGGCAAGAGCGGCAAGTCGCAGTTCTTCCCGTTTGAGAAGCTCGACCACGTGCTCGACGGCGAGCGCATCTTTGTGGCCATGTTCGCCGACCAGGGCGTGACGATCCCCAAGGACACCTTTGTTCGCGGCGATGCCGAGCAGTTTGGCCCCTTCCTCAAGGCGCGCATCAACAAAAAACTCCGCATCGAGACCAAACGCAAGAAGATGAAGGCCGAGAAGGCCGCCGCCGAGGCCAAGCAGGGCGACAAGCCCCAGGAGACCAAAGGCAAGCAGCGCAAGCAGAAGAAGAACAAGAAGAAGCGCTAAGGCCAAACCAGACAGACAGCCTCGCATCCCGCTATCCTCCCCATGCACCCGAGCGTGCTACACTAGCAGCATCTATGCCACCGCGAATGGCTCGGCCCCACGCCCGCCGCTCGCAAACGAACTTTAAACGCACGAGGGTTGGCCATGCCGCTTTTCTCGCAACATACCGCCCGGTTCTCGCCGGACGTTCCTTTGGAGGGCACCAGCTCTCGCGAGCTGCTCAAGCGGTACCAGCCGCTCGAGACACTTGCGACCGGCGGTTTTGGCTCCATCGAGATCTGCCGCGACACGCACCTGCGCCGCCGCGTCGCCATTAAGCGCATCCCCCTTATCAACGGCGCCGGCATGCCCGCCAGCGACATCATGGATGTCCTGCGCGAGGCGCACACTGCCGCCATGCTTCAACATCCTAATATCGTGCAGGTCATCGACTTTACGCACGACACCGCCTATGCCTACTTGGTCATGGAGTATGTCGACGGTATGTCGTTGGCCGAGTTTTTGCATCGCGTGGACGGCCACTCGCTCACCTTTGACGAGGCCGCGGCCATTGCCGATGCCCTGGGTCAGGCGCTCACCTTCGCCCATAGCAATGGCGTACTCCACCTGGACATTAAGCCCGCCAACGTGCTCATCGACCACTCGGGCAATGTAAAGCTCACCGACTTTGGCATGGCGCGACTGTCGTCCGCCGGTGGCTTTGGCGGCTCGCGCGGCGGCACCATCGGCTACATGCCGCCCGAGCAGCTCGATATCGAGACCGGCACGGTCGACGAACGCGCCGATGTCTTTGCCCTTGCCTGCGTTATCTATGAGGGCTTGTGCGGCAGCGCTCCCTTTATGGCGGCCACGCCCGCCGACTCGCTCGACCGCATCATCGGCGGCGCCACCTATCCCAGCGAGCTGATACCACACTTTCCCCCGGGAGCCGAGGCCGCGCTCATGAGCGCGCTCTCCCCCATGCCGCAGGACCGCCCCAACAGCATCGAGGCATTTTGCGACCAACTCCTTGCCGGTCTGGGCAGCGTGCGCGAGGGCCGTCGCAGTCTGGAGCAAATGGTTGGCGAGCTTTCGGATGACGAGCAGGAGCTCGACGATATCGAGCCGTCGTACTACGAGGACGACGCCATCGAGGTCGACCCCGCGCTCGGCTGGGCGGGCACGCGCTGGAGCCATGCGCGCGACTACACCATGCACGCTATCTCGGCGCTAACGTGCGGCACCTTTAGCTTTTTGCTGATGCAAACGGCCGGAGTCGCGGCGCTTCCCGGCCTGGTCATTGCGGCTATCGCGATCGGAGCGGCGGCTGGCCTGGCCCCCCAGATCGGCTCGGCCATCTCGGCTGTGGGCTTTTTGGTGCTCATGGCCAACGCCACCATGCAGGCGCAGGGCATCCTGTCGATGTTGCCCGTCGCGGTGATCTTTGCCGCTGCCATGTCCGGTTGGTGGATCGCCTGGGGTCGCACCGAGGCTGCCGCGAGCGCCGCGCTCACCTGTGCACTCGCGCTTGGCTGTCTGACTGGCAATACCTTCCTGGCAGCTGGGGTCGCCGCCGGCGTCGCGTCATTTTGGCTCGGCCCGGCAAGCGCCGCCGCGGCAACGGGCATGGGCGTGCTTTTTGCCCGTCTGGCCACGGTCGCGCTTTCAGCCGGAGGCGTGCTGGGGCTCGGTAACGTTGCCGCAGCGCTGGAAGACCCGCTCCTTTGGGCTGCCTTTGTGCTGGTCGCGACAACTGCCGCAGCGTCATCTGCGCTGCTCAATGCCCATGCCAAGCGTGCCGACCAGGGCTCAAACCTTGCCGCAATCGCCGCCATCGCCGTCACCGGCATCGGCTGCGCAGCGGCATCCTGTCTTGCACACCATATGGAAATTGCCAGCCTTGCAGCCGCGGTCGCCGCCAAGGCGGCAGTTGCGGGAACCCTATCCTCTATAATCGTTGGGATATGCCTATATTTGCTCGGATACCAAAGAACCTATACGGAGAGTGATCTTTCGTGAACTTCCTGAACATCTTCGAGGACCACGTGGCCGGCATCTTCGGTGCCACCCGTGCCCCGTTCTCCTTTAAGAAGCTTGCCAAGCAGGCCGCTCGCGACATGGAGGATCAGACTCTGGTGATTAACGGCGTCAACACGGCGCCGGCACTCTATACCATCCTGATCGCCGCCGACGACGATCCCATGCTCGCCCCGTTCTACCCCGAGCTTTCGCGCGAGGTCCGCGAGTTTGTGAAGGCGCAGGCCGAAAAGCGCCGCTATGTCTTTGTCGGCGAGCCCCTCGTGCGCTTTATGATCGATCCGCAGCTGCGCGCCGGCAAGTTCTCGGTCTTTGCCGAGAACGTCGATGCCCCCACGCTCGGCCGCCTGTACGAAGAAGAGCGCGCCTATCAAAACGGCCTGGGCCAGAACAACTCCGCGGCAAGCCGTGCCGCCAGCGCCCCGCGCGCCGGCCAGCAGCAGTTTGCTGCCCCGCAGCAGCAGCGCCCCGCCGCCATGCCCCAGCAGCAGCCGACGCCTCGCGCCGCCGCTCCCGACCCGCTTGCCGTGGCAGATCCCTTCGCGCCTAGCGTCCCCGACCCCGCCGCTCCTATCCCGGTGCCGCAGACCGTCTCGCGCGACGCGCTTGCCGGCATGGGCGGAGCCGCCGCGACCGGTGCCGCCGTGGGCCTAGGTGCCGCAGCCGGCATCGCCTCCAACATGGCGAGCACTCGCGCCCCGCAGCGCCCGCTCGCCCAGCTCGTCGACGTCGTGAGCGGCGAGAGCCATAGCATCACCTCCGCACAGGTGACTATCGGTCGCGAGCGCTCGGTTTCCGACATTGCCCTGCGCGACCCCAACGTGTCGCGTCGCCACGCCCAGCTCACCTTTACGGGCTCGGATTGGTCGATCGAGGACCTCAATTCCACCAACGGCACGCTCGTCAACAACCGCCGCATTACGCGCTGCCCGCTGCGCAACGGCGATCTGCTGACGTTTGGCCTGAGCACCTTTGAATTTAGGGGATAGTCGCTTATGAACATCGATATCGTCCTTTTTGCAGGCCGCATCGTCCTGGTCGCCCTGCTCTATATCTTCCTGCTCGCCGTCATGAAGACCGGCGTGGGACTTGTGCGCGGGCAGCGCCGCGACTCGGCTATCTGGACGATTGATGTGGACAAGGGTCCGCGCGGTATCCGCGGCATCCACGTAGACATGCTCGGCCCCGTCATCGTCGGTCGCTCGCCATCTTCGGACATCTGCATCAACGAACCGTTCGTCTCGGCCTCGCATGCGCGCTTTTCGCTGCAGGGCCCGGCGCTTATCATCGAGGACCTCAACTCGCTTAACGGCACGCTCGTCAACGGCCGCCAGCTCGTGGAGCCCGCGACGCTGCGTGAGGGCGACGAAGTCCAGATTGGCGACGTGGTCATGAAGGTGAACCGTCGATGATCGACGAGGAGAACAAGTCCGCAACTATGACCGAGGCACCGGCCGCCGCCACA
>CABUBY010000110.1 GCA_902489955.1 uncultured Collinsella sp. | reverse complement strand
AATGGAGCGGACAACGGGGCTCGAACCCGCGACCCCAACCTTGGCAAGGTTGTGCTCTACCAACTGAGCCATGTCCGCTTGCGGGTTATTAATTTACGCGAGTTGTCCAAAAGACGCAAGTACTTTTTTCAAAAAACTTGTCTGCCGCATGTTCTTAGTAGCTAAACGCGCTAAAGCGATTGGCTAGGCACACGATTCCAGCGCTCCGCTAAACAGCTTCACCATCTGTACGCGCGTGCCGGCGCCGTCCGTACGACGAGCAACCTCCACGTTATCGACGAGCATACGCATAAGCTTGATGCCACGGCCGCGCTCCTCGGATGCGACCGGCTCGCTCGTTTCATCGATAGAATAGCCGGCACCTCGATCAAGCACCTCAACCACAACGCGATCGCCATAGGCCTGAACCGTCAGGACGCACCCGATACCGCCCGCATGGTCATAGGCATTACCCAGCGCCTCCCCCGACGCCAATGCGACATCGTAGCGCTCGTCACGGCGCAACGGAAGCGATTCAAGGAGTTCGGCGATGCGATGTCGGTAGTATGGAAGATTCTCGATACCCTGACGGACCTCGACGCTCTTACTCCAGCGAGGCAGCTCCCCCACCGGAATGGCGGGAATAGACTCCCGTGCCGGCCCCGCGACATGAAGGATATCGACAAGACGAGCAATCTCCAAAAAGCGAACAACTTCACCCGATGCATTGACGAGCGAAAGCAGGCCTTCTCGCCTCATGAGCTCACGAGCGCGCGTAAGCAGGAATGCCAAGCCCGTCGAATCGATAAAGCTAACAGCCTGACAGTTGATGACAACACGACGCACGCCGCGGCCAATCAAAGCATCCAACCGCCGACGCAGCGCAGGCACCGTGGCGATGTCGATATCGCCTGGTGGCGTCAAAACCGCTATGTCATTCCACTCATTCATACGACCATGGTTCCCCAAAAAAGCCCACTCGATGCATTCGTTTCCCCAACCGTACGGATTCAGCCCGCCCAGCGTCGTCTATGAACGACCCCGTAAAAACTCAAGGGACACCAATGCAATGTCATCGTCCAGCGCCGATTCGGTAAATCGGTCAAGCTCGCCCAAGACCTTGCCGCAGATTCCCGATACGCCCTCACCCGAGACAGAGAGCAGAAGGTCACGAAGGCGCTGCTCACCAAAGAACGCTCCGGTGCGGTCGCGGGCCTCAATCGTTCCGTCCGTATACATGAAGAGCATGTCGCCAGGAGCGAACGTAAACACGCCTGTCTCGTACACCATGCTCTCAAAGGCACCGATTACGCCCGATTGGCATCCAAGCAGCTCGACCTCTCCCCCACGGGCCTCGCCGCCACCCAGCGGCATCGACTCTGGCCTAATGACCATGGTCGGAGGATGGCCCGCCGAACAATACGTTGCGCGTCCGGCTTTAAGGTCAATCTTGGCGATAAAGGCCGTCACGAACGTCTCGACCCTCGAAAAGCCCATGAGCATACTGTTAAGAGAGCGTGCCATGCGGGCCGGTCCAGCGCCCTCCCACGCATATGCCGTCAGGGCCGTCTTGACGAGCGCGGACATCGATGCGGCCTCAATGCCTTTGCCAGACACATCACCCAGAATCATGACGGCGCAGTCGTCGGGAAGACGGATGAGCGTATAGAAATCGCCGCCGACCAACGCCGAGTTCGTGGCTGACAGGTACACCGAATCGGTTGCGATACCCGGAACATCCCCCAGGGAATTTCTCATGCCGATCTGAAGGGTCTGAGCGATATGGCGCTCCTCGCGCTTTTGAGATTCGCCTTCGTAGATCAGTTCAAAGTCATGCGCCAAGTGCACCAAGTAGTCATATTCAAGATCATCAATCGGCTCTTGGCTACCATCACGAAGCAGCAGCGCGCGCGTCGTCGGGCTCTTCGCAACAGAAGCAGGAACAATCGCGTCGTTACTGTGCTTGCCATCACCCTCAGAGCGCGGGCGCCCCGCCTCGATGCCGGAGTCGACGTAGAGACCTTGACAAGGCAGGCCATGCGCCCTAAGCCAGCCTCCCATAGGCATCGATTCATCAACGCGAGTTATACGGACGTGTTTAAGGTCCTCGGCACTCGTGCCGCCCAAAACAGATGCCTCAAAGCCATCAGGGCCAGCCCCCAGACGTGCCGCCGGAGCCGTCGTGGAAAAGAATAGCTTCTCGGGATCGTCCGGCAAAGCAACGCGACTGCCGCCTTCAAAATCTATGACGTAGGAATCCAGACTGGCGTCATACTCAACAGGGCAAAAATGGCAGTTAAGCATATTGCAGATCTCGGACGATACCGCCTGGGTAGCCGCGGCGGAATCGTCTAGAAAGGTAAACAACTCATCACGCAAGACATTGAGCGAGCGGCCAAGCTCGGCCGTACGACGAGAGCGAAGGCTCGATGCCATGCCGACCAGCTGGATAGACAGGTAATCGCAAATGACCTCGAGTACATTAACGTCATAGGCGAGCGGTGCCTGAGGGCGTTTCCATCCAACTTCCAGCACGCCAAGGATCTGCGTACCGTAAAAAACGGGAAGACAGATCTCGCTGCGGTACGGAGGCATATCCTGCACGCGCAACAGGTGCTTAGAACGATTGTCCAGGTCCATGAACATACCGGAGGCGGCCCTATCGCCCTCAAGGTCCTGTTGAATCGACAAGCGACAGGCACGCGACTCCCGAAGAACATACGTCGGAATACCAGCGCCATACGGCAAAAACTCAGGCAGGTAGCTGTCGTACAGCTCCTTGGAAACACCGCGAAGTTTAAAACCGCCGCTCTCAGAAAAATAGATAGCAGCACCCGAAGCATCGAGCGTTCCTACAAGCTGGTTCAAAACGGTATCAAGTAGGCTGGGCAGCTCATCGGAGCCCACGGTACTCATAATGACCGAGAGCGTGCCAGAGAGGCGCTTGTTAGCCACTCTAAGCTCCGAAAGAGCACGCTTGAGCTGACGGTCGTGCGAATACTGTTCTTCGATGCTATGAAGCGCCACCAGGACACGTGGCGCGCGGCGCCCAAAGATGCGTGGAGGCGTTACGGAGCCCGCACGAACCAAGACGGGGATAAAGGAGCCGTCACTCAGCTTGAGCATCAGTTCGTTCTCGGAGCCATCAGTTTCAAATGGCAGACGATGTTCCGTCGCACGTTCAAAAGCGGACGAGTACAGGACGTCTTTAACATCTCCACCAATGACGTCGGCGCGTTCCTCGCACATCAAACCAAGTAAGCGATTATTCACATGCAGAATGGTTCCGTCGAGCTCGCAGATGATGACAGCATCGCTCGTGATCTCGACTAGTTGGGCAACGTCTGCCCACTCGTTGCGTTCAAGCGTTTCCATCGTGGACCCCACCGTCTATCGGTAACAAAAAAGCCTCCGAAGAGGCTTCTCAAATGCGATGGTGTCGGAGGCGGGACTTGAACCCGCATGACCAAAAAGCGGTCACTAGCACCTCAAGCTAGCGCGTCTGCCAATTCCGCCACTCCGACATGCTATGTTATTGATTCGCAGTTCGTTTTGTTAGACCCGCGCGTTCAACGAGGAAGATAATAACCTATGATTTGAGAACTGTGCAAGCACTTTTTTCAAAAAAGTTTACGAATTTGTAAATGCGCAGATAGACTGACCTGTTCGGGCAGGAATGAGGTTGCTTTCCAACGCGTCCTCGGGCATGCGGCATTATTTTGATCTGCGCTTCGCGCTACAAAATAATGCCGCCCCCTGCGGAATGCGTTGGAAAGCAACCTCATTCCTGCCCTAGGGACACATGCTTCAGGCACAGTTCTCAAACATGTTCTGGGGGCTGATGCAAATTTGGTGGCTCGGCTTTGCCGAGCCCTTATATGGGGAGGTCGGAGCTAAAGCTCCGGCCTCACTCAATTTCTTATTAGATTAAGTGAGCGATCAAGGAATCGCACCCCTCTGCAGTGGTAACACAGGGCCCGTGCTGGACTTAGTTTTCAGAACATTCCGCACTGATATCTTCTGTATTGAAGACGTCGATGGTGCACCCGTATACCATTGACGTCGACACCATCAGATGCGGACCGCGCGGTGACCCCACATTCCGCTGGCGCCCACAGGGCTGCCCTCGTTTCCTGACATGTCCCGCGCGGGCCGCGGCGAGCCGAGACCGCCGCATGACCTAATAGGAGCATGGAGCGATACCGCGGACCCGAACAACCGCATTCTATCGCGCCCCGTCAGTGTGCCGTCTGCCCGGTCCAGGCGAGCACGGAAAGAACGGAGCGAGACATGCAAAACGAATCGATACCCGGCGCCCGCGGGCCGGTCTTCTGCGGGGTCGACACCCACGCCGACTCGCACTGGCTGTGCGTCCTGGACTGGAGGGGCCGCAAGGTCCTGTCCCGCCAGTTCCCCGCCGACGCGGCGGGCTACGAGGCGCTCGCCGGGGCGATCGCGGCGGCCGGGGAGCCGGCCTGCGTCGCGATGGAGGGGACGTCGTCCTACGGGGCGGGCCTCACCAGGCACCTCGCGTCGCTGGGGATGCCCGTGCGCGAGGCGCTCTCCCCGGCGAGGATGCAGAGGAGGCGCCCGGGGCAGGGAAAGTGCGACGAGTCGGACGCGGAGAGGGCGGCCCGCGCGGCGATGTCCGGCTCAAGGCTCGGGGCCCCCAAGAGCCAGGACGGGTGGGTCGACGGGGTGCGCTGCATGCTCGCGGCGCGCTCCGGGGCGGTGAAGGCGCGGACCTCGGCGATCAACACCGCGAGGTCGCTGCTCACCACCGCCCCGGAGGGGCTCAGGTCGAGGTTCCGCGGGATGGCGGGGCCGAGGCTGATGGAGGAGCTCCCCTCCGTGCGCGCCGAGGGCGCGCTGGGCGCCGCGCTCGGCGCGCTGGCGGACCTGTGGGCGGCGGCGCGCGACGCGGCGCTCGACATGGAGCGCGCGATCGAGGCGTCCCTGGAGGAGAACTGCCCCGCGCTGCTGGCGATGTACGGGTGCGGGCCCGTGAGCGCGGCCAAGCTCGCGGTCGCGGCCGGGGACAACCCGGGCAGGCTGCGCTCCGAGGCGTCGTTCGCGGCGATATGCGGCGCCTGCCCCATCCCCGCCTCGAGCGGCAAGACCGTGAGGCACAGGCTCAACAGGGGCGGCGACCGGCAGGCGAACAGCGCGCTGCACGAGATCGCGAGGCAGAGGGTCATGCGCGACCCCGAGACCGCCGAGTACGCCGAGAGGGCCAGGGCGCGGGGGAAGAGCGACAGGGAGGTCATGAGGTGCCTCAAGCGCTACGTGGCCAGGGAGGCGTACCGGGCGCTGATGCGCCCGCACGAGGTCAGGAGGCCCGAGGACGCCTCGGGGCTCGTGGCGGCCAGGCGCGCGGCGAGGGTCAGCCAGGTGAGGGCGGCGTCCATACTGGGCACCAGCGAGAAGTACATCTCGATGCTGGAGAGGGGCCAAAGGGAGCTCAAGCCCATAAGGAGGGCCTACGAGGCATGGGTCGAGGCCGGACTTCCGCTCGATTGGGACAGGCAAGCCTTCGAGGCCGAGCGCAAAATGGATTCTAAAAAACACCTTGCCAAATAGGAGCGTCAG
>CABUBY010000109.1 GCA_902489955.1 uncultured Collinsella sp. | reverse complement strand
GCCTTGCTTTCCGATGTCGCCGCGGCGGCAGCCGAGGCCTGCCTCACCGGCATGGAGCCCATCTCGGGCATCCCCGGATCGGTCGGCGGCGCCTGCTACATGAACGCCGGAGCTTACGGCGCCTGCATGGCCGATGTGCTGGAGTCCGTGCGCGTCTACAAACCCGCTCGCCAGCTCGACGACGGCACCCGCGGTAGCGGCAACATCATCGAATTCGATGCCGATGAGCTCAACCTGGGCTATCGCAAGAGCCGCATCGCCGACGACGGCTTTATCGTGCTTTCGGCCACCTTCAATCTCGCCCCGGGCAACGCCGCGATGATCAAGGCCGACATGGACGACTACCGCCAGCGCCGCGAGGACAAGCAGCCGCTCGACATGCCGAGCGCCGGCTCCACTTTCAAGCGCCCCGAGGGTTACTTTGCCGGCAAACTCATCATGGATGCCGGCCTGCGAGGACACGCCGTTGGCGGCGCGCAGGTGAGCGAGAAGCACTGCGGCTTCATCGTCAACGCCGACCACGCCACCGCCGCCGATGTCGACGAACTCATCCGCCACATCCAGGCAACCGTCAAAGACCAATTCAACGTAGACCTAGAACCCGAAGTCCACCGAGTAGGCGAATTTTTATAAAAAGAAGGCCCCGAAAGGGGCCTTCACCATATTTATTCAGATAACCCAGTCCGGTGTGTCGCGCTCAGGACCCGAGAGGGCCGGGACAGTCCGAGGGGCATAAGGTTGATCGCGAGTTCCGCACGAGCCGGAGAGCACTTAATGTGCTCTCCGTGCGAGCAGGACTGTAGAGCAGGAAACCTTGCATACGCCCGCCCGCTCCCGAGAGGCATCTCTCATGCAAAAACTGTCGTGGGGTAAAGTCCGAGGTCAGTGGCGTTTTATACCGAGAAATCCAAAAAAGTTGAAAATTCATTACAAATTTGCGTTGACTTTAGGTAACTAAAGTTTCATACTCCTTTTCAACCACTGGGGGATGTGAACACGCACGGATCGTTCGCATCATGATTGAAGAGGATTTCTTAGACATGTTCACGCATCAGCTAAACACTATCAGCGTAGTAATTATCTGATGCGGGTTAGCACATGCAGCTAGCCCGTACGATAACGGGCGGCTGATGAAGATGAGGGCCGTCGAGCGCAACCGACGGCCCTCATTTTTTATGTCTAGGAAGTTCTTTTTAGAGGAGGAAATGTAATGAACGGAGTTTTGCTCATGGTTGTGGCCGCGGCGGTGCTCGCCTGCGGCTATCTGGGCTACGGCCGCTGGCTGGCCAACAAGTGGGGCGTTGACAAAGAGGCCCTCACGCCGGCCAAGCGCATGAAGGACGGCAACAGCTTCTCGCCCGTCTCCGCCTTCACCGCGTTCTCGCACCAGTTCAGCTCGATCTGCGGTGCTGGCCCTGTTACGGGTACGATCGTCGCCATGGCCTTTGGTTGGCTGCCCGTCGTGCTCTGGGTCCTCGTCGGCGGCATCTTCTTTGGCGCCGTCCATGACTTTGGTGCCCTGTACGCCTCGATGAAGAACAACGGCAAGTCGCTCGCTCAGCTCATCGAAAAGTACATCGGCAAGACCGGCCGTCGCCTGTTCCTGCTGTTCTGCTGGCTGTTCTGCATCATCGTCATCGCCGCCTTCACCGACATGGTCTGCAAGACGTTCATGTTCACCCCGGCCGTTGACGCTTCTGGTGCTGCTACCGGTGCCATCGACTTCACCAAGTCCTATGCCGCCGGCTGCGCTGGTACCATCTCCATCCTGTTCACCTTCGTCGCTATCGCCTTTGGTTGGGCCCAGAAGAAGTTCAACCTCACCGGCGCTGCCGAGTTCGTCACCGGCGTGGTCCTCATGGTTCTCATGTTCGCCGTCGGTATGCAGTTCCCGGTCTACCTGGATAAGTTCCAGTGGTTCGCCGTCGTCATGGTCTACCTTGTCTTCGCTGGCGCTATGCCCATCCAGATGCTCAAGACCCCGCGTGACTACCTCACTTCCATCATGATGATCGTCATGATCGTCTGCGCTGTCCTCGGCATCGTCGTCCTGGGCGTCAACGGTCAGGCCACTATCACCGCTCCGGTCTTCACCGGCTTCTCCACTGCCTCCGGCATGATGTTCCCGGTCCTGTTCGTCTCCGTCGCTTGCGGTGCTCTCTCCGGTTTCCACAGCCTCGTTTCTTCCGGCACCTCTTCTAAGCAGGTCGAGAAGGAGCAGGACGCCGTCAAGGTCGGTTACGGCGCCATGATTGTCGAGTCCTTCGTCGGCATCCTTGCCATCATCGTCGCTGGCATCATGTTCTCCGACATGAACACCGCCGGTACCGGCGCCCTCAACGCCGGTGTCGCTTCCACCCCGTTCCAGATCTTCGCCGCTGGCATCTCCCGCGGTATGCAGGCCTTCGGTGTTGACGGCACGCTCGCTACCGTCTTTATGACCATGAACGTCTCCGCTCTGGCCCTGACCTCGCTCGACGCCGTCGCCCGCATCGCCCGCACTTCGTTCTCCGAGTTCTTTGCCCAGACCAACGATGCCCTGGCCATCGAGTCCAAGGCCGGCTACATGAAGGTCCTCGGCAACCCCTGGTTCGCCACGGTCGTTACCCTGCTTCCCGGTCTCGCCCTCGCTTTTGGTGGCTATGCCAACATCTGGCCGCTCTTTGGTGCTTCCAACCAGCTGCTCGGCGGCATGACCATGATCACCCTCGCCGTGTTCTGCAAGTGTACCGGCCGCAAGGGCTGGATGCTCTACGTGCCCGTCGTCTTCCTGCTCTGCTGCACCTTCACCTCGCTGGTCCAGAGCGCCATGGGCTGCATGGCCGCTGTCCAGGCTTACGGCTTCTTCGGCACCATCCCGGCTACCGCCACCACGGCCGCCGTCTCCGTCGCCGCCACCAAGGGCCTGCAGCTTGTCTTCGCCGTCCTGCTGATGGTCCTGGGCCTCATCGTCGCCGTCAACTGCCTCAAGGAGCTCTTCGGCAAGGAGGCCGGTTCCATGCCCGACGAGGAGCCCGAGTGGTCCGAGATGGGCAAGGCCGAGTACGGCCGCGCCGCTGCCGCTGAGGCTCCTGCCGACGCCGAGGCCGCCAAGGCTTAGTCGACCTGACGAGTTGAACGTCACATCTATATGACTCGGAAAGACCGGGTCCGCGACTTCGCGGGCTCGGTCCTTTTTTCATGCAAAAGCTGGTGACGCTCGAGTGTTCTCGCAGATGTTTTGCGTGGATAAGGGCGTGCGTTGTACCATATAGACGTATATGTGTACATATGAAAGGGGCCCCGTGGCCAAGACGGTATATTCCGATAACCAAAATAATGTCGATGCCCTGGCTGAACGTCTGAGCAGCCAGACGTCGCTTTCTGCCGAGCGTGCCAAGCTGGTTGCCTACGACCTGCTCTGCCGCAAGGCGCTCAAGATTAAGTCGAGTGCGCTGGCGCAGATTTTCCGCTCCGTCGATAAGGAATGTGACACCAAGGCGATGCGCGATGAGCTTATCGCGGCAAAAATCGTGACAAAGATCGAGGGTAGCGGCATTAACGGGCGCCCGGCGTTCTATACCATCAATGCCGAGATCAGCGATGTCCAGGAACAACCTACCGAGTCCGTCGAAGACTTTGTCGTCGAGGATTCTGCTGACGTGCCTGCTGTGGAAGAAGTTGCTCCGCGCGAGCATGTCGATACCGATGAGTTGCTCGATGAGAACGTCGTGCGTGCCTTTACGGCCAAGGCAGGACGCGGCGGTTTTGGCGGAGGTGGCAAGCGCGATGCGCAGCGCCGCGCCCAGCAGGAGCGCTTCCGTCGCGCCGTTGCTCGAAAGGGCGAGACGGATGCCGAGGCTGTTGAGACCGAGGTTGCTGCCGAGTCGCAGAAGCCCACGAAGGAGCAAAAGCCCGTGGAGGCCCAAGAGCCCAAGCGCCGTCGCGGTGCTCACTTTAAGGCTGCACAGCAGGATGCCGCGCGTGAGGTCGAAGAGTCTTCTGAGGTTGCAGACGATGTTGAGGAGTCTGCCAAGAAAGCTCCGGGTTCGTGTCGTCCCGGCCGCGGTTTTGCGGGACGCGCGTATCCCGTAAAGCGTCAGGAGAAGGGCGAGTCGGTTTCGACCACCCAGGACGAGAAGGCCGTTGAGCTGGCGGCTCGCGAGCAAAAGCCTGTTGAGCCGCAGCTTGAGGTTGATGCCGAGGCCAAGGGTCAGCAGCCTACTGATGAGCAGACGGAGCGGGGCGCGTCGAGCAAGCCTCGCCGCCGTCGCCATCGTGGGGGCCGCAGTTCCCATGCCGAGACTGCAACCGAGAAGACCACGCCGCAGAACGAGGATGCGAAGGCCGAGGTTTCTTCGGGGCAGCCTAAGCGCCAGCCGGCGAAGGAGAGCAAGTTCGATCGTCCGCAGAAGCAGGCGTCTATGCCGAAGCACGAGCGCAATTCCCAAGGCGATTCTAAGCGCAAGTCTCAGAAGAAGCCGGAGTCTGCCGCAGCAGATACTGCTGCCCAGCAGCCCAAGTCGTCCGTCCACGGCGAGGTCTCGGCGTTTGCCCTTGCCCGCGTTTTAGGCAGGCAGCTGCTCAAGGTTGTCCCTACGCCTACGGCGCTCTCTAAGATCAAGGAGCAGCAGACACAGATCGTAAAGGTCGAGGGCAAGGACGGCAAAAAGGCTCCGCAGCGCACTCAGCACAACGAGATGTCCAACCGCAAGATTGCCGAGGAAATCGCAATCATCCAGGCCTGGATCGAGCAGAACCGAGGTGCCGATACGCCGGTTGCCTCGCGCCGCCAGCGTGCCTACCAGATCTTTAACGACGAGAAGGCTTTTGACGGCAAGCACGGTGAGCGCCTGATCAGGCGTATGACCGAAAAGGGCATCAGCATGCAGGCGATCAAGGTCGCGCCCAATCGCCCCGTGCACTTTACGGGTTTCTTTACGCTGGGCGCCGACAAGCCGTTCATTATGGTCGAGAACCTGGACACCTACGACGAGATCGTCAAGCTGCTGCGTGGCCGCAAGCACGCCAAGCTCTTTGGCATCAAGGTGGGCGGCGTGATTTTTGGCGGCGGATGCAAGGCGAGCGTCTCGCATGCCCTGGACGATTATCTGGCCGAGATTGGCTATCGCTTTAACTACGTCTACTACGTGGGCGATATCGATCGCGAGGGTGCGCGCATCGTCGAGCAGGCTCGCAATGCCAATGTGGTTGAGATTCGTCTGCATGCCGGCATGTACCGCGCCATGCTCGCCGAGCATAAGCGTCGCGTGAAGGCCGGCGGAGAGTGCGAGCCCGCGGCTGCCAACCAGGGCGTGCCGCAGAACCTGGCGGCGACGATCAAGGATCTGCCCATGGTTACGCGCGTGCAGTTCCGCAATGTGCTGCGCGAGGGCGGGCGCATTCCGCAGGAGATTCTGATGACCGCCGACTATCGGGATGGCGACTCGGGAAGCTTCGACCGCATGCTGAACAACTAGATTCCGCCGGCCCCGGGAGAGCGGGGACACCGGCTTAGGTTTCCTGCTCTACAGTCCTGCTCACGACGGAGGCCACATTAAGTGGCCTCCTGTTCGTGCGGAACTCGCGATAAAC
>CABUBY010000108.1 GCA_902489955.1 uncultured Collinsella sp. | reverse complement strand
GAGCTGCGCGACATGTTCGGCCTGATCCCCGAGGGTCTGCCCGATCGTCGCCGCCTGGTGCTGCCTGATGACTGGCCCAGCGGCCTGTACCCGCTGCGCAAGGACTCCATGGACTACCGCTTCCGTCCCGCTCCCGCGAGCGACATGGAAAACTACGAGTTCTTGGCCGACACCAAGGGCAAGGAGACCACGCTCGTCCCCATGGGCCCGTTGCACATTACCTCCGACGAGCCTGGGCACTTCCGCCTGTTCGTCGAGGGCGAGACGATCGTCGACGCCGACTACCGTCTGTTCTACGTGCACCGCGGCATGGAGAAAGTCGCCGAGACGCGCCTGAACTATGACGCCGTGACGTTCCTCGCCGACCGCATCTGCGGCATCTGCGGCTGCGCCCACTCGGTGGCCTATGCCGAGGCCGTCGAGCGCGCCCAGGGTATTCATGTCCCGCCGCGCGCCCAGTACATCCGCGCCATCATGCTCGAGGTCGAGCGCCTGCACTCGCATCTGCTCAACATTGGCCTGGCGTCGCACTACACGGGCTTCGACTCCGGCTTCCAGCAGTTCTTCCGCGTTCGCGAGAAGTCCATGGACCTGGCCGAGAAGCTCTCCGGTCACCGCAAGACCTACGGCCTCAACGTGATCGGCGGCGTGCGTCGCGACATTTTGGCCGAGCAGAAGCTTTCCACGCTCACGACCATCCACCAGCTGCGCTCCGAGGTTCAAGAGCTCGTCGACGTGCTGCTCTCCACGCCCAACTTTATTGAGCGTACGAGTGGTATCGGCATTCTGGACCGCAAGATTGCACGCGACTTCTCGCCGGTCGGCCCGCTCATGCGTGGCTCGGGCTATGCCCGCGACGTGCGCTTTGACCATCCCTTCGACGGCTACGCCGATCCGGATGTCCAGAAGATGCACGCCGCCACGGCCGACACCTGCGATGCCTTCGGCCGTACCGCCGTTCGCATCCAGGAGGTCTACGATTCGATCGACATGATCGAGACCATGCTCGAGAACTGCCCGTCGGGCCCCATCCTCACCACGGATTGGGAGTACACCCCGCACAAGTACGCCATCGGCGCCACCGAGGCGCCGCGCGGCGAGGACGTGCACTGGGCCATGCTCGGCAATAACCAGAAGTGCTACCGCTGGCGCGCCAAGGCCGCCACGTACAGCAACTGGCCGGTCCTGCGCTACATGTTCCGCGGCAACACCGTGGGCGACGCTGCGCTGATCGTCGGCTCGCTCGACCCGTGCTACTCCTGCACCGACCGCGTGACGGTGACCGATGTCGCCGCCAAGCGCGACCACGTGCTCGACAAGGAGCAGTTCGAGAACGTCTGGCGCGACAAGTCGCCGCTTGCGGGCGAGGGCACCTTGGCCGCTCCGCTCGATGAGGAGGCGCTCTAATATGCTGAAGCTTTGGAAGGTTAACGCCAAGGCCGGCGACGCGACGGTCAAGTACCCGTTTGCGCCGTTCCCCACCAACAAAGACATGCGTGGCAAGCCCGAGCACAATGCCGAGCTCTGCATCGCCTGCGGTGCCTGCGGCGTGGCGTGCCCGGCCGATGCCATTCGCATGGACACCGACCTTGCGGCCGATACCATCACCTGGTCGATCGACTACGGTCGCTGCATCTTTTGCGGCCGCTGCGAGGAAGCCTGCCCCATGGAGGCCATCAAGCTCACCGAGGAGTTTGAACTGGCCGTCATGAGCAAGGACGACCTCACTAGCAAGAGCGTCTATACACTCGAGCACTGCTCGCGCTGCGGCAAGCCGTTTGCCCCGCACAAGGAGATCGACTACGCCAAGCGCCTGCTGCAAAAGGCCGGCGGCATGGAGGCCGAGCAGGCCGCCCGTACCGTCGGTATGTGTCAGGAGTGCAAGCGCGAGCTCGACGCCCTGCGCGCCGCCTCGGCCGTAAAGACCGGCAACGCGCGCGGCATGGCCGCCAACGAGACGCTTGCGTCCGGTGAGCCCCAGGGCCCCGGCATGGAGTATCTGGGCGGCCACGGCGTGAACCCGGAGTATATCGACCGCGAGCTCAACCCCGATGCGCCCGAGATCCCCGCCGGTCCTGCACCGGTCGAGGGCATCATCATGGATTTTGATACGAAGGAGGAGTAACCATGGCCGAACCCACGCTTTTGCCCGAGCGGCTTCAGTACCGCCCGACCAAGATCGAGCTCGACGAGAGCATCGAGAAGGCCAAGGCGACCCTTCTTAAGAAGATCAAGCGCTCGGTGTACGTCTACCGTGTTGACTGCGGTGGCTGCAACGGCTGCGAGATCGAGATCTTCGGTTCCATCACGCCCGTCTTCGACGTCGAGCGCTTTGGCATCAAGGTCGTGCCCTCGCCCCGTCACGCCGACGTGCTGCTGTACACCGGTGCCGTGACGCGTGCCATGCGCATGCCGGCCCTGCGCGCCTTTGAGGCCGCACCCGATCCCAAAATCGTGGTGTCCTATGGCGCGTGCGGCTGCACCGGCGGCATCTTCTACGACAACTACTGCGTCTGGGGCGGCACGGACAAGATTCTGCCGGTCGATGTCTACATCCCCGGCTGCCCGCCCAGCCCCGCGCAGACCATCTACGGCTTTGCCATGGCGCTCGGTCTGCTGGACCAAAAGCTCCATGCCGAGACCACGGTGGAGGCTGCCGGCGAGCAGGCCGATATTCTGCACCCCGGCGTGCCGTACAAGCTGCGCGTTGCCATTGAGCGCGAAGCTCGCGCCATGAGCGGCTACCGTTACGGCCGCGACCTGGCCAACGAGTTTATGGATACGCTCGAGGGTGCACCCAAGGGCGATATCCGCGGTGCCATGGCGCTGCTCATCGACAAGCAGGACGATCCGCGCCGCGTTGAGGTCTACTCGGCGCTGCAGGATCTGGTGCTGGCCGGAGGCCGTTAGATGGAGCTCACGGACCGCTCTGGTTACTTTGCGGGCCCCGGCATGCTCGGCGGCTCTTTTGGCGATGCCTCGCGCGCAAGCGACGAGGCCGCCGAGGGCGTCGCCGACCCCTGCCTGGGCCATGCGCCCGACCAGGTGGTCTTTTACGAGCTCACGCGTAAGTTTGTGGAGACCGAGGAAGACGTTCCCCAGGAGGCCTGCGACGTGCTGTACTACACGCTCGCCGTGGGCCACCACACCGGCGTGCTCGATTGCTTTGAGCCGCGCCTGTCGGTGCCGGTGGATGTGTTCTATTCGCTCGTCGACGCGCTGCCGGAGGGGGAGGCCAAGACCAAGTTCGAGGCCATCCGCTCCTTTGGCGAGTGCCAGCTCGACAAGGCTGCGGTGCCGTCGCTGCTCGAGGCCTGCGACACGCTGCTCGACGAGCGCGGTTTTCGCGGTTCTGCCAAGGCCGGCATCTCGGTGTTCGATGACGACTTTGGCCTGCATGCCCAGCAGGTCGCGTTCTTAATGAAGTTCCGCGATTTGGTGGAGCGCGTGCGCGATGTGTCGGGCGTGTATCTGACGGGAAGGTTGCAGTAATGGGTCACGTTGTGGATGGACGTGTGAACGGCGCCCCGTTTGAGGGTATCGTACTCACGGCGGGAAGCGTGCTGCGTGCCGACGATGCCGCCGGCCCCGTGCTCTCCAAAAAGATGGAAGACGCACCCATCGCCGGTTGGTACACCATCGACGGCGGTCAGACGCCCGAGGACGACATCATCGAGGTCAAGCGCGAGCGTCCGCCGCGTCTGGTTTTGGTCGATGCCGCCGACATGGCGCTGCCCGTCGGCGCCATCCGCTTGCTCGACAAACGTGACGTGGCCCGCAAGTCGATGTTCACCACGCATTCGCTTCCTTTGTCGATTCTGATCGAAGAGATTGAGCAATCGTGTGATGATATCGTCTTCGTTGGGATTCAGCCGGGCGACACGGAGTTCTACAACCCCATGTCCCCGGAGGTCTTTGACGCCGTCGACGCCGTGTACGACGCCGTGGCCGCCAACGACTTTTCCCACTTTGTCCGCTTGGGGCAAGAGCAATAGGAGCGCTTGTCCCTGCTGATTAGGAAAGAAGTGATTGACATGGCAGATTCCAAGGTGGAGTACCCCGCTCCCGATTGCCTGGCGCCCGCCGCGATCGAGGCCAAGACCGAGGCCGCCGGCGTAACCAAGGCTAACCTGCCGGTCGCAAAGGCCTTTCTGTTGGCAATGTTCGCCGGTGCGTTCATTGCCTTCGGAGGTCTGTTCTTTACCGTGTTCTTGAGCGATAGCACGCTGGGCTGGGGCGCCCAGCGCGTCGTGGGCGGCCTGTGCTTTTGCCTGGGCCTGGTGCTGGTGCTGGTGTGCGGTGCTGAGCTGTTCACCGGCAACTCGCTTATGGTCTGCGCGCTCAAGAGCAAAAAGATCACCCTGGTCCAGATGCTCAAGGCTTGGGTCGTCGTATGGGTCGGTAACTTTGTCGGTGCCCTGTTCATCGTCTTTTTGGTTTACATGGCCGGCATTTACAAGCTCAACGGCGAGGCGGTTGCCAATTCCATGGTGAGCGTCGCCGCCGGCAAGGTGACGATCGACTGGGTGACGATCTTCTTCCGTGGCATCCTGTGCAACATCTTTGTGTGCCTGGCCGTGTGGATCGGTACCGCCGGCAAGACCGTGGTCGATAAGGTCGTGGGCATTTTGCTGCCCATCGCCGCCTTTGTGGCCTGCGGTTTTGAGCACTGCGTCGCCAACATGTACTTTTTGCCCATGGGCGCCGTGATGCATGCATGCGGCTACGGTGCCAAGGTCGCCGGCGCCGATGCGCTCAACGCTGCGGGCATTGCATTTAACCTGTCCGCCGCCACGCTGGGCAACATCGTGGGCGGCGCGGTTCTGGTCGCGCTCGGCTACTGGTTTATCTATGCCAAGAAGTCCGAGACGTAAGGTACCGTCTATTTGACGTTGGGCCTCCTGCGGGGCGTTGCCGTGCGGGAGGCTTTTTGGGTCTGGCGTTCGTTGCCGGGCTGTTGGCCTGTTGTGTTTGGCTGGCGAAAGGGGTAATCGAGATGGCATCTGCTGTTAAGCGTGACGGTCGCGCCGTGGTGACCACATGCGGGGGATGCTATGCCGATTGCGCCTTTGCGGCACACGTTGAGGACGGTCGCGTGGTGGCCGAGTTGCCGGTGCCGGGGCATCCGTGCGCGGCGCGTGCCCTCTGCGCCCGCGGACGGCATCGCCTGGCAATGCCGTTTGACGAGCGTGACCGCATTATGCACCCCATGCGACGCCGCCGGGATGGTTCGGGGTTTGATGCGATTACCTGGGACGAGGATTGCCGAGCGTCTTTTGGGAATTGTTGACGAGCGCGGGCCCCGTGCGCTGGGCATGACACTTGGTGTGCCCTCGTTCGACCGCTACTGGGCCTATCGCTTTATGCATGCGCTGGGCTCGCCCAACGTGTACGGTGCCGATGGCGCCTGCGAGGTAAGCAGACTTACCGGTTGGGGGCACAGCCTGGGCTATAGCCCCGCCTCCGACCTTGCGCATACCGACTGCATCATGTACCTGGGGCGTTCCATTGTCGATTCGTCGACGATGGGGGCCGTTGACGCGCTCAACGATGCGCGCCGGTGCGGGGCGAAGATCATCGTGGTTGAC
>CABUBY010000107.1 GCA_902489955.1 uncultured Collinsella sp. | reverse complement strand
CCCGCCGCGCCCTGCATCTCGGAGACGGCTGCCATCTGCACGGAGCGCTTACCGGTCGTAGTTCCGCCGCCCACGCCTACAAAGACCGGGCACTCGGCGACGGTCAGCAGCGCTTGCGTAATGGCGGGCTGCGGCGTGAAAGGGTAGACCGCAAAGACGGCATCGGCGTTGGAGTTGCGGATAACCGCGACGTCGGTGGTGTAAATGAGCGACTTGATGCGTCGGCCGAAGAGCGTAAAGCCGCTGGCCTCCTCGATCTCGTCGGGCATGCGAAGGGCCGCCTTGCGCAAACGCCCGTCGATGGGCAGCGGCTCCATGGGGAGCAGTCCGTTGGGGGTCACGGCTACCTGGGGCTCGGTGAACTCGTCTGCGAGCTCGACCTCGGAAAAATCGACCGAGGCGACGATGTCCTCGTGAACCTCGGCAGGTACATCGATGGGAGCTTGGTCGTTTGCCGCGGCAGGCGTGTCGAAGGAGCTGGTGCCGACGAAGGCGTCGACGCGCTCATTTAGATCGTTGAGGGTATCCATGGAGGCTCGATTCTATGTGATGATGGCCGGCGCGATGCAGCCGGAATTGCGAATGCTAAATCGTTTGACGAGTTGATTTTTCCCCGCCGCGCCATCCGTTAGACCGAAGGGCCGGCGAACGTGAAGGAGCTGTGGTGGCGGGTATCGAGGTGCTATCTTGAAAGCCCCGTTTAAAAGAGAGGTGACGCGGTATGGAATTGACAGCAATGTTTGGCTCGATCGGCCTGTGTGTGGGCGCAATCGTTGCCGCCGCGGTCATCTACTTTGTGGTCACGGCCATTAAGGGCAAAAGGGTCGAACGCAAGGAGCGTGCGATGCTTAAACAGCATTGCGACCAGCAGGGCAAACGCGCACGGAGATAGCTTGTTGAGTTTTTGATCCGTGCGCTAGCTGCGTTTTCGGATCAGGGCAATGTAGAAGCCCTCAAAGTCGCGGCTAGGCGGAATGGTCAGCGTGCCGGGCATACCGTTGGCGACGGACGAGACGTGGCCGGCGGCGATGGCCTCGGTGAGAGCGTTGCTCTCGATATGCGGCTCCTCGCCGGCATCCTGGGCACGGCGCGTTTCGCTTTCGCTCGGCGTGCCGTCGAGGGGGATGAGCTCGCAGTCCATGTGCTTGTCGAGGGCCTCTTGCAGGGCGTCCTCGTTTTCCTGCGGCAAGATCGAACAAGTGGAATAGACGAGCGTGCCGCCCGGTTTGAGGGCACCCATGGCGCGGTCCAGAAGCGCGCGCTGCGAGCGTGCGCACTTGCAAAGCAGCTGCTCCGTGAGCCCGTGCAGACTTTTCTCGTTGCCGCTGATGACGGTGCCCGTGCCGGTGCAGGGAGCGTCGAGCAGGATGCGGTCAAAGCGGAAGAACTCGTCGAGCTCGCGTGCGTCGATACGCATGACGGGCACGTTTTTGGCACCCTGGCGGTGGAGGTTGGACTCAAGCTTTTCGGCGCGGGGAATGCTCATCTCGCAGGCGGTGAGGTGCGCCTGGCCCTGGGTGAGGGCGGCGATCTGCGTCGTCTTGCCACCGGGGGCCGCGCACATGTCCAGGATGTCCTCGCCGGCCTGAGCGCCCAGGACCAACGGCGGCATCATGGACGACAGGCTCTGCAGATAGATTTTGCCGTCGCGGTAAATGTCGAGATCCCACAGATCGGATACCTGGGCCTCGGGCAGGATGAAAGCGTCCGGGTACCATGAGACGGGGCGGTGGGCGATGCCGGCTGCGTCGAGCGCGGCGGCGATGTCCTCGGCGGTCGCCTTGAGCGTGTTGGCGCGCAGCGTGACCGGGCGCGTGGCAGCGGCGCCGAAGCCCTCGACCATGAGCTCGGCATCGGCAGGCGCATAGGCGCCGGCGACCGTGTCGACCATAAAGCGCGGCAGGTCGGCGGCGGAGTGTTGGGCGGCAAGCTGGTCGGAAAGCTCGGTGGCGGCAAACTGCCTGAGCTTGAGCTCGGGCTTAACCTGCTTTTTCTGCTTACGACGACGCGGCTTGGACATCCGTCTTTCCTTCCCGTCCCAAATTGACTACTTTCCGGGCACGCCGCTGCTGGCGTGCTTTAGTACTGGCTCTCGTGCTTGCTAAAGAAATCGAAGCGCGGGGGCAGCGGCTTCACGCGGTGCTCGCCGGGCTTCTCGCCCAGGCTCTCCACAAACTCATCCGTGGAGGCAAAGATATTATCCCAGCTAAAGAAGGCGACCGGGTCAACGTCGAAGTACTCGCAGATGAGCTCGCAGCCGGCCGGGACGATGCCGTGCATCAGGACGGTCGCCACGCGCAGCTCGGTGAAGGCGTCGACGAGGGCTTGCGTCATCGCGGTATTGGCTTGCTCGCCCTCGAGCTTGTTGGCGGCCTTGGAGGCGTCGCTCCAGCGCTTGTTGGCGGCGCGCAGATAATCGTCGCACACGGCGAGCGCGTGGTGCGTCTCGAACTTGTACATAGCCTGCTCAAAGGCGAGGGCGGCCTGCTCGGCGGCCTCGACCACGGTGGCAGAGGCGGCGCCGGCCGGAATGCAGCCGTTGCGATAGGGGCTCTCGTCGCCCTCCTTGACGGCGACGCCGTAGAAGCAGCTGCGGGCCAGGCGGTTGAAGACGCCGGTCAAAAGGGCGCTCTCCTTAAGGGCGGGGTCGATGACGCGCTTGTCGTCGCAGGCGCGCACCTCGTTGCCGTCCTTGTCCTTGCCGGTCACGCGGGTGTCGTATGCCTTGGGGCTAAAGCTCACCGGCTTCTCGGACAGGCCGAGCGACAGCCAATGCGCGCGCATCTGCTCGCAGGTGTAGTGGTTGAGCAGGTCGTCTGCCGGCGGGGGAGGCGTCTGCGAGGACGAGCTTGCCTTTTTGCCCATGTAGAGCAGGTGGTAGCAGGCGCTGACGGTGCTCTGCGTAAGGTCCCAACCCAGGGCTTCCCACATGGCGGTCTGCGCGATGCAGTAGAAGTAGATGTTGTCCTGACCGATGAACTGGTAGATCTGTGCGTCGTCCGAGCACCACCAGTCGCGCCAGTCGAGCGAGCTGTGCTGGTAGGTGGGCGCGGGGACCTGCGTGGAATCGGCGGCGGGCTCTCCCATAAGGGCGGCGTCCTGGGCGGCGACACCCTCGGTTACGCCGGCGGCGCGGGCGTCGCGGGCGAGAACGGTACGCGTATAGCTGATGGGCGCCCACAGGCTCTCGGGCCAGCACCAGCAGGTGACGTCGGTCACGCCGTCAACCTCGGGCACCGGAACGCCCCAGTCGATGTTGCCGGTGATGCGGAAGGGCACGAGCGCCTTGCCGCTGCGGAAACGTACGCCGCCGTTGGCGAGCACCGCGTGGGCATCGTCGCGCTCCTTCCAGCTGGGGAAGGTGACGGTAAAGCTGCTCTTGTTGCCCTCGGGCTCCAGGACGGTGTGCTCGGGAAGCTGATCCTCGACGGCATCGAAGGCCTCGCGGAACTTGTTCTGGATGTAGAGCTGAGCCGGCAGCAGCCACTCCTCCATGGTCTTGGAGACCACGGAACGAACCTGCGGGTTCTGGGCGAGCTTGGCGGTATAGGTCTTCATAAAGTCGAGGTAGGCCGGCAGGTCGAAGTAGAGGTTGTCGACCGGGCGCAGCTCGGGCACCTCGCCGGTGAGCTGGCTCTTAGGCGCGATGAGCTCCTCGGGCTCAAACTGGTGACCCAGGTCGCACTCGTCGGCATAGGCCTTCTCGGACTTGCAGCCCTGGATGGGGCAGCGGCCGATCACCTGACGGCCGTTGAGGAACGTGCCGGCCTTGGCATCGTAGAACTGCAGCGTGGAGCGCTTGGAGATGGTGCCCTGCTCGTGCAGGCGCTCGATAATCTCGGCGGTCACCTCGTTGTGGATCTGGGCCGCCGGCTCAAGGCCCGAGCCGCCGTAGATGTCACAGCTGATGTTGTAGTTGTTGAGGGTCGCGGCCTGGCGGGAGTGATTGGACTCGACATACTCGCTAATGGACTTGTCGTAGCCCTCGTTCTCCTTGAGCTTGCGGTAGCTCTCCATGATGGGCGAGCCATAGCAGTCGGTGCCCGAGGTGAAGATGACGTTCTCGCGACCCAGACGGTCGCGCAGGAAGCGGGCGAAGAAGTCGGCCGGGACAAAGACGCCGCCGACGTGGCCAAAGTGAAGGCCCTTGTTGCCGTAGGGCTCGCCGGCGGTAACGATGGCGCGGCGAGGCCAGCTGGGACGGTCGTTCATGGAGTATTTGGATGCCATGGGACTCCTTCGCATATGGTGAGAGCGC
This sequence comes from uncultured Collinsella sp., assembly GCA_902489955.1. Classification (GTDB taxonomy): domain Bacteria; phylum Actinomycetota; class Coriobacteriia; order Coriobacteriales; family Coriobacteriaceae; genus Collinsella. Next base: position 1,344 of record CABUBY010000107.1, on the reverse strand, counting down.
GGCCGGGCGCAAGGCCTGGCGGCGCGGTGGTCAATTCGTGCATATCGTTCGACATTATCGCACATGCGGACGGGTACGTGGCAGGGGCGCTATCCTAAGGTGCTATGAATGAGATTTCCAACATACATGCGTTTGAAGACGAGGATTTTCTGCACGCTTGCTTCGTGTGGGGGATGGTCGTAGTCGGCGTGTTTGCCGTGTGCCTGGTGCCGGTGTTTATGCTGATGGGCGGGCCTGCGGACTTGGATGCGGCTGACGCGGGCGGCTGGACGGCGGTTGTGGGCTGGATAGTCGGCTTGGCCGCGGTTTCTGCGGCGTCATTTGCCGTGCACGAGCTGGTGCACGGTGTGTTTTTTAAGCTGCTGGCGCCTGCGGGCGCGAAGGTGACCTTTGGGGCGAATCGCGAAACCTGCATGATTTACGCCTGCGCCGAGGGCGTGGTGTATTCGCGTGTGCGGTACATGGTCATTTGCCTAGCGCCGACGGTTGCCTTGACGGTGGCGTTTGCCTTGGGGTTTGCGTTTTCGGGCTATCCGCTGCTGTGCTACTTGGCTGCCGGCTTGCATTTGTCGGGTTGCGTGGGCGACTGGTATTACGTGCGGACCATTTTGCGCGACCGCCGCATTGTCGCCTGCGAGGACACGTCCTTCGGCGTGCGCTTTTTTGGGTGAGGAGATGTCGATGAAGCCGTTGTTGCTGCACGCCTGCTGTGCGCCGTGCTCGCTTGAGCCGGTTCGCTTGCTGCGCGAGGAGGGGTTTGAGCCCAAGATCTGCTGGACCAACCCCAATATTCAGCCGCGCGATGAATGGCAGCGGCGCTTGGACGAGCTGCGCCGGTGGTGTGCTGACGGGGGCATCGAGCTTATCGAGGCGGGGGAGGACCGCGAGCGTTGGGAAGCCGGCGTGGCCCCGCTGGGCGCCGATCGGCCCCGTCGCTGTCGCGCGTGCTATGCCCTGCGCTTGGCCGAGGCGTGCCGCGTGGCCCAGGAGCGCGGGTTTGAGTTTGTGGGCACGACGCTCGCCGTCTCGCCGTACCAGTTGTTCGAAACCTGCAATGATGTGTTGGAGCGTCTGGCTGCCGCCCGCGGTCTCACCCCGGTGATTCGCGATTTTCGCCCGTATTACCCCGAGGCGACACGCCGTTCGCGCGAGCTTGGCATGTATCGGCAGAACTACTGTGGTTGCCGCTTCTCGGCTGTCGAGGCGGCCATGGACCGCGCCCGCATCCGCGACGAGCGCAAAGCAGCCAAAAAGTAGTTCATTTGGGACGTCAGCCTGCTAGGATGTATAGCGGACTTTAGCTATATAAGGAGAATCCGACGTGTCTATGCGTACCGATGATTT
>CABUBY010000106.1 GCA_902489955.1 uncultured Collinsella sp. | reverse complement strand
CCGCGCCTATGAGCGCTTTGGCCGCCACACCTTCCAGATGAGCGACGAGTTCTATCTGGACGCCGGCATCGATCCTCCCGAGGCAGACTTTTACGACGGTTACCCGCAGTACTACGACGGCATCGGCATGATCCGCTCGTATCTGGACGAGACCGACGACGTGCTTGCCGCCGATGCCTCGCGACTGGCCCGCGTCCGCGAGGCCATCGCCACTCGCAGCCAGCACCTGCTGTGCCTCTCGGGCGCCAGCGCACGCGACACCGTGGCACGTTTCGTGGAATCGCCGCAGGGACTCGCCGGCACCGTCACGGCCATCAAGAATCGCTACTTTGGCGGCAACGTGGACGTGACCGGCCTCATCGTCGCCTGCGACATTCTGGAACAGCTGCCCCAAGATCTGTCGGGGGTTATGCTCTTTGTGCCTAAGCTCATGTTCAACGCTGACGGCATGACGCTTGACGAGTATCATCGTGACGATTTACTCGCAAGCCTTACCAGTCGCGGCGCCGAGGTTCATGTGGTGTCGACCATGCCGCATGAGCTGCTCGATACCCTGGAGCACATCCTTGGCATTGTGCCCGCGGACTCTAACATTTCCACTGACCCTACCCATTAAAGGAGTGCAGATGAAACCTATCGTCGCCGTCGTCGGACGCCCCAACGTGGGCAAGTCCACGCTCGTTAACCGCCTGGCCCAGACCTCGGACGCCATCGTCCACGAGTCTCGCGGCGTTACGCGCGACCGCTCGTATCACACGGCCGATTGGAACGGCCGCGAGTTCACCATCGTCGACACGGGCGGTATCGAGCCGCTCAAGAGCGATGACGTCTTCGCCACGTCCATTCGCGACCAGGCCCTCGCCGCCGCCGAGGAAGCCGCCGTCATCCTGTTTGTGGTCGACGGCCGCACCGGCGTTACCGAGGAGGACGAGTCGGTCGCCCGCATGCTCAAGCGCTGCGACAAGCCGGTCTTTCTGCTGGTGAACAAGCTCGACAACCCCGATCGCGAGAACGACAGCATCTGGGAGTTCTATTCGCTCGGCATCGGCGAGCCCACGCCGCTCTCGGCCCTGCACGGCCACGGCACGGGCGACCTGCTCGACGACATCGTGGCCCTGCTTCCCGAGGAAGAGGACGAAGTCGCCGACGAGTTCCCCGATGCGCTGAACGTGGCCATCATCGGCCGCCCCAACGCCGGTAAGTCCTCGCTGTTCAACCGCATCCTGGGCGCCGACCGCTCCATCGTGTCCAACATTGCCGGCACCACGCGCGACGCCATCGATACGGTCGTCGAACGCAACGGCAAGCACTACCGCATGGTCGACACCGCGGGCATCCGTAAGAAGAGCACCGTGTACGAGAACATCGAGTACTACTCCATGGTCCGCGGCCTGCGCGCCATCGACCGCGCCGACGTGGCGCTGCTCGTCGTCGACGCCTCCGTGGGCGTCACCGAGCAGGACCAGAAGGTCATGGGCCTTGCCATCGAGCGCGGCTGCGCCATCGTGGTGCTGCTCAACAAGTGGGACCTGCTCGACGACGACCGCAAGCGCGAGGCCTGCATGGAGACCATCGACCGCCGTCTGGGCGTCATGGCTCCCTGGGCCCAGTACCTGCGCATCTCTGCCCTCACTGGCCGCAGCGTCGAAAAGATCTGGGCGATGGTCGACGCCGCCGAGAAGACGCGCTCGCAAAAGATCAGCACCTCGCGCCTCAACACGTTCCTCACCGACCTGCGCGAGTTCGGTCATACCGTGGTGGACGGCAAGCGCCGCCTGCGCATGCACTACGTGACCCAGACGGGCGTCAACCCGCCGACGTTCACGTTCTTCGTCAACCACAGCGATCTGGTCAACGACACCTATCAGCGCTACATCGAGAACCGCATGCGCTCGACCTTCGACTTTGCCGGCACACCCATTCGACTCTTCTTTAGGAAGAAGGAGCAAAAGGATGCATAATCCGATTCTGCTGACCGCCATCTGCGCCGTGGTCTCGTTCTTTATCGGAGCGATTCCGTTTGGCCTTATCCTGGGCCGCGTGTTCAACCACACCGACATTCGCAAGGCGGGCTCCGGCAACATCGGCACCACCAACGCGCTGCGTGTGGCCGGCCCCAAGGTGGCCGCACTCACGCTGCTGCTCGACTGCCTTAAGGGCGCCATCTGCGTCCTTATCGCGCGTCCGCTCATTGCGAGCGTGGGCTATGGCTTCCCCGTGAGCATTATGGCTCCCGGTGCCGCCGGCGACTGGATGCTCGGCGTCATTTGCCTGGCTGCGGTGTGGGGCCATATCTTCTCGCCCTACCTCAACTTCCATGGAGGCAAGGGTATCGCCGTGGGTCTGGGCGTTATCCTCGCCTGGTACTGGCCCATTGGTCTGTCGCTGCTGGGCATGTTTATCGTGGCCGTCGCCATCACCAAGTTCGTGTCGGTGGGCTCGCTTGCCGCGGCCATCGGTCTTCCCATTGCCGCTTGTGCGGTCTTTCCGTACAGCAGCCTAGGACTTAAGTTTTGCATGGCGATGATCGGCATCACCGTGGTGTGGGCTCATCGTGCGAACATCAAAAAGCTCATGACCGGTAAGGAGTCCAAGCTCTCGTTTACCAAGCGCGTCACCGAGCCCGACGATAAGTAGGAGAGAGTCATGAATGTTGCGCTGATTGGCTCTGGCTCCTGGGGAGCCGAGCGCGTGACCATGTGGGCCCATAGCGAGCAGACGGCCGCCGGCATCAATGGCGAACACCGCAACCCCCGCTACCTTGTGGGCTACGAGCTGCCCGGCAACGTCGTCGCCACGACCGAGCTCGTGCAGGCGCTCGACGGCGCCGAGGCCATCATCTTTGCCGTTCCTTCGACGCACCTTCGCAGCGTGTGCCACCAGGCCGCGCCCTTTATCGCCGCCGATACCCCGGTGCTCTGCCTCACCAAGGGCATTGAGCCCGAGTCCGGCCTGCTCATGAGCGAGGTCATCGCCAGCGAGATCGGCAACGAGGCGCGCGTGGCGGCCCTCTCGGGCCCCAACCATGCCGAGGAGATCTGCCGCGGTGGACTTTCTGCCGCCGTCATCGCCAGCAAAGATCCGCAGATAGGGGAGACCTTTAAGGACCTGCTCCTATCCACAGCCTTCCGCATCTACCTGTCGCAGGACATGACCGGCGTCGAGGTTTGCGGCGCTATGAAAAACGTCATCGCTATCGTGTGCGGCATTTCCGCCGGTTCTGGTGCGGGCGACAACACGCTTGCCCTCATCATGACGCGTGGTCTGGCCGAGATCAGCCGTCTGGTACACGCCCGCGGTGGTCAAGCTATGACCTGCATGGGACTTGCCGGCATGGGCGACCTCATTGCCACCTGCACCTCGGAGCATTTGCCCACGGCGTGTCGCTCGACGAGTACCAGACGCGCACGCATATGGTTGTCGAGGGCGCCGTCGCGGCCCGCAGCGTGAGCGAGCTTGCCCGTTCACTGGGCGTAGACATTCCGCTCACCTTTGCCGTGGAGCAAACGCTCTACAACGGTGTTACTTTGGATAGGGCGCTCGAGATTCTTACCGATCGCGTCCCTTCTCAAGAGTTCTACGGACTCACCGACTAGCGCAGAAAGGCTTCTACCATGGGTTCCATCAAAATCGCTCCGTCTGTCCTTTCGGCCGACATGGCCAACCTCAAGGGCGAACTCGACAAGATCGCCGGTGCCGACTACGTGCACTTCGACGTTATGGACGGTCACTTTACCGGCAACCTCACTTTTGGCGTTGACATCCTTAAGGCCGTCAAGCGCTCCACCGATGTACCGGTCGACGCGCACCTCATGGTGTCGAACCCCGACGAGACAGTCGATTGGTACGCCGACGCCGGTGCCGACATGATCACCGTGCACTACGAGGCTTCCACGCACCTGCACCGCACGCTCACGCATCTGCAGCAGCGCGGCGTCAAGGCCGGCGTGGTGCTCAACCCCGCCACCCCCGTGTGCACGCTCGAGAGCATCATCGACGTCGTCGATATGGTGCTGCTCATGAGCGTGAACCCTGGCTTTGGCGGCCAAAGCTTTATCCCAGGCACCATCGCTAAGCTCCACGAGCTCAAGGCCATGTGCGAGCGTCACGGCGTTTCGCCCCTGATCGAGGTCGACGGTGGCATTTCTTCCAAGAACATTGCCGAGGTCGTCAAGGCCGGCGCCAACGTGCTCGTGGCCGGTTCTGCCGTATTTAAGTCCGAAGATCCCGCTGCCGAGGTTGCGCTGCTGCAGAAGCTGGGCAACGAGGCCGCACAGGAGGCATAAACCCTTATGACCGCAGGTCAAAACCGCATACCCGTGAATCTTGACTATGCCGCCTCGACGCCCATGCGCGCCGAGGCGCTCCTTGCGCAACGCGAATACGACGGCAGCGAGCTTGCCGGCGTCAACCCCAACTCGCTGCATTCGCTCGGCCGCAAGGCCGCTGCGCGTCTGGAGGTTGCACGTCGCGAGATCGCCCGCAGCTTTGGCGCGCGCGTTCGCCCGTCTGAGATTGTTCTGACCAACGGCGGCACCGAAGCCAACCAGCTGGCGCTACTCGGTCTTGCCGAGGGTGCACGTCAGCGCGACCGCAAGCGCGACCGTGTGATCGTTTCGGCCATCGAGCACGATTCGATTCTGGACAACCTGCCGCTGCTGCGTGCCGCCGGCTTTACCGTCGACATGGTGCAGCCCTGCCGCGCGGGCCACATTGAGCCTGCCACGCTTGTCGAGCTGCTAGGCGACAACGTGGCGCTCGTGAGCATTATGGTTGCTAACAACGAGACCGGCGTGGTGCAGCCCATCCGCGAGCTGGCCGCGGCCGCACATGCTGCCGGCGCCCTGTTTCATACCGATGCCATCCAAGGCTACTTGCATATTCCGCTCGATGTCACAGAGCTGGGCGTCGATGCTATGTCCGTCGCTGCCCACAAGATTGGCGGTCCTGTGGCATCCGGCGCGCTCTACGTTAAGACCCGCACCCCGCTGCGCCCGCGCATCTTTGGCGGAGGACAGGAAGCCGGACGACGTGCCGGCACGCAGGACCTGCGCACGCAGCTGGCCTTTGCCGCTGCCGCTTCCGCGCTGTTACCGAATGTTGCCCAGGAGCGTACAACACTGCAGGCCTTATCCGACAAGCTCTACGCCACGCTTACGGCTCATCCGCGTATTCATGCCACCATGGGCGACTACGTACAGGCCGATCGCCTGCCGGGCATGGTGTCGATCTACGTCGACGGCATGGACTCCGAGGAGCTCATCGTCAAGCTCGACGCCGCCGGCTTTGAGGTTTCGGCCGGCTCGGCGTGCTCGAGCGGCAGCATGGACCCGAGCCACGTGCTCAGCGCAATGGGCATTGGTCGCGAGCAGGCGCTAGGCGCACTGCGCATCTCCTTCGATGACCGCGTGGACCCGGCTGACCTGGACGACTTTGCCCAGACGCTGCTCTCGATCGTAGGTGCTGCATGATCGTCGCCGATCTTGAACGCGCGCTGCTGGCGCGCTACCCCAAGGCGGACGCCGAGGGCTGGGATCACGTTGGGCTATCTGTGGGAGATCCCGCTGCCGAGATCACCGGTGTTGCCTGCGCACTCGATGCGACCGAAGC
>CABUBY010000105.1 GCA_902489955.1 uncultured Collinsella sp. | reverse complement strand
GAGGCCTCGCGGCCTCCCCCTTTTTTGCGTTTACGGGCTTTTGTCTCACATAGTAGCTGTGTTTTATAACCCTCGTTTGTCGCATCTTCTGTGAACGGGCTACAATAACTTAGTCTGTGCGATATGGAGGTGAACATGGCTGAAGCTGGTATCGGCGTTGATATCGTCGAGATTTCCCGCATGAAATCAATTCTTGAAAAGACGCCGTCGTTTGCTCGGCGTGTGTTTACCGAAGAAGAGCGTGCTTATTGCGATGCATCATCGCGTCCCGCTGCTCACTATGCGAGCCGCTTTGCTTCGCGCGAGGCGGTGCTTAAAGCTCTTGGCACGGGTTTTAGTCAAGGCGTGGGTCGCAAGGATGTTTCGGTAACGCGTGATAAACTCGGCAAACCGAAGGCGCTGCTTTCGGGCCGTGCACTCGAGATCGCTCAAGAGCTGGGTGTTATTGAGGTCGCTCTTTCCATTACGCTTACAGGAGACTTAGCCGTTGCGAATGCCATCGCGATTACCGAAGATGCTCGACCTAAGCCTAAGGAAGAAAAGGTGAGCACCAAGGAACGCGTTGCGCAGACATTTAAAGAGGCTCGCTCTGTTTTAGATGAGCTTGAGCAGCTGCAGAATTCAGCATTGACGGAGCACCTGGGCGATGCTTCGCAAGATACGCTAGGAGCATAGATGAAACCGGTTTTGAGTACCGAAGAAGTCGTTCGTCTCGAGGATATCATCGAACGCGAAGGGACTTCGAAGGCCGAGCTTATGGAGCTGGCGGGTGAGTTTGCCGCCAACGAGGTCTTGAAGCTCAATCCCGATCGGGTTCTCGTTCTGGTCGGTTTTGGTAATAATGGCGGCGACGGTTGGGTTGCCGCCGATATCCTGAGCCATAAGGGTGTGGACGTCGATATCGTTTCTCCTGTTGAGCCGGATGAGATTCCTGCTGCTCTGGCACGTCATGTTGCTCGTCGTACTGCCGGCCGCGATGTGCACGTTTGCGTCGGCCCCTCGCGTGACGAACTCGAGGTTTTGATCGATAAGGCCGATGTTGTTGTCGATGCCATTTTTGGTACCGGGTTCCACGGAAATTTGCGTGCGCCGTTCTCCATCTGGATTCCTACGGTCAATGAATGCGCCGATTGTGTCGTATCCATTGATGTCCCCTCGGGCCTGAATGCCGAGACGGGCGTTGTTGATGACGACTGCATTCGTGCCGAGCATACGGTGACGATGATTGCGCCCAAGATTGGTCTGTATAGCGCTGATGGCCCTGAGTATGCTGGCGATTTGATCTGCGGCAATCTTTACGACCGTCTTGACGAGGTCATCGATGATGTCGACCACGCCGCCGAGATTGTCGAGCCCGGTGACTTAGTTGATTACTTTGCTCCACTACCTACGAATATCGATAAGTATTCCCGTGGCTCTGTGCTTATTGTCGCCGGATCTGCGCAATATCCTGGTGCTGCCATTATGGCGGCCAAGTCTGCAGCTCGCGCGGGTGCTGGTTACGTGGCAGTCGCGGCTCCTGACGCCTGCGCCAATCTTATTCGCATGGCACTTCCTTCGATTCCCGTCTTTGCTATTCCGTCTGATTCCCGCGGCTCCTTTGGCGCCGCTGCGCGCATGACTGTGTGCGAGATTGCAAAGAAGTACAGCTGTGTACTGTGCGGTCCCGGTATGACGACATCTGCCGGCGCTATGCAGGTGGTTTCGGGCTTGCTCGAGCTTGATGTGCCGCTTATTTTGGACGCCGATGCACTCAACTGCCTTGCTAAGATTGCCATTGACGGTATTGATAGTAATCCCGAGATGTATCGTCGCGAGCAGCCGTTGGTTATGACGCCGCACTATCGTGAGCTTTCGCGTCTGGTTGCCGGTGACGAGGTGAACGACCTTGGTACCGCGATTGCGGCCGCGCAGAAGGTTGTCTGGGCTGCAGGCTCCGACAATCTGGTGGTCATTGCCAAGGGGCCGACGACGGCTATCTGTGGCGTTGAGCGTGTGCTGCTGCCGCTCTCGGGTCCGGCTTCTCTGGCAACTGCCGGTTCGGGTGATGTTCTCGCGGGTATTTTGGCCGGCACGCTTGCCACCATGCGCGACGAGATGGATCGTTGGGAGTTGCTGTATTCGTACGCCGTCGCACTTCACAGCTACGCCGGTTTTGCCGCGGCGACGGAGTATGGTGAGAAGAGCGTTATCGCGACCGATCTTATCGATTTGATCGGTCCTGCCATGGAGCTGGCGGCAAAGGATGCGCTCGAAGATCTGGGAATCATGGACGAAGGGTCGGATGACTAATCATGAACAAAGCCGATTTGACGCGCTGGTCCTGGGTCGAGATCGACCGCGGGGCGCTCCGTCGCAACACGAGGGCCTATAAGAACTTGCTGAATCCACGTCAGCGCCTGTGCTGCGTGGTCAAGGCCGATGCTTATGGTCATGGAGCTGTTGAGTGCGCCAAGATCATGTATTCGGCCGGTGCCGACATGTTTGCCGTGGCGACGGTTAACGAGGGCGTTGAGCTCCGACAGGGCGGGATTACGAAACCCATCCTCATCCTAAGCGAGCCGCCTATCGAGGCCATTCCGACGTTGCTCGAGTTTGATATCATGCCCTCGGTCTATACGTCTGACTTTGCTCTTGCGTATGGCGAATGTGCCGTCGCGGCGGGCAAAGTGGGCAAGTATCATCTCGCCATCGAGACGGGCATGAATCGTATCGGCGTTCACTACACGCAGGTGCTCGACTTTGTCCGCGGTATAAATTTCCATCGCGGTATTCAGTGCGACGGCGTATTTACGCACTTCGCCACGGCCGATGAACCTTCGGGCTGGGACTACAAGCTGCAGTGTCAGCGCTTTACCGAGGCCGTTCAGGCCATTAAGGATGCGGGTTTTGAGTGCGGTATCGTGCACTGCGCCAACACGCCGTCCTCGATGCTCGACCCCTCGATGCATTTTGATATGATCCGCGCCGGCGTTGGCTTGTATGGCATGCAGCCGTGCGAGCTGAGTGGCCGCGTGATGCAGCTTGATCCCGTTATGAGCGTCCATGCGCGTGTGACGCGCGTGGCACACCCTGCGATGGGTGAGGGCGTGGGCTACGGTTTTACCTACCGCGTACCGCGTACGCGCGTTCAGATCTGCACGCTGCCGATCGGTTATGCCGATGGCCTATCGCGTACGCTTTCCAATCGTATGGATGTGCTGTATCGCGGCGAGCGCGTGCATCAGGTTGGCAATATCTGCATGGACCAGTTTATGGTCGCCATTCAGTCCAACCCGGCACACGAGATTCCCGAGGCCGAGTATGGTGACGAGATGATCATTGTCGGCCGCGATGGCGATGCCGAGATCACTATGGACGAGATGGCCCGACTGCGCGGAACGATTAACTACGAGGTCGCCTGCGGCTTTGGCATGCGTCTCGACAAGATCTACGTGTAGGAGCCGCTATGGGCGTCATGCACATCCCCGGCCATACCCATCAGGCACCACGTGAGGTCGCACTCGAGGAAATTGAGGCCGTTCTGGGCGATTGTCACCTCTGCCAGCTCTACCAGTCGCGTCACAATATCGTGTTTGGCGTGGGAAACCCCCGCGCTCGCGTGATGTTTATTGGTGAGGCGCCGGGCCGCAATGAGGATTTGCAGGGCGAGCCCTTTGTGGGGGCGGCAGGCGAGGACCTCAACGGCATTTTGTCGCTGGCGGGCCTCAAACGCGAAGACGTCTACATTGCCAACGTGCTTAAGTGCCGCCCGCCGGGAAACCGCAATCCGCGTCCCGAGGAAGTGTTGGCTTGCTCGCCGTTTTTGCGTGAGCAGATTCGAAGCATCTGGCCTGATATTATCGTGACGCTCGGCAACCCCGCGACGCACTTTGTGCTTAAGACCGAGATTGGCATTACTAAGCTGCGCGGCAGGTTCCACCAGATGGGGCATTTTGTAGTAATGCCCACGTTCCATCCGGCAGCAGCGCTGCGCAATCCGGCGTGGCAGGAGCTGCTGGAGGAAGACTTTAAGATGCTGGGCGACTATCTGGAGCGACATCCCGCACCAGAGGACGCCTCGGAATAATAAGGAGCATATATGTCCCTGGAGCGCCTGGGGGTAGGTACTTACAAAACGACTTGCGCTGCCGATACGGAGTACTTTGGCGAGCTAATTGCACCGTGCCTTGAGGACGGCGATGTGCTCATCCTGACCGGTGGCCTGGGAGTGGGCAAAACTCACTTTACCAAGGGCGTCTCGCGCGGGCTGGGCGATGAGCATATGGTTACGAGCCCTACGTTTGCGCTCATGGCCGTTCACGATCAAGGTCGTATTCCGCTGTTTCACTTTGATCTATACCGCCTGGAGCATGCCTACGAGCTCGAGGATACGGGCATTTTCGATGTGCTGGGCTATGAGGGTGCTTGCTTGCTGGAATGGGGCGAACAATTCCAGGACGAGCTGACGGATGAGTATCTTTCGGTGACGCTCAAGCGTGATGAGGGCGACAGCGATGTGCGAACGATAACGCTCGAGGCACACGGTGACCGCGCAATGGAGCTTTCCCATTTGATTGATAAGGCTGTACAAGATGAGCTTGCATAACGACAACGCGCTGGTGGTGGCGCTCGATACCTCGACCGACATGCTTGCCTGCGCGGCAAGCTGGATTGATGGGCAGACGGGCGAGACGAAGCTCGTGAGTGGCGACCACATGTGTCGCCGTCACGCCAACGTTGAGCTCGTGAATACCGTTGATGGCGTGCTGGCTCAAGCCGGTCTGGATCGCAGCGATGTTGGTTACTACGTGGTCGGCCGCGGCCCGGGGTCGTTTACGGGTGTGCGCATCGGCATCTCCACTGCCAAGGGCCTCGCGCGCGGTGCCAATGTTCCACTGCTGGGCGTGTCGACGCTCGACGCTTGCGCTTGGACGGCGTGGAAGGCTGGCGTGCGCGGCAAGCTTGGTATCTTGGCCGATGCTATGCGCGGTGAGGTGTATCCGGCGCTGTATATGCTGGTCGATGAGGGCCCCGAGCGTCAATTTGAGCGCGAACACGTGGTCAAGGCCGCCGTGGCGCTCGATGAGTGGCGCCAAGCAGCGGACTGGGACCAGGTTCAGCTGACCGGTGACGGTCTCGTGCGCTATGGCAAGCTGCTGGGTGAGGACGAGACCGCCCGCTGCGTGGAGTGCGACCTGTGGTGGCCTTCGGGCGAGGGCTTGCTGCTCGCGCACGCTGCGGGTGACGGCGATCCGGCCCGCGTCCTGCCGATTTACACGCGCCTTTCGGATGCCGAGGAAAACGAGCGCAAGCGTCTTGGTCTTGCCGAGAGTGCACAGAGCGAAATTACGGGCGTTGCCGATGAGCTCGCCGGTCGTCATCTGCAGTTCCGTCCCATGGGCGCGGCGGATGCCGAGGGCGCGAGCGCGCTGGAGGCTGCCTGCTTTGAAGGTGCCGGACACGAGGCGTGGACGCCGGGCATGTTCCTGTCCGAACTGGGCGAGGACGTCGCTGCGCCGCGTAGTTGGTGGGTGGCACACGACGACGGCAAGCTGCTGGGCCTTGCCGGCGGTATGGTCGTGGACGGTGATGTGCAGATTCTGGATGTCGCCGTCGACCCGGCACATCGCCGTGAGGGCATTGCCCGCAAGCTGCTGTCGCACGTGAGCTATGATGCCCAGATGCTCGGCTGCACCACGGCTTCGCTCGAGGTCGAGGACGGCAAC
>CABUBY010000104.1 GCA_902489955.1 uncultured Collinsella sp. | reverse complement strand
CAGTAGAGGACTTGAGGTTCTTCGTTCACGTGTAAGCCTTTCGGTTAGCTGATTCCCACAAACATGCAGCCCGAGGTCGCCCCGCGCAGACGGGCGGCGGGCTTGCGGCCGGCCTGCGCGGCCTCGACGGCACGACGGACGCGGGCGACGGCACGGCCCACCTCATCCGTCTCGAGCAGCGTTCCGTCCACCATGAGACGACGCACGCCGGCATCGAGCAGCTGAGGAACCTGCGGCGTGAGGTCGATGGGATAAGCATCGTACAGGCGAGAGCGGCCGTGGATGTCGGTGCGGACGGGCATGACCTTTCCGTCGATATTCTTGAGCGAGAGCTTGCGGGCACGCAGGCGGCAGTTGGCGCAATCGTGGATGCAGCCGTTGGCGACCTGCAGAATGCAATGCTCGCTTGTCATGACGCGCGGGCGGCCAAAGACGGTGATGCCCAGAGCCGCGGGCGCGGCGGCGCCGAGCGAGACAATCTCGTCGAGCGTGATCTCGGGCGAGAGCCAAAACGCACCGGCTCCGCGCTCGGCAAGCGCCTCCATGCAGGCCGTGTTGTGCACGGGCAGACAAGAGCGGACTTCTGCCGTGGCGCCAACCTGGGCGGCCAGGGCAAGCTCGGAGATGTTGCCAATAGCCACCGTGGCACCGGCAACAACCCACGGGTCGACGCGCTCGTGGTCGACGGCACGGCAGACCTCGTCGAGTACGGGCACGATACCCTGCTCAAATGCATCGGCAGGGGAGAGTCCGACAGCCTCGAGCGCGTCGGTGGTCATATAGATGCGCGTGGCGCCCTCGGCACGAGCCGCCTCGGCGGCTTCGAGCGTGGTGACGGCGGCGCAGATCTGCGGCTCGTCGCGGTAGTGCTCGGGCATGGGGCGCGTACATTTGTCGAGCACCGGCAACTCGAGCGTCTTCGCGCGCTCCTCGTACGGCTCCAGAATGGCCTCCTCCAAGGCCTTACAGGCGGCGGCACGCACCTTGTGCACGGCAGAGAAGCCCATACCGCAGCCCTCATCGAGCGCCACATCAAAGCTCGCCGCCTCAAAGGGCGAGGAGCCCATGCGGCCCACATGCTCAACCAGGTCGGATGCCTTGACCGCGCAGGTCTTGGCGGCCTCGACGGTGAAGCCCGTGGCGGTGGCGGTGAGCGCGGGGTTGTCGCAGCAAGTGAGTGTGACAGTAAACGGCTCGCCCAGGCGCGCCACGACGGACACATCAACAGCTCGGCGGCGCAGCACATCGCGCTTGAGCGCGGCACCGGCGGCGTCGATGGCACGCTGACTGCGAATCACGCGGACGCGGCAGCCCCCGGGCATGCTGCGGGGCACGCGGCACTCGATAACATCGCCCGCGGCGGCATCATCGGCGGCAATGGTGGTCAGGAACTGGTCAAACTCGTTATCGTGGCGAAGCTCCAGCAGGTCGCCCTTGCCCACGGGCTCAAACAGCTCAATGCGGGCGATGGCGGCGCGGCGACGGCGGTCGTCGGGCTTGAGGCCGCGCACATCGCGGTTGGCCGGGCGGCTGCCCAGCACCGTGCCCACGATCTGGCCGCGGTTGTTGGAGCGCTCGTAGCTCATCATCTCGTCGCCCGAGGTGCCGTTCTGATAGGCGTGCGTAAAGTCGCGGTTGAAGCAGCGCTTGAGCTGGCGCTGGCGGGCGGCTTCCTCGTCCTTGGCAACGGCGACCCCTGCCAGCATGTCGTCAATTTCGTGACGATACACATCGACGATTGAGTACACGTAATCGGGCGCCTTCATGCGGCCCTCGAGCTTGAGCGATGCGGCGCCGGCGTCATACAGACGGCGAACAAGCTGTGAGGTGTTGGTGTCACGCGGGCATAGAGCGCGCTCGCGACCAGCAGGGGAGAGCGTGCGGCCGTTCTCGTCGATCAGCTCGTAAGGCAGGCGACAGGGCTGAGCGCACATGCCGCGGTTGGCCGAGCGGCCCGCCATGGCAAAGCTCGAGAGCAGGCACAGGCCCGAGTAGCAAAAGCAGATGGCACCGTGGCTAAAGACTTCAAGGTCCACATCGGGCGCGGCATCGTGAATGGCGGCAATCTCGTCGATGGAAAGCTCGCGCGAGAGGGTCACGCGGTCGGCGCCCTGCTCGCGGCACCAGATAGTCCCGCGGTCGTCATGGATGTTCGCCTGGGTTGAGATATGTGTCTCGATGCCGGGCATCGTGCGCTTGACCTCAAAGAACAGGCCCCAGTCTTGGATGATGAAGGCGTCGGCGCCCAGCGTGGAGCAACGATGGATGAGTTGCAGCGCATCGTCCATCTCGGACTGCTTGATGACGATGTTGACCGTGACGTAGACGCGCGACCCGGCCAGGTGTGCAGCACGGCAGGCCTGCTCAAAGGCCTCGTCGGTAAAGTTGGTGGCCTTGCGGCGGGCGTTGAAGCTGCCCATGCCGCAGTAGATGGCGTCTGCCCCGGCAGCGAGTGCGGCGGCAAAGGGCTCCGGGCCTCCGGCGGGGGCCAAGAGCTCGGGTCTGCGGTTGGTGGTTCGACTGGCGGTTGCGGTCATATCCTGCCTTTCAAAATGCTCAGATACTCAAAAGTATAGTGGTGCTGTTGCGGCGGACGAGCCCTGTGGCCCAAGCAGGATAAAGTCTTCAGCAGCCCTTGCAGCAAAAATGATCCGTTTCCCTCCGTCCCCTATGGATCGCCTGATCCGATGGGGACGGAGGGAAACGGATCATTTTGAACTTCACCGTCCGGTCATGCCGTTCAGCGGCCGACAGGCGCCGTTGGGCGATAAATTATTCTCGCAAGCTGATAATATTCTTGCATCAAACAGAAACCTTGAGTACCATCCCAATCAAGCGCGGTGTTCAGACCGAACTGTGCCTCCCGGTGTGAACGCCGCGCTCACGCTTTCTCAACTGATCGTAAGGAGATAAACATGAGCAAGACCGTCGTGTCTTCCGATAACGCACCCGCAGCCATCGGCCCGTATTCCCCCGGCATCCAGACCGGCAACATGGTGTTTCTGTCCGGCCAGCTGGGCATTGACCCTGCAACCGGCAAGATGCCCGAGGGCGTCGAGGCCCAGGCCAAGCAGTCCCTCGCCAACGTCGAGGCCCTGCTGACCGCTGCCGGCGCCACCTTTGCCGATGTCGTCAAGACCACGGTCTACCTGGCCGACATTGCCGACTTCGCTGCCGTGAACGAGATCTACGCCTCCAAGTTCGAGGCTCCGTTCCCCGCGCGCAGCGCTTTCCAGGTTGCCGCCCTTCCGGCTGGCGGTCTGGTTGAGATCGAGGTCGTCGCCGCTCTCTAAGGCGTTGGCAACAACTAAACATGACATGCAAAAAGACCCTGCAGCGCGTGCGAGCTGCAGGGTCTTTTGTCAAGTGACGGGTCGCTTGTGGAGCCGCGCTCCATTTTGCTCGTTAGCCCTCCTTGCGAACTTTTTGCAGGTAACGGTAGACGCTGGGCTCCGAGATGCCCAGCGCGGTGGCGGCGCAGGCCACGGCACCCTTGAGCATGAACACCCCGTTGCCGTTGAGGTGGCGAATGACGTCCACGCGGTCGCTCTGACCAAGTGACGCTACGTCCAGCCCGCGCGCGCTCAGCAACTCGGCAATGCTGCGGTCGATGAGCTCCTGTGTGGACTCCGAAAGGCTTTCGACCTCGATAGGGGCGGGCTCCGTGCGCGTCGGCGCTGCGTCGAAGCACGCCATGAGCTGCTGCGCCATGGCGTTGATGGAACGCACGGTCGAGAGATCGGTGTTGACGCAGAGCATACCGACGATCTCGTCATTCTCGCGGATAAAGTACGTCGCTGACTCCAACGTCTTGCCGCTGGCACCGCGCCCCTCGTAGCCCGTAATAAACGGCAGGTCGCGATACTTGGCGTCGTGCATGATCTTGAGTGCCAGATCGGTGGCGGGACCGCCGACCTTGCGGCCGCTCACGATGCCGTTGCGAATATCGACGATGGCGTGGTCGGGATCCGAGAAATCGTGCAGCACGATTTCGCTGTTTTTGCCGAGTATCTGCTCCAGAAAATCGACCATCGGCAAAAAGCGACGTACGGTCTCGTTCACGGGCAACTCCTTTGGGTGAAATCGGAAATGTTCATAACAATTTTTTCTCATGGTAACACGGTGCTCATCATCTCGTATATCCGCAGGTACATTGCGTAATGCAGACGAACGGTATGATTTTGGCGGTAAACGGTCGACCAAAAGAAAAGTAAGATGTTATTTAGACCAGACACATTCCTGACCTGCGGAAACGAGTTATTTCAGCTGAAGAATAGTCTGATAACAAAAAATTATTATTGAGAATGAGAACCATCTTTAATACGATATGCAACGAAGGCACAACCTCAACCCCGCACTGCGTCACAATAGAGCGTTAGATGCGAAAACAACTACTTCGAGGATTGGTGGTCAAATGACCCAGGAGACGGTTACGAACGGCACTGAAGCCCTGTTCACTCGCGAAGGCATGCCTCCCGTTAAGGAAATGATCCCGTGTGCCCTTCAGCACGTACTGGCATCGTTTGCCGGTATCATTACCCCGGCGGTCATCATGGCCGGCGTCTACGGCTTTAATAGCCAGCAGAGCACCGATATCATTCAGGTCGCGCTCATTCTTTCGGCGATCGACACGGCCCTTCAGGCTTTCGCTCCCTTCCGTCGCATCGGCGGCGGCCTGCCCATCGTCATGGGCGTTTCGTTCGCGTTCCTCCCGGCCCTGCAGGCCATGGGCGCCTCGGGCTTTAGCTTTGGCGCGCTGTTGGGAGGCGAGATCGTCGGCGGCGCCGTCGCGGTCCTCTTTGGTCTGGCCTACAGCAAGATCAAGTGGCTGTTCCCGCCCGTCGTGACCGGTACGGTCATCTTCTCCATTGGCGTCTCTCTCTATCCCACGGCCGTCAAGTATATGGCCGGCGGTATGGGCACGCCGCTGTGGGGCACCCCGCAGGCCTGGTGCGTCGCTCTTATCACCTTCGCCGTGGTCTTTGCGCTCGCCAACTTTGGCAAGGGCACGCTCAAGCTGGGATCCGTGTTCTTTGGCATGATCGTTGGCATGATCGTTTCGATCCCCTTTGGCATGATCGACTTCTCCAGCGTTGCTACCGCTCAGGTCTTCGCCCTTCCCAAGCTCATGCCCTACGCGCTCGAGTTTGATCCCGAGGTCTGCATTACCCTCGCCGTCGTGTTCCCCATGGTTGCCATCCAGGTTATCGGTGACGTCTCCGCCGCCTGCCTGGGCTCTATCGACCGTATGCCCACCGAGCGCGAGCTCTCCGGCGCTATCGTGTCCCAGGGCCTCACCTCTATGGTCGGCGGCCTGCTGGGCGGTCTTCCCACCAGCGCCCTTGGCCAGAACGTGGGCATCATCTGCTCCAACAAGGTCGTCAACAAGTGGGTCTTTGTGATCATCGCGACCGTCTTTGCCATCGCTGGTTTGTTCCCGCAGCTCTCTGCCGTCCTTTCCGCTATCCCGCAGCCCGTCATCGGCGGCGCGACCGTCGGCGTCTTTGGCACCATCACCATGAACGGCGTGCGCATGTTCACCCGCGAGGGCCTCACGCAGCGCACTACCACCATCGTCGGTACCTCCGTCGTCTTTGGCCTGGGTATCTGGATGGCCAGCGGTTGCCTTGCCGGCGAGGGTATGCCCGCCTGGGTGTCCACCGTCATCGGCTCCAATGCCGTAACCCCCACCGCCATCATGGCCATTGTCCTTAACCTGATCCTTCCGCAGACGCCGGTCGTGGCTCAGCACATCGATGCTGCCAAGGACGCTGCCGTGGATCTGGTCCTGCCCGAGAGCAAGAAGTAACCAATTCGGTGCTATTCGTCGGCGGACGCATC
>CABUBY010000103.1 GCA_902489955.1 uncultured Collinsella sp. | reverse complement strand
AAGGTATCGCTCAACTCTGCCGCCGTGCGCGACCCGTCGCTGATTAGCCAGGCTGCCGCGGCGTTTGGCAGCCAGGCCGTGGTCGTGGCGATCGATGCCAAGCGCGTTGGCCTGCCTGGGCAGCCGGATGCCGACAAGTGGGAGGTTTTTACCGCAGGAGGCCGCAACGCCACGGGTATCGATGCGGTGGCATGGGCCGAGGAGGCGGCTCGTCGCGGCGCCGGCGAGATTCTGCTGACCAGCATGGACCGCGACGGCACCAAGGCCGGCTTTGACCTGGCGCTCACCCGCGCCGTGGCGCGCGCGGTGCCAATCCCCGTCATCGCGAGCGGCGGCGTGGGCACGCTCGAACATTTTGCCGAGGGCGTGATCGAGGGCGAAGCCGACGCCGTACTGGCGGCCAGCGTCTTTCACTTTGGAACCTTCAGCATTCGCCAGGTGAAGGAGTATATGGCCAGTCAGGGCATCCCTGTCAGGTTGGACTTCTAGCGCTGCGGCTTGCCCAGGCACCGCATCTTGCCGCTCAAACCGTCGCTCGCGTACCAAAGTACGCGTCGCTCTTCTTTCGCGGCAACCTGCGGCACCTGGACAACCCTCGCCGACCTGTGGGGTTTCGTTTATGACTTGGGAGAAATGATGACTGAGGTAGTAGAAGCGGCGGATCTTACGTACGACGCCCGCGGGCTGATTCCTTGTGTGGTTCAGCAGTACGACACCGGCGAGGTGCTTATGGTTGCCTGGATGAACGAGGAATCGGTGGGGCTGACGCTCAAGACCGGCACCACGTGGTTTTGGAGCCGCAGTCGCCAGGAGCTCTGGAACAAGGGCGCGACGAGCGGCAATATGCAGGAGGTCAAGGAGCTCTGGGCCGACTGCGATAGCGATACGCTGCTGGTCAAGGTCGACTCGCCGGGTCCGGCCTGCCATACCGGCAACCGTACCTGCTTCTTTAGGAAACTCTCGTAGGGCGGGCGCTCGACCAGGCGCTTGGCCAATCAGAAAGGATTGAACTATGGGTGTGCGCACCGCAAACGTTCAGGATGGAAATATCGGTGAGACGCTGACGGGGCTCGCCGAGGTGATTCACGGCCGTCGCGACGCATCGCCGCAGGAGAGCTACACCGCTCGTCTGTTGACCGACGTCGAGGACGAGCTGCTCAAGAAGCTTGCCGAGGAGTCGAGCGAGGTCATCATGGCCTGCAAGGATAACGACCACGATCACATTCGCTACGAGGCCGGCGACCTGGTCTACCACCTGCTCGTGACGCTCGAGCGCTACGGTATCACCCTCGACGAGCTAGCCGGCGAACTCAACGCCCGCCGCCACTAGTCGTTTGGGACAGTCTTTGTTGGTGTAACGGGGTCATGGAAGTTGCGGTGAAATAGGGACTGTTTAAGCGCTTCATCAAGCAAAACAATCCCTATTTCACCGCAACTTATGAAGGGATGGCTAGGCGAGGGGCGTGGATTCCCATTCGCCGGTGGCGTGGGGGATGTCGAAGGTTCGATAACCGCAGTCGTAGGCGTGCGCCTGGGCCTCGCGGATGTTCCAGCAGATATCGCAGGCGCGGTGCGCGTCCGAGCCAAAGGTGATCGGCACTTCGGCATGGGCAAAGCAGCGCAAAAGACCGGTTGCGGGGTAGTAGTCGCCCAAGCCCTTGCGCGGCGCGGCCGTCGAGACCTCAACGCGGCGGCCCGTATCGTGCGCGCACTCTGCCATCTGCTGCCAAAACGGTGCGGGGTCAAAATCGGGCGCAAAGCCTTCCTTCGAAAAGCGCATGACCAGGTCGGGGTGAGCCATCACATCAAAGTTGAGCGGGCTCTCGCAGGCGCGGCACCAGTCATCGACATAGCGCTCCCACACGCCGCGTACCCCCAGGTTTTCCCAAACGTGCAGGTTGGTGTCATCGTCGATCCAGCCGCAGCGCGAATCGGGCGTATCGGGACGAGCGACGTCCTCCGTTCCCGCCGTACCCGCGGCACCGGCCATGATATCGCCTGGGTTGCCAATCCAGTGCACACTGCCCAGGCGCACGACGGCGCCCTGGGACCAGCGCTCAACCAAAGGCTCGCAGCCCTCGTACCAATCGCATTCAAAGCCATAGATAAGCTCGAGCTCCGGCGCGATCTGCGCGGCAAGCTTGCGGGCATCCTCAAAAGCCAGATGATGTGCCGGCAGGTCGCCTTCAGTAACCTGCACTTCGCAGTTGGCATCCATGCTGGCGGGCAGGGTGAGATGGTCGGTCGAGACCATGACGCGGCAGCCGGCCGCAGCAGCGGCACGGACGTTGTCCTCAAACGAGGCATGCCCGTCCGAAAACGAGGTGTGGGTATGGCAATCGACCAGCGGGCACATGGGCATAGCGGCTCCTTTGCGTCAAGCGAATCCGCTTCATTGTAATGGCGCAGCTCTCAACACGCCGGGCACGCCGGGGATCGAAATCGATTGGAAAGGTTGCGCGGCGCGTGGTGCGGCCTCGCTTGCTCTCAAAACGTGTACGTCAGCCTCCAAAACCGACAAATAATGACATGTTTGGAGGCTGACGTACACGTTTGGATGGGGGCAAGGGCGGCGACGGACGAAAGTCACGCTTGTGCCACGTCCGATGTGCTAGCGTTTGGATGAACAAAACGAGCCCGCGCGGAAAGGAGCCGGACCGTATGCCATGCGATAGCACATCCCCGCTGTCCCGCGAGACCGATGCGCCCGAAACCATCGTCAAGCTGGAATGCGATATTGATGACGCGTCGCCCGAGGTGCTTGCCTACGCCGCCGACCGCCTGCGCGAGGCGGGTGCGCGCGAGGTGCACTGGCTGCCCGTCTATTGCAAGAAAGGCCGTCCCGGCTGGCAGCTGCAGGTAATCTGCGCCCACGAGGATATCGAGCGCCTGCAGACGATTATCTTCTTGGAAACCACGACTAACGGCATTCGTCGCCAGGTCATGGAGCGCGTCTGCCTGCCGCGCCGCTTTGAACAAGTGACGACGCTTTGGGGCGAGGTTGCCGTCAAAGTAGCCACCCTGCCCGACGGCAGTGAGCGTGCGGCGCCCGAGTACGAGGACTGCGCCCGCCTTGCCCGCGAGCGCAACGTGCCGCTCCAACGCGTGATGCAGGCAGCCCAAGCCGCGGCACTGCGATTTGAGTAACGCGGCCGGTGGCACGCCACGCCCGGCCCCATCAACCCCACCCGAAAGGACCACCATGAAATACCTCATCGCCTCCGACATCCACGGCTCGGCATACTGGACCGAGCGCCTGGTCACCGCCATCGAGTCCGAGCAGCCCGACCGCATCGTTCTGCTGGGCGACCTGCTCTACCACGGTCCGCGCAACGACCTGCCGCGCGACTATGCTCCCAAGCGCGTGATTCCGCTGCTCAACGCCCTAGCCGACCGCATCATCGCGGTGCGCGGCAACTGCGACGCCGAGGTCGACCAGATGGTCCTCGACTTCCCCGTCATGGCTGACTACGCCACGCTGTTTGACGAAACCGGCCGCGAGCTGTTCCTCACGCACGGCCACGTTTTTGGCGCCGGCATGCACAACAGCATCGACCACGCGCCCGCGCTGCCCGAGGGCTCCGCTCTCGTCTACGGCCACACGCATATCAAAGTCAACGAGGCGAGCGAAGCGCATCCGGGCCTGTGGCTCTTCAACCCCGGCAGCGTGAGCATCCCCAAGGACGGCTCGCACAGCTACGGCATCTACGAGAACGGTGCGTTTAGCCACGTGATCATGGAGGAGGAGTAACCATGACCGAGCAGCTGGCTCAGCAACATGCCGAGGGTTCGCGCGATCTGTCGACGCTGGTAGACGCGTCGGCCGAACTTCAGCATTTGGTGCAGACCATTTGGCGTCTGCGCCAGCCCGACGGCTGCCCGTGGGATCGCGAGCAGACGCATCGCAGCATTGGCAAGAACATGATCGAGGAGGCCTACGAGGCGCTCGACTGCATCGAGGCCGATGACGCGACGCATCTGCGCGAGGAGCTGGGCGATGTGCTCATGCAAGTGGTTCTGCATGCGCAGATCGCGGCGGACGCGGGCGAGTTTACGCTGGCAGACGTGGCGCGCGATATCGATGCCAAGCTCATCCGCCGCCACCCGCACGTGTTTGGCGATGCGGATGCCCAGAGTTCCGACGAGGTACTCAAGATTTGGGACGAGGTTAAGCTTGCCGAGAAGGCGGCCAAGGACAAGGCCATGGCAGCGGGCGAGGCCGCGCCCGAGGGCTTGCTCGACGGGGTGCCCACACATCTGCCGGCACTGATGCAGGCACAAAAGGTATCGCGCAAGGCGGCGGCCGTTGGCTTTGAGTGGGAGACCGCCAGGGACGTGTGGGACGAGGTCGCCGAGGAACGTGCCGAGTTTGAGGCCGAGGCCCCCGGAACGCCCGAGCGCGAAATGGAGTTTGGCGATCTGCTCTTTGCCCTGGTCAACGTCGCGCGCAAGGAGGGTATCGACGCCGAGAGCGCCCTGCGCGCCAGTACGGCAAAGTTCCGCCGTCGCTGGGCTGCGATGGAGCAGATGGCGGCCGATGCCCACGTGGATCTGGCCGAGCTCTCGACCCACGGCCTCAACGACCTGTGGGATGCCGCAAAGGCGGAGGAGTAAGACTGCGGGAACGACGGGCTGACACGCCTCATCGTTCCCGCTAAATTTTTCGAAAATCAAGTGTATCCCTCGGCTAACTTAGGGCATAATGCAAAAAGTGCGACATGGCTAACTTACGGAGACGCACCGATGGTGCACGGTCAGCCGGTCGCTTGCATCCACTACGTTTCCAAGTGAGAGGGAGACAACATGAGCGATATTTTGGACGTCTACGGTCGCGAGGTGCTCGACAGCCGCGGCAATCCCACCGTCGAGGTCGAGGTCGTGCTCGAGGACGGCAGCTTTGGCCGCGCAATGGTGCCTTCGGGTGCTTCGACCGGCGCCTTTGAGGCCTGCGAGCTACGCGATGGCGACAAGGGCCGCTACCTGGGCAAGGGCGTTTCGCAGGCCGTCGAGCACGTCAACAACGAGTGCGCTAACGCCGTCGTGGGCCTCGACGCCTTCGACCAGCGTGCCGTCGATGCCGCGCTGATTGCCGCGGACGGTACCCCCAACAAGACCAAGCTCGGTGCCAACGCCATCCTGGGCGTGTCGCTGGCCGTTGCCCGCGCCGCCGCCGAGTCGGCGGGCCTGTCGCTGTACCAGTACCTGGGCGGCGTCAACGCTCATCTGCTGCCCACACCTATGATGAACATCCTCAACGGCGGCGTGCATGCTGACAATAACGTTGACTTCCAGGAGTTCATGATCATGCCGGTGGGCGCCCCGAGCTTTGCCGAGGGCCTGCGTTGGTGCGCCGAGGTCTACCATACCCTCAAGGGCGTGCTGCACGAGGCCGGCCTGGGCGGCGGTGTGGGCGACGAGGGCGGCTTTGCCCCCAACCTTAAGACCAATGCCGAGCCGTTCGAGTACATCACCAAGGCCGTCGAGAAGGCTGGCTTTAAGCCCGGCGTCGACTTCATGTACGCCATGGACCCGGCCTCGACCGAGTTCTACAACGCCGAGACCGGCATGTACGAGCTCAAGGGCGAGGGTGTTGAGTACACGAGCGCCCAGATGGTCGATTACTGGGAGAAGCTCGTCGACACCTATCCCATCATTTCTATCGAGGATGGCATGGCCGAGGAAGACTGGGACGGCTGGGTCGAGCTTACCCGCCGCATTGGCAACAAAGTGCAGCTGGTGGGCGACGACCTGTTCGTCACCAACACCGAGCGCCTTAAGAAGGGCATCGAGCTGGGTGCCGCCAACGCGATCCTGGTCAAGGTCAACCAGATTGGCACGCTCACC
>CABUBY010000102.1 GCA_902489955.1 uncultured Collinsella sp. | reverse complement strand
ACTGAACGTCCGCCGTCGCGAGCACGGCAACATACTCGCCCCCGGCATCCCTTATGGCGAGTACGGGCATCGTGTGGTCGGCAAACCCCCTGGGATTCGAGCCCAACCACCAGCCGGCAGGCGTCTCGATGTCGCGATTAACGTTCACGGGGCATTCGCCCTCCACAGTGGCGAGAGTGACGGAGCGAATGCCCGCAACAGCGCGCTCGACAGCCGTGCGGGCGGCAGCGACGAGTGCTGCGCGATAGCGCTCGTTGCGATTGCGGGTAGCATCGTCGGCAAGATGCCCGGGAGTGCGGACGTGAGGCATGGAAAACGTGTGGGTAGGAACCACCCAAGAATAAGCACCGCTGCAATTGGCGGCATCCTCAACAATCTCACGCAGATCGGCGAGTAGAGCCGGAGCGATCGAGGTGACCTCAAGCGAAAGGACGCAGGCGCGTCGCCCCGTTCCCTCGATGATAAGGGCACGGGCGAAGACCTCATGACGGAGTTCGTCGAAACCGTCGAACGGCAACACGTCCCCAAGATCGATGGCCACACGAGCGGCCCCAGCCCTCATCTCTCCTTCGTCCATGGCAGATACTCCCCTCTGATTGCCGCTCACTCGACACCGTACAGTTGCTGCGCTGTACCGCCAAGCACAAGGTCGCTGTCTGTATCGCTCAGATTTGCAGCGCGAACGCAGGCGACACCCTCGGTGAGCCACTCGCGTTTGACGGGATAGCTCGTGCCAAAAACAATATGGTCTGCACCCAGCACGTCAACCGCACAGGCGAGGAGTGTCTTGCCCCAAGGCTGAGCATGGGACATGTCGAAATAGATGTTGTTCTCGAGGTGCCTGGAAACGGTCTCGGTATCGACCTGAAAACGGCCAGAAGCATCAGGGCGCTTGGGGCCATGAGGCAGCAGCATCTCCTTGAACGCAAAGTATGCGCCGCCGAGCATGGAGTGGACCATCTTGATATTGGGGTAGCGCTCAAAGAAATCACCAAAGATCTCTCGGCCGATCGCCGTAGTTTGGTCGACGCAGCGGCCATAAGAGCGGCGAAGGTTGTCGTACGCGAGAAGCGACTCGTTCTCGACCGGCACGGGAACATGGTGCACGTAAACGGTGACATGGCGTTCGTTCAGGTGCTCGAAAAAGCTCGAGAAGACCTGGTCGTCGAGATAGCGCTTGCCGTAGTGAGCGCAGAGCTGCACGCCCGCAAAACCATCGTCGAGCCTGCGGTCGAGCTCCTCCAAATTCGCTTTGGTGCCAAAGGGCGGCACGGCGACAAGCGGAATCAGACGGCCATTTGACGCCTTCGCGTCAGCAGCCATACCGTCGTTGAAACGCCGGCACATCTCGAGCGACATCCACTCGTGGCAGCCGGGGAGCTTGAGGATCGCCTTGTCGACCCCCGCCTCATCCATATCGGCCAAGCGCTTCTCGAGGGTGTAGTCGCCCTCAATGTAGTTAAGACCCGGAGAACCGGCGGGCATCTCGATCACGATCTGTCGTTTGCCGGCGGAATTCATGGTCAGATAGCCTTCGGTGTTATAGGCGCGGGGTACCTCGGCCAAAAACTGTTCGCAGAGCGTCTCGTCATGAAAGATGTGCTCGTCGAACCAGTAGGAATTTGCATCGATAATCATTGGTTGGAACCGCCTTTCATCTTGTTGAAAACATTCTAGAAAAGCAGGTACCCGGACATCAATTCCAGCTTAAGCCCACTGTATTCCATTTTGGAATAGAACTTACCGCTCACACGCGAACCTCGCCCGCTCAACGAGACAAGCGCTAACAGCACGGGCTTAGACAGAAAACGGTCGGCCCGCATCCGTTGCGGGCCGACCGTTTCATTACAGGCTACCTTTGCCGTTACGCCTGGCGGTAATGGTCAAAGAAGTCGGCGAGGTCTTCGAGGGACTCTTTGAGTACTTCCATGCGCGGCAGGTACACGATGCGGAAGTGGTCGGGCTCAGCCCAGTTGAAGCCGCCGCCACGCGTGATCAGGATCTTCTTCTCGTGCAGCAGGTCAAGGGCGAACTGCTCGTCATCGGTGATGTTGAACTTCTTCACATCCATCTTGGGGAAGATGTAGAACGCCGCGCGCGGCTTAACCACCGAGATGCCGTCAATCTTGTTGAGCGCCTCATACACAAAGTTGCGCTGCTCGTAGACGCGGCCGCCGGGACGGATGTAGTCGTTAACGGACTGATGACCACCGAGTGCCGTCTGAACGATCGACTGAGCCGGCACGTTGGAGCACAGGCGCATGTTGGAGAGCATGTTAATGCCCATGATGAAGTCGCTCATGCAGCGTTGGTTGCCCGAAAGCACCATCCAGCCAATACGATAGCCCGCGATCATGTGCGACTTGGACAGACCGCTAAAGGTAACGCAGGGCAGGTCGGGGGCGAGCGAGGCAATCGAGACGTGCTCGTAGCCGTCCATGCACAGGCGGTCGTAGATCTCATCGGCAAAGATCATCAGCTGATGCCTGCGTGCAACCTCGACGATGCCCTCGAGCACCTCGCGCGGATAGACGGAACCCGTGGGGTTGTTGGGGTTGATGATGACGAGGGCTTTGGTCGCGCTCGTGATCTTGGACTCCATATCCTCCAGGTCGGGATACCAATCCGCCTGCTCATCACACAAATAGTGAACGGGATGACCGCCGGCAAGGGTTGCGCACGCCGTCCAGAGCGGATAGTCGGGGCTGGGGATCAGAATCTCGTCGCCGTTGTCGAGCAGCGCGTTCATCGAAAGCTGAATGAGTTCGGACACGCCGTTGCCCGTGTAGATGTGCTCCATCTGAACGTTGGGCAGGCCCTTGATCTGCGAATACTGCATGATCGCCTTGCGCGCGGAGAACAGGCCGCGCGAATTGGAATAGCCTTCGCAGTCGGGCAGCTGCTGGCGCATGTCCTTGATGACCTCATCGGGCGTGCGGAAACCGAAGGGCGCCGGGTTACCGATATTGAGCTTGAGGATGCGCTCGCCCTCGTCCTCCATACGGGCGGCCTCGTCGACGACGGGACCGCGCACGTCATACAGGACGTTATCGAGCTTGGTGGATTTAGAAAAAGTACGCATGGTGGTGCTCCTTGCAATTTGAGCTGAGGGATGGGGTTCGGGCTTGGAATCGTTACGGGGTGATGATGCCTCGCCTTGATCGGCGTCGCCGGCAAGCAGCCAGGTAACATCGACCTCCAAAATACGGGCGAGCAGCTCAGCCACATCGCGCCGCGGGATCGTCTTGCCGCTCACATATTGGCTCATCTGACTCTTGCCGAGTTTTTTGCCGAGCATCTCCGATGCGCGGATCACGTCCGACTGGCGAACGTCGCGATTGGACATAGTCTGTCGCAGGCGATCGCAAAACGTCTCTTGGGCCACAGGAACCTCCTTGCTGGCAAAGTTCAATTTATAGAACACGAATTGAACCAAGGTTCAATTTAGCAAGCAGTATAGCGCCGTACCTCATTCGTAAGTTCAATTTCATAAGAAAACGTACCGAACTCCGAGATTTGCCCAAAGCGGACAATGACGTGCACACGTTTAGAGGTATTCAAGGAATCGAGCAGCGGCAAGAGAAACGTCAGCCGTGCGATATATCGCATTGATCTGCCGATGGGGATGTCCCTCGAGTGGTCGCACGGCAACATCGAACTGACAGCGGCGCAAGATGAGCGCGGGAAGAATGCTCACGCCCAGGCCGTCCTCGACCATAGCCATAATCGCATAATCATCCCAGGTCGACAGCTTGGAGCACACCGTCAGCCCCGCCCGACGGAACAGCGGCGTAATCTCGTCATCGGTGCCGCGTTCTAGCAGAATAAACTGCTCGTTGGCTAAATCGGCAAGAGAAACGACCTCCGCCGTGGCAAGCAAAGAATCTGCCGGCACTACCGCCATCAACTCGTCGCGCACCAAAGACCGCGATGCCATGCCGTTTTCTCGTGGCTCACGCGGGATAAAGCCCAGGTCGCAGCGGCCTTCCGCCACCCATTGCTCAATCTCGGAGTAATCACCCATCAGCAGCTCGTAATCGACATCCGGATGATCGGCGCGAAAGCGCGCAATCACCGGCGGCAGCACGTGGGTCGCCACACTCGAAAACGTACCGATGCAGATTTTGCCGCGCATGAGCCCGCGCATCTCATCCACCCGTCGCTGCAAGCGAGTGAATTCCTCGCAGAGCGCCTCGACAGCCGGCATGACCTGCCGCCCGTCGGCAGAAAGCACTACGCCCTCGCGACTGCGGTCGAGCACCTTAAAGCCCCAATCGGCCTCAAGATCGGCCACCATGCGGCTCACGCCCGACTGCGAATAGCTCAGGCGCTCGGCAGCACGCGTAAAGCTTCCGGCGCGCACCGTCTCCAGCAGCGCCTGCATCTTTTGAATATTCGTTTCCACGGCGCCCCTCCACCTTTGCATGAGTTTTTGTCATGTTATCTATGCATTATATTCGCTTTTCTTCTAAAACCAGTTCACCCATAGTGAAGATGCTCAGATATAGAGGGGATGTCAGCGCATGAACAACGGGTTGTTTACGTACTTAGCAGCATTGCTATTGTTTGGCTCCAACGGCATCATCGCCGCTGCCATCGCGCTGCCGAGCTCGGATATCGTGCTACTACGCACGTTTTTGGGCGCACTCTCGCTTGTCACCATTCTCGCCGTCACCCAACGCCATAAGTTGCAGGCGCCATCTCGCCCCCGCGAAGCCGCAGCCCTCCTCCTCTCGGGAGCCGCGCTAGGCGCCAGCTGGATTTTTCTGTTCCGCGCCTACCAGACGATCGGCGTCGGCGTATCCTCGCTGCTGTACTACTGCGGCCCCATCATTGTCATGGCGCTCTCCCCGCTCATCTTTGGCGAAAAGCTGACCGGCGGCAAAATCGCCGGCTTTGTCGCCGTTGCTTGTGGTGCTTTTCTCATTGCAGCGCAAGGTCTAGGCGGCAATATGCCCATTGCGGGTATCGTCTGCGGTATCGCCTCGGCATTTTGCTATGCGCTGATGGTCATCGCTAGCAAGGGTGCGCCACACATCGAAGGCCTCGAGAACTCCACGCTCCAGGTGAGCGCCGCCTTTGCGACCGCGCTGGTCCTCACGCTCATCACGCAGGGCGCTCCCTCATTCCTGTCCGCCGGTGTCGCCGCCAGTATTGATTGGCGCGCCGTCATCATGCTCGGCGTCGTCAACACCGGCATCGGTTGCCTGCTCTATTTTAGTGCTGTCGCCAAGCTGCCCGTTCAGACCGTCGCGGTCGTCGGCTACCTCGAGCCGCTTTCGGCGGTCGTGTTCTCGGCCGTCCTTTTAGGCGAAGCCATAACACCGATCCGCCTGACGGGCGCACTTATCATCGGCGGCGCGATTTTTTGCGAACTCGCCGGCAAACGCGCAAACGCCAAGGCTGGCATCGCCCAGACAGTGCGTGCTTAAAAGCCCCTGCTTTGAATGCTACCTGCGTAGATAAATAATCCCCAGCCGAGGATTATTGTCTAAAATAACCCGATGTGCCAAACTGCTCTTGTATATATAAAGACGGCATAAAGATTATCTGTCCTAGACAGATAACCAGATGTCCAAGGGAGTCCACGTGGCACACAACAAACTGGAGGCAAGCCCCCAAGACCAGCATGGTCAAGGCGGGCACGGAGCCATTCCCCTCTCCGCTGGCATGCTGCTCGTAACGCTCGGCGTCGTCTATGGTGACATCGGCACGAGCCCCATGTACACCATGAAATCAATCGTCGCCAACAACGGCGGCATCGGCACCGTCAGCGAGGACATGATTCTGGGCGCGCTTTCGCTCGTCATCTGGACCATGACGCTCGTGACCACGGTCAAGTACGTGGTAATCGCCATGAAGGCCGATAACCACAACGAAGGCGGCATCTTCGCCCTGTTCAGTCTCGTGCGCAAG
>CABUBY010000101.1 GCA_902489955.1 uncultured Collinsella sp. | reverse complement strand
TAGGGAGAGGGCCTGACCCCATATCGTTGGGGCCAGGCCCGATTTTGCCTCTTGACAATGTCCTGCTCATATTAAAAGGAACGTCCCTATCTGCCGGCTAGAGAGCACCGAAGAGGATGGCGTAGGTGGTGGATTCGCCGAGCTTGAGCTCGTCGCCGGGATTGAGTTGGGCGGAACGGCCGGGCTCGACCTGAATGCAGACGCGCGTGGCCCCGTTTACCACCACGGTTCCGTTGGTGGACGACAAGTCCTCGACGTGCCAGATATTTTGAGCATCGCACCAGATATGGGCATGGCGGGCCGAGACATCGTCGCCGACGTCGGTAATATCACCCTCACCAGTGGCCAGCGCGCCAATCTCAACACCCCGCTCACTCGGCTGAATCCAGCGCGGGGCGCTCACGACAAAACCGTCTTGCACGCGCAGCAAGCCCAAGGGATGCGCCGGGGCGGGTTCGCGCTCGCCTGCGGTCATCGACATGCCAAGCGAACGCGGCGTGGAGGTGCCTCCGCCACAGGTCGCGTGCGCGTAGTCGATGGCATAGTTCACCGAGGACCGCACATCCGCCGAACAACCGACGGCGACAAACAGCACCAGCACGGCCTCGGCGCGCTCGGCGGGCATGAGTTCCGCCGCCTGGGACAGGCGATCGAGCGCGTTGCGATAGAGATTCGTGTCCTGGTGGCACTCTTCGAGCGCGCGTACCATCGGTTCACCTGCAGGACCGCACACCATATTGATCACAGCCGTGGAGTCCATGGGATTTCGCTGGCGCAGGGCCAGTTGCGACATAATACGCGCAGCCGAGGTACCGTATTCGGCAAAGTAGCGCTGCTGAAGCGTGCCGACCGGCGCGCGAACGATAAAGCGGGAAACCCAAGAGCGATCGGCGGCTCGGCTCTGCGGTCTGCGGCCGTCGGCGAGCGGACGGGACGAAAGCACC
Organism: uncultured Collinsella sp.; assembly: GCA_902489955.1. Classification (GTDB taxonomy): domain Bacteria; phylum Actinomycetota; class Coriobacteriia; order Coriobacteriales; family Coriobacteriaceae; genus Collinsella. Next base: position 5,003 of record CABUBY010000101.1, on the reverse strand, counting down.
AAGCCGCACAGCTCGATATGGCTCAGATGCGCCGCGCGTTTAAAGATGTCAAACATGGCCCCGCATGGGGTGAGCTCAACTTGAGATGCCATGACCTAGGCCTCCTTGGTCGTAGAAATAGAATCGGACGATACTTCGACAGGTCCGCCAAAAGTACGGGCAGCTGCGGCTCCACCGGCAAGCGGAGTCGCCATCTGGGCTTTTGTGCGTCGCGGTGCCGAAACGGGAAGTTCAAAGGCAAAGCCCATCGCAAGCAAAAACCACGTAAGCGTATAGGTTGCAACCAGAGCGGCAACAAGGCCGCCCATCACGGCGCGTTGGGAAAATACGCTACATGCAGCCACAACCAGCACCGGAGCCTCGCAGGCAGAAAGCGCAAGCACACCCTGCAGGAACCCCGAGCGCCGATCGCGCGCAAGTGCCCCCGCGGCAACGCCGGCCATGCCTGGTAGCGCCAACGCCAGTGCGGCAATAATACCCGGTAGTGGCCCAGACCACACGAGCGATCCCAAAGTCGCCGTCACGCGAGCGCCCGACGCCAGCAGCGCGGCCGAAACCACGACCACAGCCCAAACCACACCACAGACGACCGCCGCGCCGACCATCAGCGCGCGACGAACCGCGCGGCCGGACGCATCCATGGGGCACGGCGTGAGCGGCTCGCCGCGGAGCGAACGACCGACATTTTGCGCATAGTGGTCACAAAACGCCGAGAGCGCCGCCTCGACCGCCGCCGGCTCGGGACGATCTTTTTGATGGCTGGACAGACAGGCCATCACCACGTCGAACAGCTGGGCATCGACAAACGCCAGCGCATCGCGTAGCTCCTCGGAATCCGGCTCAAGCCCCAGCTGCTGGGCCTGCTCGGCCGCGGCGAGCGCCACATCGGGCTCACGACGAAGCAGCTGAGTCAAATCACAACCGGGCGCATGGGCACCAATGGGATAGTCGGGCCGCGTGTCCATCTTGAGACGGTAGGGGCTCGCGATGTCGCGCGTCTTTTTGCGCGAACCCGAGGTGCCCGAAGTGCTCGGCGCGGCTTCGTATGGCGCGACGCCGGCAATGAGCTCGTAAACCGTGCTTGCCGCGGCATAGACGTCGATCGCCGGCGACATACGCAAAGCGCGCAAGTCGGGAATATCGTCGGTGAGCATCTCGGGCGGAGCGTAGGCCACCGTCGCGCGACGCAGCGTGGCATAGCGCTCGGTAAACGACGCCTTGCCGCCGGTACCGGCCACGGCCGACGCAGGCTCGAGCGCCAGCGACGAGCCAAAGTCGATCAGGCACAGGTCAAAGGTGCCCTCGGCAAGCTGCCGGTCAAGCGGTAGACGCGCCGTACGCACCATAATATTAGCGGGCGAGATATCGCGATGGACAAAGCCCTCCCCCACCAGGCTCATGCGGCAGAGCAGGTCGAACAGGTCGCGCCCCAAGCGCGCCGCCACAAGCGGCGATAGGCGTCCGGCATCGTCCACGGCAAGTCGCGAGCGCAAGCGGGCGAGCGTCTCGCCCTCGACCCATTCCATGACAATTGCAGGCACACCGTCAACCTCGCCCCAGCCATAGAGGCGGGGAAAGCCCTTAAGGCCCGAAAGGGCGCGATGGCATTCATATTCCTCGCGAAATGCCGCTTTGAACTTGGCGACCAGCGACTCATGGGCGGCATCGTCGTCAAACTCATCGCGCGTCGGCAAGATGAGCTGTTTGAGTGCTACGGCCTCGCCTTGGGCGTTGACAGCACGCGTCACGCGGCCGATACCGCCACGGCGCATGGTGGCATCGTCGGCAAACAGTATCGTAAAACGACGCAGATAGGCAGGCAGTTCGTCCTGGCCGAGCGCAATGGCCGGCTCAAACCCGTCGACACGCGCCAGGCGCAGGCCGACCATGGGATCGCGACCGAGCGATTGTGGTGTGGTGGATGCAAGATCGGTCATCATAGGGCAAGCGCCGCCACGTTATTGTTGAAGTTACCGAGCGCGACGTCATCATCGCCGTAATGGCCGACCCATTGACATAGGTTGGTGTAACAGCCCCACAGATTGGCATACTGCTGATACCACTTTGACCGGGGCGAGAATGTCTGACGACCGAACTCGGCTCGAATGACAAACATCTCCCCGACCAGGCTGTCGCACGGCCTGGGATCTCCCGTAGAGTTATAGGTCGAAACCACGTCATTGGCACGAGAAACATAGCCGTCGAGCATGTTGTACTTGGTCACAAGCCAACTGTGAATGCTCTCTTCCTCAGCAGCGGAAAGGCCACCGGAGTTTGCATCGTTGTCAGTGTTGCCGCCCGTCGAGCCGCCGTTTCCAGACCCTCCGGCAGAGGAACCCGACCCAGAGCCGCCGCCCGAACTCGACGAATCCGAGCCGGAGCCAGAAGTATCCGAGCTACCGGGCTTTCCGGACTGCTGGGCGTCCTGCTCCTTCTGCTGCTCGACCTTATTCACCGTTGCCGCCACGCTATTGTTGGACAACCGATCGATGATCTTGGTGTTGGTGAGCACGATGGTTTTGCCATTGGCAAGCGTGACTTCGTTGTCCGGGGCCTCGGCGCCGTCCGCGTCGTCGGTGCCAAACACAATATGCGCGACCACACTTGCCCAAGCATATCCAGTCGTGGTGCCCAGGTCACTTTTGACCTCATGCCCCACGCGCGGTTCGCGTGCGGCATGTGCCTGCATCATGGACGGCACGGTCATGCCATAGGCAGAAACGCCAGCTATGACCAGCACCAGCGAGCAAGACAGCAGTGCGTACGCCCGCGGCGCCAAGCCCAGTCGGCGTCGCATGCGCACCGCGGCGCCGCGCTTTGTCTGAGTGCCACCGGGCCGCATGCGTTCTCCTCCAACAAAAACACGCCGCTCAGAAGCGGCGCATTCATTCGAATCCATATTTGAGTGTATCAGCGAACCCAAAAGGTTGCGCAACGAATGGGCAAATTAAGGATGCGAGTGGAAGCATCCATGCGATAAGCGGATACAAAGCATCTTTGTTGCACAACAAACTTACAGTCGCACGGGGAAATTATGACTACCCCGTGCGTCGCGAGGAAAACATACGGCAGGAGCAGGCTCGCCACCTAAATCGTGCGACGGGCCTCGATGGCACGCCCAAGCGTAAGCTCGTCGGCATACTCCAGGTCGCCGCCCACGGGCAGGCCGCTTGCCAGACGCGACACCTCAACGCCCAGCGGCTTGATAGTGCGGGCCAGGTAGCTCGCCGTGGTCTCGCCCTCAATATTGGGGTTGGTGGCGATGATGACCTCATGGATATCCTCGTGGCCCAAACGCGCCAGCAGCTCGCGGATGTGCAGCTGCTCGGGACCAATCTTGTCCATGGGGCTGATCACGCCGCCCAATACGTGGTAGAGACCGTGGTAGCTGCCCGTGCGCTCGATCGCCTGGACATCGCGCGGCTCGCCCACCACGCAAATGCGAGTGGTGTCGCGCATCGAATCCTGGCAGATGGAGCACTCGTCGGCCGTGGCGTAGTTAAAGCAACGGCTGCAAAAGTGGACCTCCTGCTTAACCTCCAGGATGGCCTCGGCCAGGCGGCGCGCCTCCTCGGCGTCAGCCTCCAACAGGTAATAGGCGATGCGCTGGGCCGACTTGGGACCAATGCCCGGCAGACGGCCCAGCTCATCGAGCAGTTTTTGCAGACTGTGGTTGGCACTCATATATATGCGTGTCTTAGAACGGCATGCCCGGGATGTTGAGGCCGCCGGTGATGGCGCCCATCTGCTTGTTGGCGAGCTCGTTGACGCCGCGGACGGCCTCGTTGACGGCAGCCATGATCATATCCTGCAGCATATCGACGTCCTCGGGATCGAGCGCATCGGGATCGATGGTGAGGTTGACGAGCTCCATCTCGCCGTTAACGGTCACCTTGACCATGCCGCCGCCGGCAGAGGCGTCGACGGTCTGGGACTTGAGGTTCTCCTGCGCGGCGGCAAGCTGCTCCTGCATCTTGCGAGCCTGCTTCATCATCTGCTGCATGTTCATACCGGCCATGATGGCTCCTTTACGTGCGGCCGCACGCCGAGCTGCAAGGGCAGCCGGAGCACGGCGGGACTTTCAAACTCAAAAATCGTACCACGGCGCGCGGCGAGAGAGCGGGGCGGACGTGTTACCTCAGTCGATATACATGTCCTCCAATACAAACCGCACTCAAAGATTATGCAAGGTCGAATTATGCAAGGTTGCATAATATCGCACACTCAATCTAGTAGAGCCGAATCCGGCATTTCATGTGCGCCACTAAATAGCTAAATGCCGAACCGCTGCTCGAGGCGGCGCACATGGCGGCAGGGTATAATTTGATTGCCATAGATAGTAATTTGGAGGTGCCCCATGAATGCCCCCAACGCGCTCCAAAACATCCGCTCAAAACACCCCGTTGCATATGTGGTTCTCTATCTCTTTGTCGGCTGGGCATTGCTGGTTGTCATCACCCATGCCATAGCTTTTGGAGCAGAACTGCTGATAGCCAGCTCGGACCAGCCCGTCGTCAAATGGGAGACGACCGATGAGTGCACCGACGGAACCCGAACCGTCTACTACAACAGCCCGTCCCTCTATCAAGAGTTCAAGGTCAAGATAAAGGACTTCAAGATTGTCGATGCCGAGCTAGGCGTTTATTTGGCAATCGGAGCAACCATTAACGCCGAGCAAGTCGAGTACACGGACAGCCATGCGACGTATCGCATCGACCTCAGCATCCTAGGCCGACCGTCACGCACCTGTCTGCTCGAATGCGAGATACGCGGCACCACACTACACATGTCCGAAATACAGATGCGCCCGGACAAGGGGTCCTCTTCTTGAGCAGTATACCCGCCTGCGCAGCTACTCCACCGGCTTGAAAATGGTGGCCTGGCCAAAGACGCTGCGGATGAGGGCCTTGGCCTCGTCCTCGGTCTGCGGGATGCTCGGGGCTGCGCCCTGATGGCCGAAGGGGCTGCCAGCACCGGGATTGGATTCCCAGGGAGCGGCGGGG
>CABUBY010000100.1 GCA_902489955.1 uncultured Collinsella sp. | reverse complement strand
GCCTCGCTTCTACGAAGCGTTGGCAACGGGGGCCTTCGCGCTGCGGAATGATTTTGGAAACTAAGTACGGGGACCCGCCCAAGCCGTCCTGCTCGATCGCCCTTGTGGCGTTGGGCGGAAATAATGGCGCGTTAGGGCTTCTTTGTTGATGAGGGGTTAGTATGCCCGGGCTTGGCTGGGGAATGACTTGTTTAGGGATGCTTGGAGCTTTTCGAACGATGCTCGCAGGTTGAGGATCTGATCGGTTGAGCGTTTTGCTTTTGTGGTGGGGGAGTCGAGGAGGCCGTTTCTCTGTGTCGGGGGGAAGGAGAAAAGGTCTGCATGTGTTAGGGATGGCTGCTGTGCTGCGTCATTGGAAGAATGCATGCTTATGCGGCCTCCTCGATGTCCACCAAAAGGTTGCGCACGGGGTGTGCTGCTAGGTCCCGTGCGTTGGCAGTATTATGCCGCGGCTGCTGCAAAGAAGTGCTAAAGAAAGGCTTAATGAGGTTTGACGTTGCGATGAAACAGCAGGTAAAAGCTATCGAGTAACACTCTTGAAAGGTTTTGGGCTTAAGGGCTTTCTAAGGTTTGTGGCACGGATGTGGCTTGCCTGTGTGGGGCGTGTGGACGGCTCGTTCCTAGCGCTGCGGTGCGGCGGCGCGTACTTGTTCGATGACCTTTTCCATCGTGGCGTCGATGTGGTCTTTTTTGAGCTCGCATTCCCAGATGGTTATGGGCGTCCAGCCCATTTGAGTGAGTGCTGCCACGGCAGCGTGGTCGCGCTCGACGTTGCGACGGAACTTTGCCTCCCAAAACTCAACGTTGCGCTTGGGCTGGCTCGGGTTGCACTTAGGGCAGCGATGCCAAAAGCAACCGTTGACGAAGATGGCGATCTTGCGGCCGGGGAAGGCGATGTCGGGCTTGCCGGGAACCTTCCATTCCAAGCGATAACCCGTAAGGCCCGCTGCGCGCAGGCGCTGTCGTACGAGCAGCTCGGGCTTGGTGTTGGCGCGCTTGTTACCCTTCATGGACTTTTTGATGGCGGCGCGACGGCGCACGAGCTCACGCTCGTCAGCGGAAAGGTCCGAGGTGTCGATGCCGTCCAGCAGGCCGGGCTTGGGGCGCTTTTTGCTGCGGCGCTTGGCTTTGCGCTTGGGCTTGGTAACGGGCTCGTCGGCTGTGGTGGACTCGGTGTCGTTGGCGCCGTTAGCCTCAAGCCGATCTTCCTTCAACTCAATCAGGGCATCAATGAGCCCTTTGTCGGCGGGCATCCACTCAACGGTGGCAAGCGAGGTGCGCGGAATCCAGCGGATATCGAGCTGGCGGTCATGCTTCTGGGGTTCATCGGATTCATCGGCGAGCGAGCAGTAGTAGCACTCCATGGAGAGATGGAAATCGGGGTAGTCGTACTCAACGGTATAGAAATCGCGCAGGTTGGTGACTTTTACCTGCAGCTCTTCCATGAGCTCGCGGCGTACGGCGTCCTCGGGCGTCTCGCCGCGCATGAGCTTGCCACCGGGGAACTCCCAAAGTCCCTGCATGTCGCCGTAGCCGCGCTGCACGGCAAGCAGCTCATCGGATCCTTCCTTGCGAATGATCCCAGCGGCAACATGAACAGTCTTCAACAGGAGTCCTCTCTCAACATCAACACGTGGCAGGGTAGCTACGCGTACCTTACACAACGGTAAGGCAAGCGTAAGCCATATCGATGGTAGCCGACTCGTCTTCTTGCGACTATAGATGCCGTAGACTAATCGCAAGAAAGGACTCGGTATGCAAACCACGCACATGGCGACCCCGGTACTGGAGGTCGCGCATCTCGAAAAGGTATACGGAGCGCTGGGCAACGTGACCCGTGCGCTCAACGACGTCAGCTTTACCGTCAACCGCGGCGAATTCGTTGGCATCATGGGCGCTTCGGGCTCGGGTAAGTCGACGTTGCTCAACTGCGTCTCGACCATCGATAGCGCCACGAGCGGCACCATCCGTATCAACGGGCAGGACGTAACACGCATGAAGCAGGCTAAGCTTTCGCAGTTCCGCCGCGAGGAGCTCGGCTTTATCTTCCAGGACTCCAACCTGCTCGATACGCTCACGGCACGCGAGAACATCGCCCTGCCGCTCACCATCGCCCGCACAAACTCGGCAGAGATCTCAACCCGCGTGCAGGATGTGGCAGCGCGCCTGTCCATCAGCCAGGTGCTCGACAAGTATCCCTACCAGATGTCCGGCGGTCAGCAGCAGCGCGTTGCCGCGGCTCGCGCGCTCGTTACCGACCCCACCATGATCATGGCCGACGAGCCCACCGGCGCCCTCGACTCCAAAAGCGCCCGTCTGCTGCTCGAGAGCCTAGAGGCCCTCAACCGCCGCCTGCGCGCCACCGTGCTCATGGTTACGCACGACAGTTTTGCCGCCAGCTACACGAGCCGTGTGCTGTTTATTCGCGACGGCAAGATCTTCACCGAGCTGCGCCGCGGCGACACCGACCGCAGAGAGTTCTTCGACCGCATTATGGAGGTCGTTGCCATGATGGGCGGTGAGGGCTCCGATGCTCTGTAAACTCGCTTGGGGCAACGTCCGCCGCGCCGGGCGCGACTACCTCGTCTACCTTTTGACGCTCACCCTGGGCGTCACGGTCTTCTATGCCTTTAACACCATCTCGATGCAGGTCGACATCGCCGGAATCGATGAAGAGGGCTTGGCACAGGTTATGGGTAGCATGCTCGGCTACCTGACGTACTTTTTGGCCGGTGTCATGGCCTTTTTGATGGTGTACGCCAATAACTTCATCATGAAACGCCGCAAAAAGGAGTTTGGCCTGTACCAGGTGCTCGGCATGGGGCGCGGGCGCGTCGCCACGATCATGGCGCTCGAGACCGTGATGGTATCGGTTGTGGCCTTTGTCGCCGGCATTGTGCTGGGTGTGGGACTCTCCCAGCTCATGACGTTCTTTACGGCCTCGCTCTTTAAGACACAGATCGCCAATTTCCACTTCTTTTTCTCGGTGCATGCGTTCAACCTGACCCTTGCCTGCATGCTCGTAATGTTTGTGCTCACGCTACTGCTGAACCTTCGCGCCGTGCGTCGCACCAGGCTCATTGAGCTCATGGGTGCCGAGCGTCGCAACGAGAGCATCAAGACGCGCAACCCCTGGATCGCGATTGCCATCTTTGCCGTGGGCGTGGTGCTTGTGGGCGTGGCCTATTACCGTCTGCTACGTGATGGGTTCCCGCTAACCGCGACGGACAGCAAGCTGCAAGAGGCTATGAACCAGTTTGGCATTACGACCGCTATGGTTACAGTGGGCACCTTTGCCCTGTTCTGGGGACTCTCGGGCATGCTTATCAAGCTGTTGCAGAGCCTGCGCAGCGTGTATTGGCGCGGCCTCAATATGTTTACCGTGCGTCAGCTTTCGGCCAAGGTCAATACGGTGTGCTTTTCGATGGGCGTCATCGCGATGATTCTGTTTTTGGCCATTACCTCGGTGACCTGCGGTATGTCGATTGCCAATGTGATGAACGAGAATCTGGAGCGCTATAACCCTGTTGACGTGTCTCAGACGTATGTCTATTACACGCCCGAAACGCTCGACTACTACAAGGAGTATGTCAATCCGTCTGAGGCCGATCGCATGGTGCTGGCCGATGCAACGGTCGATTTGTACGCTGCATGGCATGGCGATCGTAAAGATCCCGATAACGTTGCAGACGGTATTAAGGGCAAGTCGGCGGACAACAACGACGAGACCGGCAAGAAGGTCAATATCGCCGATGTTGCCGGTGAGCATGTGCAGATCGATTCGTATCTGAGTTATCCGCTTGGCGGCTCGGGCCCCTCGGTGGTGGCGGGTGAGATGTGCAAGGCCATGGGCGAAAAGCTTCCCAAGGCGCTCGAGGGAAGCAACGCCGATGCGATGGGTCTGTATGTGACGCCGGCGAGCCAGTACAACAAACTGCGCCAGATGATGGGCGAGGAGCCGGTGAGCATTGGCCGCGACCAGTATCTGCTCACGTGTGATATGGGCGGTGAGCTGGGCGACCTGTACACCAAGTATATGGCTGGCGGCCATGCCCTAACCTTGGGCGGGCATACGCTCAAGCCCGCAACCGATAAGTCGGACGAGGACACGGCGGCCATCGCCAACTCGGCGATGGGCAGCAATCCCGGTACCGTGGTCGTAGCCGATGAGCTGCTGTCCCAGCTTAATCTGCAACCGTATTCCAGTAATCTGCTCGTTAATTACAAACAGGGTATGGATACGACCGAGGCAGACGAGAGCATTAAATACACCTTGCTCGACAATCTGCTCGTTGACGGCAAGGAGCCGGGGTCGTGGGGAGTCTTCATCACGCGTTCCGAGATGTACACGCAAGCAGCGCAGATGAACGGCATGATTAGCTATCTGGCCATCTACATTGGCTTTGTACTGGTCGTTGCGTGCGCGGCAATCCTATCGATCCAGCAGCTCTCCAATGTGGCCGACGGCAGCCGCAGCTATCGTGTGCTGGCACAGATCGGCTGTGACGACCGCCAGATCCGGCATTCGGTGATGGCGCAGCAAGCGGTGTTCTTCCTGTTCCCGCTGGCAGTGGGCTTGGCGCACTCCTTTGTGGCGCTCAAGGTGATCATCGAGTTGGTGAGCGTATTCGGCGATATGAGCATCGCCGGCACCGTGGGCCTCACCTGCGCGATTTTCCTGGCGGCCTATGGTGGCTACTTCTTGGTAACGTACCTTATGAGCGCCGGCATGGTACAAGCTGCCATCGCCACCCGCTACAGCGAGTAACAAGCGGGCAAAACCGTCGCAAAATCAGAGCGAATAACCGCCGCGAAGGGAGTCCAGCTCCCTTCGCGGCGTTTTTTGTCTGACTGATGAGTCTCAAGGCCAAGTGAGTAGACTTTTTGGATCTGTCGAGCACATTGCGGGTAGCGCCCAACAAAACCGCAGGTCAGAACTGTGGCGCATTTGGTCGTGCTTCGCCTCCTGCAAAAAGCCTACTCACTCAGTTTTTTCTGTTAGAAGATCGCCGCGAGGGAAAGCAGCTCTCCTACGGCTGTTGACGTTTGCCCAGATAAAACCTGCCAAAATAAACCCGTCCCTTTTTGGTCGGTGTGGGTTTTTGGACGCTTGCCCGACGAGAGTGGATAATCTCCCACTTTGAGCGCGAACATGGGCCAAAAACGGGAGATTATCCACTCTCGTGGTGAGCGGGCTCTTGTGTCGATTCATTCCCTTTTTAGTAGGCTGTGCTTGCACTTTAGCGTGCGACAGCGGATAATGCCGAGCACTCGACAATACGCTTATTGCTCTTTCTATAGATTGAGGAGGCCCCTATGGCCATGGAATTCAAACGCAAGTTGCCGATCCCCATGGAGATCCGCGAGGAAATGCCGCTTTCTGCCGAGCTTACCGCCAAGAAGCAGGCATTCGACGCCGAGGTCGCCAAGGTCTTTACCGGCGAGGACGCGCGCAAGGTGCTCATCATCGGTCCGTGCTCTGCCGACCGCGAGGATTCGGTTCTCGAGTACATGAATCGCCTGGCCAGGACCACCGAAGAGGTCAAGGACAAGCTCATCATCATTCCGCGCGTCTACACCAACAAGCCGCGCACCAAGGGCACCGGCTACAAGGGCCTGCTGCACAACCCCGATCCCGAGGCCCCCGATGACCTGCTCGAGGGCGTCAAGGCCATTCGCCACATGCACCTGCGTGTCATCGAGGAGACGGGCTTCTTCACCGCCGATGAGATGCTCTACCCCTCCAACTACCAGTACCTCGTCGACCTGCTGAGCTACGTTGCCGTGGGTGCGCGCTCGGTCGAGAACCAGGAGCACCGTCTGGTGTCGAGTGGCATTTCGGTGCCCGTAGGTATGAAGAACCCCACCGCGGGTTCCACCACCGTTATGCTTAACTCCATTTACGCCGCTCAGGCCCACCAGAGCTTTATCTTCCGTAACTGGGAGGTCGAGTGCGACGGCAACCCGCTCGCGCACGCCGTCATGCGTGGCTACATCGGGCTCGATGGTCGCACCTACCCCAACTACCACTACGAGCACCTCGAGCGTCTGG
>CABUBY010000099.1 GCA_902489955.1 uncultured Collinsella sp. | reverse complement strand
CAAGCCGACCGGATAAATTTTGAGCTCCGCTCAAAATTTGGACATCCCTCCTATTCAGCCACGCCCCCATCGCGTTCAGCATCAACCCAGATCCCCAAACATGGTGCCTACGCACGCATCCAGTCCCGACCGTTTGCCGAGCAATAGGGTCGCAATCGGCGTCGAACATGTACTATGTACGGGCATTGTCTAAACCCGTAACTCAAAGGACCCCATCTTGCCCGTCGTCGCCGCTATGACCATTACCTCGCATGCATCGGATGCCATGGTCACTATTCCGTTTTGGCTCGAGATGTTCGCCGTTGTCGCTGCATCGATCTCGGGTGTGCTGGTTGCGCGCGAGCACAAGCTCGACCTGGTGGGCGCGGTCGCGCTCGCGGTGGTCTGCGGTCTGGGCGGCGGTCTTTTGCGCGATATGACGCTGCAGGTGGGCAACGTCTACATCCTCAACCAGCCAATGGCGCTGCCGCTCTCCATCGCCACGGCAGCCATCATCTATATTTTCCCGGCAATCGTCGACAAACCCGAAAAACTCATTCCCCTGCTCGACATCATCTCGGTCGGTATCTACGCCGCCACTGGAGCAGACAAGGCGCTGGTCTACGGCTTTGCGCCGGCGGTGTGCATCATGATGGGCTTTTTTACCGCGGTGGGCGGAGGCATGCTGCGCGACGGTTTTATGGGCGTGGTTCCGGGCATTTTCCAACGCACTAACTTTTATGCCATCGCGGCCATCGCCGGATCGGCAAGCTACGTAAGCCTCGTTATGAGTGGCTTGGTCAGCAATGTCGTCGCGTTGGTCGTATGCGTTGTCGTGACCATGGGTCTGCGCTGGCTCTCACTGCGCTTTGACATCAAAAGCCCCACTGAGGAAGACATCGCACGCTTTTTGCACCGCAAAAAGTAGGTGGCGCGGGCTCATCCTTCGAAATGCAACCGAGAGGTTCTTTTAGAGCGCCCTCGCGTTGGGTACCCTGTTAGGTATATGCCGAACACCTAACAAAAGGATCAACTATGGCTTTCAATCAAACCGCGGCGGCGCCGTCACACAAGATGCGTCGCTGCCTGCTTATGGCATTCGCGCTCATCGCGCTCGCGCTCACTGCACTTCCCACGGCGTCGTTCGCCGGCACGGACACCGCAGGCAACGTACTTGCGACCGACAATGATGCCAATTCGTCCGGCGTCGAAGGTGACCTGTACTGGGCAGGTCAGGCCCTCAACTTGGACGATGCGTCCATCGGCCGCGACATAATCGCAGCAGGCGAGAGCCTCTCCATCCGCGACTGCACGGTGGGCGGCGCCATTCGTCTTGCGGCGCGCACCATCGACATTGCCAAGACTACGGTTGATGGCAGCGTGACCGTTGCCGGCCAGCATGTCGTGCTCAATTCCGACAGCACCGCCAACTGTTTCTATGCGATAGGCGAGACGGTTGCCCTGCGCGGCTCTACCAAGTCGGCAGCGCTTGCGGGCGATACGGTGACTATCGATGGCACCGTCGAGGGCGATGTCGAGGTTTGGGCCGACAAGCTCGTCCTGGGCAAAAACGCCCACATCACCGGCACCGTGAACGCGCACGTCTCCGAGGACCCCGAGCGCGCCGCGGGAGCCGAGGTCGGCGCGCTCAAGATCGACCGCACCGAGAACGAGGATACTTCCACCGTTAACGACGTCATCGGCGGCATCGTCGCCGCGGCACTCTCGACCTGCTTTGTCGCCCTGCTGCTCGAGCTCGTCTTTCCGCGTGCGACCGCCAGTGCCGCCGGCATGCTCCACCAGCGCCCCATGCCCCTGTGGGTGAGCGGTCTTCTGGGCACGATTGCTATCGTCCCCGCCGTCCTACTGCTGATTATCTCTATCGCCGGTCTGTCGCTTGCCGGAACCCTCTTGTGCGGCGTTATCGGTATCGCGCTGGTCTCCACCGCCTTTGCGGGATGCGCAATCGCCCGCATGGTCGGACACAACCAGAACCGCTACGCTATGGCCGCCGTGGGCGGTATCGCCGCAGGCGCCCTCACGGGACTTCCCCTCGTAGGCGACTTCATCAGCGGCGTGGCCTTTGTCTTTATGCTCGGCTACATCATCCAAATCATCTGGCACAACGCCCACCTCAAGCCGCAGCAGCCGGCTAACACGCCGGGACTACCCACCGCTTAGCAGCTAACCATCACAAAGGGGACAGGCACCTTTGTGATGATGCAAACGAACCTGTCCCCTTACACCAAAAAGGGCGCCGACCATCGCGGTCGACGCCCTTTCTTGTTAGTAGTCGCTATAAAGCCCAGTGCTTATTTGTTGACCTGACCGGCGCGGACGGCGGCCTTCTTGCGGTCGGTGGCGTTGAGCAGACGCTTGCGCAGGCGAATGTTCTTGGGAGTGATCTCGACTAGCTCGTCGTCGGCGATGTACTCCAGCGCCTCCTCCAGCGAGAAGGTGCGCGGCGGCACCAGCTGGACGGAGATATCGGAGGTAGAGGAACGCTGGTTGCCCAGGTTCTTGGTACGGGCGATGTTGACGACCATGTCGCCAGCCTTGCTGCGCTCGCCCACGATCATGCCCTCGTAGCACTCGGTGCCCGGCTCAACAAACAGCTGGCCGCGCTCCTGCAGCGTACCCAGAGCGTAGGCAACGGCCTTCTCGGTGGTCATGGAGATCATGGCGCCGTTCTGACGGTTGCCGATCTCGCCGGCGTAGGGGCCGTACTCCAGGAAGGTGTGGTAGAACACGCCCTCGCCGTGAGTGACGTTCATGATGCGGTTCTTAAGACCCATGATGCCGCGCGTCGGGATCTTGAACTCGAGGTGCGTCACGATGCCCGAGGTGTCCATGCTCGTCATGATGCCGCCGGAGGTACCGAAGACCTCAACGACCTTGCCCGAGTACTCGTCCGGGCACTCGACGACGGCCTGCTCGACAGGCTCCATCTTGTTGCCGTTCTCGTCCTTCTTAAACAGGACGCGGGGACGGCCGACCTGGAACTCAAAGCCCTCGCGGCGCATGGACTCCATCAGGACGGACAGGTGCAGGATGCCGCGGCCCGAGACCTCGACGCCGCTCTTGTCCTCGAGCTCCTCGATCTTCATGGTCACGTTGTTCTCGGCCTCGTTGAACAGGCGCTCCTTGAGCTGACGGGCGCCCACGATGTCGCCGTCGCGGCCGACGAGCGGGGAGGTCGAAGCCTCGAAGACGATGGACAGGGTCGGCGGGTCGATCTCGATGGGCTCGAGCTCGACGGGGTTCTCGGGATCGGTGTAGACATCGCCGATATCGGTGCGGTCGATGCCCACGACAGCGGCGATGTCGCCGGCGCCGACTTCCTGGCACTCGGTGCGGCCCAGGTAGTCGAAGGTAAAGAGCTGCTTGACGGTGGCGGTAGCGCTGGAGCCGTCGTTCTTGACAACCAGGATCTGGTCGCCCTGGTGGATGGTGCCGGAGTACACGCGGCCGATGCCGATACGACCAACGAAGTTGGAGTGGTCGATAGTCACGCACTGCATGGCCAGCGGGGCGTTCTCGTCAACCTCGGGCGCGGGCATGTCGTCGATGATCATATCGAGCAGCGGATACATGTCCATATTGCCGTCGTTGGGATCAAGGCGGGCAAAGCCATTCATAGCGCTGGCGTAGACCACGTGCTCCATGGCGAACTCAAGCTGGTCGTCGGTGGCGCCCAGGTCGGCCATAAGGTCCAGGCAGTCGTTGTAGGCCTTCTCGGGGTTAGCACCCGGACGGTCAATCTTGTTGATGACGATCATGATCTTGAGGCCGGTGTCGATAGCGTGACGCAGCACGAAGCGGGTCTGGGGCATGGGGCCCTCAAAGGCGTCGACCAGCAGCAGGGCGCCGTCGGCCATACGCAGCACGCGCTCGACCTCGCCGCCAAAGTCGGCGTGGCCCGGGGTGTCGATGACGTTGATCTTAACGTCCTTGTACTCGATAGAGATGTTCTTGGCGAGAATCGTAATGCCGCGTTCGCGCTCCTGGTCGTTAGAGTCCAGGACGCGGTCCTCGACCTGCTGGTTGGCACGGAAAGCGTCCGTGGCACGCAGGAGCTTGTCGACCATCGTCGTCTTGCCGTGGTCGACGTGGGCGATGATGGCGATGTTCCTCAGATTGTCTACGCGCATGTAGTTCCCCTATCTTCTATCCATATACAAACGGCACGCGTATGCGGCCCGCCCAGCGATACAACGCTCAGCGGGAATATTGAGCCTTTTACCGAAAACTCGTTTATTTTAGCGATTTTAGATAAGAGGGGTTTCCTCACCTGCAGGTTCAGGGTCGCTCCACATAAAACCATCGCCGGCGCCCATGCCCTCATACAGCACATATGCCGAAAAACCACTCTCGAGCGTGGTTTCGAAGAAGCTCACGAGCAGAGCATCGTGATAGCCGCCGTCAATCTCGACGCAGCCAGTATAGCCGATGGCATAGCGGGCGATACGGCCCAGGCCCTCGTCCTTAAGACCCATCTTGTGCTCGGAGATAAAGTTGGTGGCCGCCTCGAGGCACGCCTCTTCGCCATCCTCGTCGAGCGCCGCCAGATAGCGGTTGGAAGCAGCGTCCTCGATCGCCACGACCACGCCCGGGTTCTCGCCCGCGGCCAGGTCGTCCAAGAAGGCGCCGATCAGATCGCACACCATGGCGTCGAGCTCGGCGGAGACGTTACCGGCGTCCTGCATATCCTGTGCCATCTTTAGACCTTCCCATCGAGTCCGGCGTCGTTACAGTTCCTGTGCCTCGGCGGCGATCCTGGCGGCAGCGTCGCGGGCGCGCATCATATCCATCGCGCGCTTGTCGAGCACCTTGATCTGACTGGTCAGCATTACCGCGTCGACCACACCCCAGATCACCAGGCCCGTAGAGATCGAAAACCCAAGCGCACCAACTGTACCACGAAGGCGTGAACAGATTGCCGCGACAAGGGCGGAGATGACAACCATCTTGATAAACGAGCCGCGGCGTTCGCGAAGCGTGCGGGCCTGCGTCACATAGGCAATGCGCGCCGCCTCAGAAGCCTCAGAGCGCATCTGGGCCTCGCGCGCGATAGCCGCTGCCTCGGCCGACATGCCGCCGGCCATCAGCGAACGCTCCACAACCTGGCCGCCCCGCATTTAGAAATCATCAGGGGAGAGCGTATGGACGAACTCGTCGAACTTCTCGAACTCCTGCTCGTCGTCGACTTCCTCGGCGTGGGTAGAAACAGTGCCCAGGCGATTCATGATGTCATCCTCCACAAACATGGGAGCATTGCTGCGCACGGCAAGGGCAATGGCATCGCTGGGGCGGGCATCGATCTTGCGCTCCTCGCCATCGGCCAGCACGACGATCGTCGCGTAGAACACCGGCGGCTCGGCGCGAACGATCTCGATGCGCTCGAGCTTGGCGCCCAGGGCGTCAACGGTATCGAGCAGCAGGTCATGGGTAATCGGGCGCTCGGCGCGGCCGCTATCGATGCCACGGCTAATGGCAGCAGCCTCAAACGAACCAGTCTGAATGGAAAGGGAACGCAACGGCGCGGGCGAGTCCGATTTGCCGCAGCGCTCGCGAAGCACGATAAGCGATGGCACGGGACCGGCGGCCATGACGATGGTCTCTATGTCGACACGAACCATGGAACACCTCCGGTACGTAGCGGTTAACACGCGGCAGTCCGCCGCATTGAATAGCTATACTACCCAAACTTTCGCACAGCACACAAAACCAAAATGAGATTTATCGCAGACAAGAAAAAAGCCCCGAGGCAACGCCTCAGGGCTCTTCACAGTTTTGATGGTGGACCTGACAAGATTCGAACTTGTGACCTCCCGGTTATCAGCCGGACGCTCTAACCAACTGAGCTACAGGTCCATCATGGTGGAGGTTAGGGGGATCGAACCCCTGACCTCAGGCTTGCAAAGCCCGCGCTCTCCCAGCTGAGCTAAACCCCCACGGAGACAGTAATAAACACCCCAGCGGCGACTCGGCTCTCGCTGGGGTGTTTATTGCGAAAGAAAGTGGTGGACCTGACAAGATTCGAACTTGTGACCTCCCGGTTATCAGCCGGACGCTC
>CABUBY010000098.1 GCA_902489955.1 uncultured Collinsella sp. | reverse complement strand
CGCCGCGCCCCGCACGTGGTCCAAAAACTCCTTGATAGCCGAGCCGTGGCTCACCGCGAGCACGCACTCGTGGTCCGGACGTCGCATAAGCTCGGTCAGCGTCGCCACCATGCGCTCACGCACCTGCATCTGGCCCTCGCCGCCAAACTGACGATAGAAATCGCGCCACGGGCGCTCGGGCATAAGCATCACGCGCTCGGCCTCAAAGTCGCCAAAGAACCACTCGCGCAGACCGTCCAGGCGCTCGTACGCCAAGCCCGGCCACAGGTTGGCGATAGTCTGCTCGGTGCGATGAAGCGTGGAGGTGTAGGCATGATCGGGCTCAATGCCGCGCGCACGTAAAAACATGCCGGCGCGCGCCGCCTGGTCGCAACCCAACTGCGTAAGCGGCGAGTCACTCCACCCCTGAATGATACGCTTAAGGTTGAATATCGTCTGTCCATGACGGACCAGATACAGATCTTTATTCATAGGGTCCTTTCGTTCGTTACCAACCCAAGAGCGAAAACGCCCCGTCGCAATAGCCAAAATGAAGCACGGCACCGTTGTCGGGTAGCTCTCCCTCGCCAGTCACATACTCAAGAAACTCTTGGCAGGCTGAGCCGTGGGAAACCGCCAGCACGCAGTCGTGCTGCGGCCCGGCCATGATGCGGGACAGCGCCGCGACCATACGTGCACGAAGCTCACTTTCCGACTCGCCACCAAAGGCAACCGGATAATCACCCCAGGGCTGCGGCGGCATCTCGCGATTTGATGTGCCCTCCAGCGAGCCAAAATGCCACTCACGCAGGTCATCGACCAGCTCTATGGAACGGCCCTCGCCAACGATAAGCTCGGCCGTATGCCGCGCCCGGCCCAACGGCGAGGAATACACATGATCAAAGGCCACGCCACGCGCCGCAAACGCCGTACGCGCCGTCAGCGCCTGCTCGCGCCCGCGCGCCGTAAGCGGCGAATCGTGCCAGCCCTGCAAAATGCTCTGCACATTGAGCTCAGTCTGCCCATGCCGCACCAAATACAGATCTGCCACACACCCTCCCCTCGTACCACCACCAAGGGGACAGGCACCTTTGTGGTGGTTTACCGTCTGATCACGCCGCGATGACGCTCAACTACACCAGCACGTCAGCGAGCGAACGCTTGGGTACGTGGTGCACCTGTGCCTCGTCGCGCCAATAATTGATGGAGCCGTCGGGGTTGGAATCGATCGCATCGATTACCTGCGTCTCGGCCGGAACGCCAAACGCCATGATCAGCTTGAGCTCATACTTGTCGTTATCGAGCCCCATGGCATCGATCGCGTGGGGCGTAAAGGCCTTGAACATGCAGGCAGCCACCTCGGGCGTGGCGCTGCGGGCGGCGAGCATCATCGTCTGCGCGGCAATGCCCGTGTCGACCTCGGTAATGGGAGCGGCGGGCTTGCCCGGAACGGCGCGCTCAGCAAGAATCGCGATGTAGCCGGTCGGGCGCTCGCCCTCATCGGGACCCGGCCAATCCTTGAGCGCACCGGCCCATGCAAGCTCGTCAAATACACGCGCGCAGTCCTCTGCACCGCTTACCACATGAAAACGCAGACGCTGAGCATTGGCACCACAGGGAGTCAGGTGCGCCAGCTCCGCCAGCTCAAGCAAAAGCTCACGCGGCACGCGCATGGACTCGTCAAAGCGACGGCACGTGCGGGCGCAGCGAACCAACGCATCAAACGCGTCCAAGCCGAGCTTTTCGCAACCCTGCTTTGCCATCGACTCAGCGCTTACCGGCGCTGCGGGAACTGCTTCGTTCATAGGGACCCCCAATTTCGGGCAATTGTTCTTAGGAAAATCTAACCTAAAACGTAGGCAATAACGAACAGGGCTGCAATGTTCTACACCTGTTGAATAGAAAATCGCGACGTGGGGAACAACGGAAACAATTCGGGGCCTTTGGGTTACGTTCCGCCCTCCCCGACCCATACGCCAGCGCCTTTAGGCGATACTGGTTGTAATGATCAAGGCTTACACCGCACGGAAAGGAGACATTATGGGCATCTTTAAGAACGATGACCAAAAATCGAGCCAGTTTGGATTTGACGAGAAAAGCATGGCGGGCAAAGCCGTCAAGGCCGTACGCTGGATTTACGCCATCACGGGCGTCTTGGCGCTCGTCGCCGGCATCGCACTGCTGTTTGCGCCCGCCAAGTCCCTCGTCTTCCTAACGACCGTCTTGGGCTTCTACTTTGTGATCACGGCCGCGATCAGGCTGTTTACCGCTGTTTTCGAGCCACTGCTGCCCACCGGCTGGCGCGTGACGAGCATCATCTCCAACCTACTCATTATCTTGGGCGGCGTCATAATCCTGCGCAACCAGGCCTTCTCGACCGCGACGCTCAGCACGCTTGTGGTGGTCGTGGCCGGCTTTGGCTGGATCGTCGAAGGTGTCATGTCCATTCTGGAGTCCGAGCTTTCGTCCAACCGTGCCCTCGCCATCCTGAGCGGCGCGCTCTCCATCATCGCCGGCATGTTCGTGTTTATCTATCCGCTGTGGTCGGCCAAGATGCTCGTCATCTTTAGCGGCGCCGCACTGCTGGTGTTTGGTGTAACGCTGATTGTTCGCGCTATTCAATTTGGCAAACTGGTGCACTAGATGCCGCGAACGCTCTTTATTGATGCAGACGCCTGCCCGGTCACGCGCGAGTCGATTGACTGCGCGCGGCGGGCGGGCGTCGCCGTCGTTATCGCCGGCAACAGCACACAGAACCTGGAACGCCACATTCGCCGCGACGATCCGCGCGACGTCGAGCATGCGCGACGCGGATTTTGGGTCACGACGCTCGATGTGAGCGTGGGCGCCGACAGCGCCGACTTTGCCATTGTCGAACGCCTGCAGGCGGGCGACGTAGTCGTGACGCAGGACATTGGCTTGGCGAGCATGGTGCTCGGGCGCGATGCCGCCGCCATCGGCGTACGCGGGCGCGTCTACGATAAGGCGACCATCGACATGCAACTGTTTATTCGCCACGAGGAAAAGAAGGTGCGCCGCGCCGGCGGTCGCACTCGCGGTCCGGCGGCATTTACCAGCGAAGACCGGGCCCGCTTTAAGCGCAACCTCACCGAGCTGCTGCGCTAACCAAGGTAGATTTTCGGGACATGCCCGGAAATCTACCTTTTTGTTTTGAGCGGTGTGAGCGCTCGGAATCCATGGCTCAACAAAAAAACGGGCTTCAAAATGCCATGCGTCGCCGCATTGCGCAGGCGCCGAGCATGGCTATTTGAAACCCATTTTTTAAGCCTACTTAGAGGCCGAAGGCGGATAGGATAAGGCCCCAGCCGGCGCCGATGACGTACATCATAACCAGGAACACGGCGTTTTCACGAGCGCTGCGGTTGGTGCGGAACAGGACAAGATAGCCCACGCCGGCGGAAATGAGCGTGCCGGCGAGCATCGGCGCCAGCTGTAGCGCGCCCTCCAGGTACAGCTGCGTAATGACCACGCTGGCCGAGCAGTTGGGGATCAGGCCGACGAGTGCCGAGCCCAAGACGGCGAGCGTCTCGTTGCCACGCAGGAACTGCTCGATCGCGGACTCTCCGAAGGTCTCGAGCACGGCAACTAGAATCAGCGTCACCAGGAAAATAAAAACCGAAACCTGCACGGTGTGCGAGATCGCGCTGCGGATAATCGACAGGACGGGCGCACCTTCGTGGGAGTGACCGTGGTCGTGCCCATGGCCGTGGTGGTGCTCATGCTCGCCTGCGTGACCGTGGTCATGGCTGTGTCCGTGGTCGCGCTCGTGTTCATCTTCATCATCATCGCAACCGCAATGGTCGCGCTCGCACAACTCGTGGATGTGGTCGGCGCTCACGCCCGCCTCGGCCACTTCATCAATGATGTCGCCCCCGGTATGGTCGTCGTGCGCGCAGTTCACATGAGCCGGATTGGCAGCGGTCCCCAGCACGGTACGGCGAATCGCCGCATGCGCGCGGGCATTACGACGAAGGCCGCGGATAGCCGCGTCCACGATAAAGCCCGTGACCAGCGCGATCAGTGCCTTCGAAGCCAAAAGCATCGCCATGGTCTGCACGGGCACCTGCTCGGCGAGCAACAGCGGCAGCATCTCATCGGAGGTCGAGAGGAACACGGCGACCAGCGTGCCCAGCGTCACGACACGGCCGGCGTACAGCGTTGCTGCCATGGCCGAAAATCCGCACTGCGGCACAATGCCCAGCAGCGAGCCAGCCACGGGACCCGCAGCGCCGGCGCGCTTGATAGCGCCGTTGACGCGGTCGCCCGCAACGTGCTCAAGTGTCTCGAGAGCAAGATACGTCACCAACAAAAACGGCGCCAGCGAGAGCGTGTCCTTGCCGGCGTCGAGCAGAATATCAATCAGCAAATCCATGACGGATGGAACCTTTCATGTCTTTCGGCAGCATTGTAAAAGTCCTAGCGGTCAACTAGGGTATTGTAGTTGTCCTAGGCGCGATGCCAATAGTTGCCCATGGTAAACTATCATCTCGCCACATCTCAATGAACCCGAGCCGCGCGGTGCGGCCCGTCCAAGGAGCAGTTATATGAACGTTTCACAAGCACTCGAATACGAGCGCCAGCCGTTTATTCCCATGTTTATCTATGGCGATCACGGCGCCATGGAGTCCGAGCGCCAGAAGGGCGAAGAGGCCCTTAAGGTGCTCGAAACCGAGTACTTTACCGCCGAGGGCGACCCCAGCTTCGACTTTGCCACCGTGCGCGACCTGGCTGACCGCAACCGCGACCTGTGCGACCAGATTGGCGAGGCACGCCTGCGCAACGTGACGCCCGCGACGCTTTCGCGCGGCCTGTCCGATGCCGACACCTGCGCCGCCATCGGCAAGATGCAAAAGCGCACCGCCGCGTCCGTTATGCGCGAAATCCGCGGCGACCGCGACGCGCTCGGCGTGGCCTACGCCCGCAAGCCCATCCAGGGCACCGTGCTCGGTATCGACATCGAGACCACCGGCCGTGCACCCGAGCGCGGCTATATCATCAACGTGGGCTGGGAGATCATGGAGCTCACCAGCGACGCCGTCCCGCATGACGCCGAGGCACACTACTGCGGCCTGCCCGACATCTACCGCGGCGAGGATGTGCCGCTATCGAACATCCATCACATTACCTGGGACGACATCGACGGCAAAAAACCATTCCGCGAGAACAAGGAACTGCAGAAGCAGCTGCTCAAACTTATGAAGAAGTACCCGTACATGGCGCATAACGCCGCGTTCGAAGACAGTTGGTTCAAGATCCACCTGGACGGTTACGCCGAGGCACGCCGCGCCGGCAAGATCATCGTCATCGACTCGCGCCAGATCTGCCGCAGCCTGGATGCCGACGTCCGCTCGCTCCCCCGCGAGTCCGCGCCCGCCGCGCTCGAGAACTGGGCGCGCCGCCGTGGCACCCTCGCCGCCGACGCCAACGAGCAGCACCTGGGCCTCGACGACACCGACCTCATGCTCCGCACGGTTCAGGCCGAGTTCAACCTCAAGAACCTATTCGCGAAATAACCGATCCATCTGCGGGAGCGCCTGCCAGGCACAGCGCAATCCGTCTGGGCACACCGACACGCAGTAAACTAGGGCGCAGCCTTATGGCTGCACCCTAGTTTTCATCAAAACGAGCAAATACGCGTGCTTCACATAGTCGGCAGGTTGGCCCACCTACATTTTTCGAGTTGTTCGGCCAGCTGAACCACTAGTCAAGGCCCCTTGAACCGCAATCGAAGCTAAAATCGCCTTAATTTCGCAACCAAGCCCCATAAATCTACCTGAATCAATTCGAATAGGACGTTGCGATCGCACCATTTGTATAGGATAAGGCCGAATAACTCAAATTATGTTGGTGAGGCATCTGAGCGGTCGGCAAAACGCTTAGAAGCTACGAATCCGCAACTAAAGTTCATCAAAAAGGGGCAGCCGGCAGAAACCTCCCCAGCCAAAGCTGCTCCCTCAATACGACAGCTCAAAAACCCACCGTTCGCAGAAGATAAGCCGCGCCCCGGTAGTGTCGAGAAAGTTGGTGTAGCGCCCGATCCGAAGTGAGTCGGCCCGGCGT
>CABUBY010000097.1 GCA_902489955.1 uncultured Collinsella sp. | reverse complement strand
CCCGCCGCGGCCTGCGCGTGGGTTCGCTCAAGCATCATGGGCATCACGGCTTTGATATCGATGTGCCCGCTAAGGACACCTGGCGCCATCACCAAGCCGGATCCAAGCACGTGGGCCTCATCTGCGCTACGCGCTGGGCGGAGTACGCCGACACGCGCGAGGAGGACGAAATGCCCGCGCGCGAGCTGCTGTCGCGCTACAACGATGTCGACGTGGTGATCATCGAGGGCTACAAGACCGAGGGCTTCGACAACATCGTGGTCGCACGCTCCGGTGTCGACCGTCTGCGCGGCAAGAGCTCGCTCGACCTGGTCGACGGTCACACGCTGGCCCTTGCCTGCAACGAGGCCCTGGCACGCCAGGCCTTCGACGCCGGCTTTGCGACCCGAGCCATCAACATCAACGACGCCCGAGCCATCTGCGATCTGATCCAAGACCATCTGGCCTAAAACCTGCCAAAAAGGGACAGGTTTATTTTGGCAGGTTTTATCTGGGCAAATGCCATTTCCACCACAAAGGGGCCAGGCACCTTTGTGGTGGTTTTTGCTTTGACGGGCCGCGCCTGCGCCTTGGTATACCATGTACGCCGTTCACGAATACACCCCACACCGCCGCACAACCCAGAAAGGCCCCCATGGACACCACCTTCAGCCATATCAAAGCCGTGTTCTGCGATATCGACGGCACGCTGCTCACGAGCCAGCACACAGTGTCCCCGCGCACCGTGGCGGCGATCCGCGCCCTGCGCGAGCGTGGCGTGCTCTTTGGCCTGTGCACCGGGCGCGACGCCCACGCGACCGAGGCCATGTACGAGCTCTGGGGCATCGAAGGCCTGGTGGACGTGATGGTGGGCTGCGGTGGCGCCGAGGTCATCGACCGCGCGCACGACATCAACGAGCTGAGCTATCCGTTGCCGGGCGAGACCATCGCGCGCATCTGCAAACACATGGCAGACCTTCCGGCAACGCCCGTTTGCCCCCGAGACGGCGTGTTCTACGTTCCCGAGAGCAACGCGTGCGTGGAGCACTTGTCGCAGGTCGATGGCGTGCCCTACAAGGTGGTCGACTTTGCCGAGTTCTTGCGCGAGCCGCAGCCTAAGGTAATGTTTACCATGGCGCCCGAGGTAATGCCGCAGGTCATCGAGCGCGCATCGACGTTCGCCGACGACACCGTCAAGGCGGCCGCCCTGCAAACCACGCAGCGCCTCTACGAGTTCATGGATCCGCGCGTGTCCAAGACGCGCGGCATTGTGCGCGTGGCGGAGCTCAACGACATGGGGCTCCAGAACATCTGCGTGTTTGGCGATGCCGATAACGACACCTGCATGGTGGCTGACGCCGGCGTGGGCGTGGCAATGGCAAACGGCAGCGATGCCACCCGTGCCGCCGCCGACTTTGTAACCGCCAGCAACGACGAAGACGGCATCGCGATCTTTATCGAGGAACATCTGCTGTAGCGCCAGGCGAGAACCACCGCGAAGGGGACAGGCACCTTTGTGGTGGTTTGTTCTAAGACTGGCGAGCGGGGCGCTATTTGTGCCGAGGCAGTTTCTCGCGAACTTAAATGTTGATATATAAACATCATGCTATATACCGGTCGCTACTAAAAGGCCATCTAGCTGGCAGGTTGTCAGAGCAGGCAAACGCTCTACCGTTTACAGCTACAAATCGACTGCTCGCAGAATATACTACTAAAAATAAAATGTTGTACAAATAACAACAAAGCATGAATTACCTAAAGTAGACAACAAATCTACCTGCGGTTTTTAAAAAATAGAATTCAATAAAACAATGCATACTTTGAGCAATTGTCAAGAATAAAGATTGTTCGACGCAAAATTGCAAGAAATTGACGCCCCACATATTTAAACAATAGCTAAACTTACCAATGTAAGGCACGTATAAATATTGACTGCGTGCCGGTTAGATAGCGAAAGAGCAGGATCGCGGTCTCTTGGGGAGGAGGCATCGATGACAGCAAATTCAAATAAATCTAAGCAAGGTAATAAAGCGGCGCATCGTGTGATAGCGGGTGTTTTGTGCGGAGCTTCTGTCTTGAGCTTGGTACTGTCGCTCGTCATGCCCCCGATCTCCCAGGCCATCGCCAACGATGCCCAGCCAGTTTCTACCGAGAAAACTGTAATGGGGGGGGGTCTTCAAGTGAGTCTACTGATGTAGACAACACTGGCGGGGATGCCGAAAACCAGAATAGTGACGAGGTCGAGGGCGACGAGACCGACTCTTCAAATGGTGTTGAGCAGGGTCAGTCTGGGGATCAACCTGAGGATAAGCTGCAGGCCGAAGATAGTGAGCCGGCAGATGACGTCGCCGTAGCGTTAGCTGCGGAAGGCGGGCAGACTGAAACGGCATCTGATGAGATAGACAACGCGGAAAAGTTGAAATCTGAACTGGAGAAGGCGGACGGCACAGTCAACTTTAAACTTGTGAAGGACATTGATACCAGCGAGACAATCCAGCTTAGTAAGGACGGCAGCAAGATCACGCTGGATCTAAACGGCTGCAAAATTAAGCATGCAAGCCCGAACCTGCCCCTATTCAACATAACCGGCGGAGCAACGTTGACCGTCAAGGACAGTCGGCAAGTTGCCGCGGCAGAGATTACGACTGCTCAAACAAATAAATATGGCAATCTCGCCTCAATGGAACGCGATACTCCCGATGGCATTCCGACCAGCCTTACCTACTACGTAACCAAATCGGACGCAAACGGAACGAGTACAACCGAAACTCTTAAAGCGTATAGGGCTGGCATCGCAGGTGCTATTGTGGCGTGCGGCGGCAAAGACGCTTATGGTCTAAAGCTCGTTAACCTCTTCAATGGCGGCCACTTTAATCTCGAGAGCGGCGTGCTCACGCAAAAGAAGGATGAACATGTCGCTAACCTCATCTATGCCGAGAACGGTTCCATCGTCAATATGAGCGGCGGTTATGTTTGCGGTGCTTCTGCGGGAGCTTCGGGTACTGGTGCAGGCGTCATGGTGTCTAATACAAATGGTAGCGCTTCGACCCTTAATCTGACCGGCGGTGTGATCGCAGGCAACTATGCTCCCAAAGGCGGAGGCGTGTATGCCAATGGCTCAACAATCAATATGAGTGATGGCACGATTGCTGGTAACGGTACATTCGATAATCAGTCGGGTTATGGCGCGGGAATTTGTGCTGAGAACTCTAATGTGACCATTACGAATGGTTACATTACTAACAATAATTATCAGTACTACAACGATTGGGAAGGATCCACGAAGCATCTCGGTTTCGGCTGTCATGGCGGCGGCGGTATTGCTGCTTTCAATGGTGGCAGTCTGAAGATTAACGGTGGCTACATCACCGGTAACTATTCTGCCGAGGCTGGTGGCGGTGTTTACGCCGGCGCTTGGAATCGGGCCCTCTCCTCGTTTACGTTCTCTGGTGGAACCATAGCTAGCAATGTTGCGCAAAAATCGGAGGGCGGCGGTATCCGTATCGGTGCGCCTACCATGGGCGTGTTCAACGTTCCTCTTGGCGCGAAGGCATATATTACCAACAACACAACCAATACAACCAACGACTGGGGCGGCGGTGGCGTATTCGTCCAGGGTGGCAGCGACGGCATTCGGTCGGCAAGCCTCAAGATTTCTAACGCTCTGATTACCAATAATTCGGCCCAGGGCTATGGCGGTGGCTTTGCTGCCTGCCCGAGTGGTAAGACCGCTATTACTGATACCAATGGTATTGCGATTTTCGGAAACTCTGATGCGAACGGCACACATCTATCGGGCGGTACCAATGGTAAGAACGAAGATCAGCCTTCGAATGTTGAAGGCGGCAAGATTACCGAGGATTTCAAAAGCAACGGCCATAAGGATCTCTTCCTTATTCGCAAGTCGGGCAACGATGAATACATTGCAGCCGTAACTGGTCAGATGCTTGGTGGCGGCGCTGCCAACTGGAAGGGCACGATCGACGATGTGTCAACGTCTATCGGTAAGTACGAGGGCGCCCAGGCTAAGTACATGATTGGCCTCGATGCAGATCCTTCCGATGGTGATCAAGGGCTTGCCCGT
Source organism: uncultured Collinsella sp. (assembly GCA_902489955.1). Classification (GTDB taxonomy): domain Bacteria; phylum Actinomycetota; class Coriobacteriia; order Coriobacteriales; family Coriobacteriaceae; genus Collinsella. The sequence goes on along the minus strand of CABUBY010000097.1, from coordinate 2,010 downwards.
GATAATGCCACGCTCTTCATCACGGGCAACAAATCCAACATTCACGGTGGCGGCATCATGACCAACGGTGACGTTGTCGCTGGCTCCACCACACAGGTGAAGGTCTACCCCAAGATGAAGCTCAACGGCACCAAGGCGCTAACGGGTCGTACGCTTAAAGAAGGAGAGTTCGAGTTCCAGCTGCTCAAGCAGAACAAGATTACTAACGAGAATGGTGAGATTTCATATACAGTTCCGAGCTTTGACGAGAGCGGCAATCTGCACCCTAATGACTGTTCTGTTGTCGGTACAGCAAAAAATGCGGAAGACGGCAGCTTTTCCTTTAACCTGAGTGAAGTCTATGCCGATGACGACCTTGTTTACTACTTGGTAGAGGTTCCGGGCGCGGACAAGGACGTTAATTACGACAAGACTATCTACAAGATAGATCCTAAGGTCGAAAAGGATGGAAACAAGTCGCATAAGGTGCTTGATATCGAGTACACGTACTATACGGTCAGTAGTGTGCAAATCACCACAATTGCCGCTAATGGCGCTACGTCTGATGCTACGGTTAATCCAACAACCGAAGGTGACGTTGCAAGCGTCGCGCTAACAACAAACTCAACGACTTTCACTAACGCATACACCAAGTACGACTCGATGGGTTCCTGGACTCCCAAGGCGACTAAGGTCGTCGAGGGTGGCGAGATGAAGGAGTTTACGCTTCAGCTTGCAACCGATGTCAATTTTCAGAAGATTATTCGTGAGGCCAACACTATTGGCGACAAAAAGAATCAGACGCTTTCGTTCGTAGATGACTCTGGTAAGGGGATTGGGTATTCGCTCTCTGATATCACTAAGGACCCCTACACTGCTGGTGACTCTACGGGTCGTGGTGCTTCCAAGACTTTCACGTACTATGTGCGCGAGAAAACCGACGGTTCGTGGTTCTCGCACTACAAGTACGACCAGTCGGTTTACAAGATCACGGTCAATGCAACTGATAAGTCTGATAACACGATTGAGTGCGATGTGTCCTACACCAAGATTGTTGATGCCGAGGGTAAGGATATCGCTGAGGCGGACCAGGAAACGCATCCATACGGTGAGGACACCAAAGCTGGCCAAAGCCTTCCCACCTTCACCAACACCTACTCCACCTCTTTGCCCCTTTCTGGTATGTCGGGCGTCACTCTGACGTACCTTGCCGGCGCGGCGGTGCTTTGCGCTGCTGCGGCCTGGATGCACATTCGTCGCAAGGCGAATGCGAAGGGAGGTGAGCGTCGTGAATAAGAAAGTTAGCTCCTTCCCGATTTTGTTTGCGTTGCTCGCCCTCTTGGTCAGCACCTGCGCGGTCGTGTTCCCCGCTTCCGCGCAGGCCGCGCCGACCTCGACCGGTTCCATCACGGTGGGCGGCACCGTGGCGAGCAGCTACGACGCCTATCAGATCTTTGGTGCCAACGTCGTCGACGGTGACGGCGACGCCAAGATCGCCACCGATCTCGCTTGGGCAAGCGACGCCGCGCGCGCCGCTGTCCTGCCTGTGCTGCGCAGCGCCGGCATGCCCAATTCCCAGACCACCGCGCAGGAAGCTGCCGAGTGGCTCAACGCCAATTCCCACCTTACGAGCGCGCTGAGCGCACAGCTCGCTCGTTCCCTCCAGAGCTCTGGCACCGAGCTCGCGGCCCTTAACGCGGGCACGGCGGCCGAGCTGCCCTGCGGCTACTGGCTCATCGTCGCCGACGACGACGCCATCGCCCAGGGCGAGGCCGGCACCGCGCCGATCATGGCCCTGGTGGGCGGCAGCGCCGTCACCGTCAAGCCCAAGGCGGCGACCCCCAAGGTCGCCAAGCACGTGCTGGAGGACGGCACAGCCGCCTGGCAGAAGGCCGCCGACGCCACGGTTGCCGACGACCTGTACTGGCGCCTCTCTGCCACGGTCCCGGCGGGGCTCACGGCCTACGACACCTATACGGTGCGGTTCGTCGACACCATGAGCGCGGGGCTCGACCCCTCCAAGGTCGTCGC
>CABUBY010000096.1 GCA_902489955.1 uncultured Collinsella sp. | reverse complement strand
GTCAAACGAAACCGTGACGCCCGCGGCCTTCAACTTGGGAAGTTCGCGCTCGGTAAAGCAATAGTTGCCCGAGTGGACTACGTCGAACTGCTTCATGTACGCAAGGTCAAAGCGATCGAGCACATAGCGAGCATCACCACGGATGCCACCCTCATTGGAGCCAAGGAAAACACGGTCGCCGTTAACGACGGTCACGCGCGCAGCACCATTCTCACCGATGAGCTGCTTGCATTTGGCTAGTTCAACGTCCTCATCTTCAAGACTCGCAATCACGTGCTCGGCAGCAGCGTCATTACCAAAGATGCCCATATACGCGGAGCGCGCGGCTCCGCATTTCTTGGCATACACGGCAAAGTTCACCGCATTGCCACCCGGATACATCGTGCGAATATGCTCGTAGCGGTCGACGACGTTGTCGCCAAACCCCAGTGCGCTCACGTTAAATGCCATAGCGCGCCCCTCTCTTATGCCAACGGAACCACTGTTGTGACAGCAGTACCGCCCAGGATCTACGCGAGTTCCAGTAGCTCCGGCAGCTGGTCGATAATCTTGTCCGCGGCATCCTGGCTAAAGCCAAAGCGCTCCTCGCGCTTGGCAATGACTGTCAGGCCGGCTCGCTTGCCGGCAGTGATGCCAGGCACCGAATCCTCAACGCAGCAGCAGCGATTCGCGGGCAGCCCCAGCAGGTCCAGCGCATGCAGGTAGATGTCGGGCTCGGGCTTGCTCTCCTTAAACTGCTCGCCGCTCACCACATACTCAAAGGCATCCGACAGCCCGCATGCGTTGAGCACTTCCTCGATGCTATCCATGGGAGACGAGCTGGCAAGCGCCACGCGAACGCCGCGGCGCGGCAGCTCTCGAATCGTATCCACGGCGCCTGGGTTAATCAAAGCCTGATAGTCGCGCGGACGCTCATGCGCCCACTCGTCCCAACGGGCCAACGCTTCCTCGCCAGTGAAATGCCCCTTACCGGCGCGCTCAAACCAATCGACCAACATATGCAGGAAGAACTGATGCGAGGTACCGACCTGCCCATTCAACTCCTCTTGAGTCAGGTTAAGCCCAAGCTCCTTGGCAAACGCGGCAGTCTCGCCCAGGTAGTAATACTCGGTATCGACAATGACGCCGTCCATGTCAAAGATAACGGCGTCGAACGGAAATGCGGACACGGCACCCTCCCTAACAAAAGGGCGCCCGCAAGCGGACGCCCGAACCATGCTTTATCGGCGATTCTAACCCAGCAGCTTATCCAGCGCCACTGCAATGCCGTCTTCGTTGTTATTGGCGGTCACCATCTGGGCCACGGCCTTAACCTCGTCGACCGCGTTGCCCATGGCAACACCGGTGCCGGCCCACTCAATCATGGACTTGTCGTTCTGGCCGTCGCCAAACGATACGACCTCGCTGGCATCGATGCCGAGTTTGGGCAGGGCACCCTCGAGCGCACGGGCTTTGTCGATACCGGGCGCCGTGTACTCAAAGTACCAGTCGGCCGTAAACATGCCCGAAAGCGTCTGTTTAAAGGGCGCATACATCTCCTCGTAATGCGCCTGCAGGTAGGCCGGATCGCCCGCCGTCAGCAGCTTGTCCACGGGATAAGCATCAGCGACCTCATGCAGGCTCTCGACCTCGCGGATCTTAAGATCGCACGCATCGCGCTCGTATTTGACGATGTTTTTCTGCGAGCCGTCAGGCAGCGTGATCATACAGCGGTACGAGTCCTCGACGTGCAAATCGCGACCGAGCGAAATCATAGGGATCACGTCAAAATTACGCAGGTGATCAATCAGGCGATGCAATTCGTCGGCAGGCATAGCCTGATCGAACAGCACCTCGTCGGTCTGGGCATCGACGACGTGTGCGCCATTGAAAGCGACTAGCAGACCGTCATGGTTTTGGAGGTCGAGCTCCTGTGCCAGAGCATGTAGCCCCCATGCGGGACGACCCGAAGCCAAGATGAGCTTAATGCCCGACTCCTGCGCCGCGAGCAGCTTTTCGCGCGTACGCGGGCTGATCACCTTCTGATCGTTGGTGAGCGTACCGTCGATATCCATTGCGATGGCTTTAATTGCCATATGTGCCTCCTTGCATCGTTTTTATCGCGCACTATCTTATCCGAGCCGGGGCACGTTCGCACGGCGCGCGTATGACGGTTGCAAAACCACCCCATTTGAAACAAAGACAAAAAAGTACTTGCAAAGACGCGTTCCGACATATAAGTTGATAAAAGACCGCCGTTGCGGTTTTAAGTAGATCGAGCATATGAAGTTTGAGTTTTAGCGTGTAAGAGAAGGAAGATCGGCAAAGTACAACCCCAAACGCAATGACAACTTAATGAGGTAACTGCCACATGTGAGGCACCCAGGGCATTGCTGTCTCGATTTTGAGCACGATGCCTTCCGCCTTGCATGGGCCGTTCCATCCCGCCCCTGCAGCAACTGCCTCACGGGCTCATTGAAAACCGCATAGCACCCCAACGTCAGCACATCACCCACGGCAAGCACATCACTCACGACAACCAACACATCAACAAACAGCACGAACATCAACCGATTGGAGAAGCTATGACAAACCACCACGCTGAAGACGGCGATAAGAAAAGCATTCTGGATGCCCGCATTGAGCGAGCATATGCAAACGAATATGACGCCGCCTTTGCCGCCGCGACCATCAAGAACTACGCGTCGCTACCGCTCGCGACGATCTTGGCCGATCACCCTCAACTGCTGAAGCGCTGCACAAAGATCATGGGCGACCCCGACATTCGCAAGCTGACAGACCCCTATGCCCCAAAACGCGACAACGATTCGCACATTCTTACCGTAGGCTGCCTAGCCCATATGCTTACGGCGCTCGACACGAAACTCAAGCTCGAATGGGAACCCGACGAGCGTCATGAACTCGAAAGCAAGCGGAACACCCTGCGCACCGCACTGTTCCTTCCGTTGGACGGCCTCAAGCGCTGCAACGTCGAGCTCAATTCACAGGCGCGGCAAAAGCCCGGGACCACGGGGCAGAAAACTCCTAGACCCCATGTGGCCATCGTCGACCGCAACCGATATAACCGCATGACCGCGCACTTTTCTGCCGAGGGAGCAGCCATAAGGACGCTGATCGACCTGCTGTGCCTCCTGAGCATCAACGAACTATTTGAGGGCTATCTCGCCCTTGTTCCCGCGACGGCACCCAAGTCGGTAGCAAAGATCATCGAGACCTGCAGACGCCAGTTTGAGCGCCATCGCAATGGCAGTGAGATGAACGCCAGCATCGCGCAGTACTACGCGGCTCATTACAAAAATGACGGATGTGCCCCTATCGAGCATCAGCTGCGGCTCGCCTACACCACGCCCGTCGCAACGCTCCATCGCTTTGGAGCCCTTGGCGCTTGCGAGCCGCACGAACAGGCAGCCTGCCCCACAACCGAGCTCGATCTCAGGCTCGGACGAACCCTGTAGCCCGCCAGCCCCTCCGCGGGCAACAATCCTATTCCACAACACAACCAACAGAAAGGAGTCCTCATGGACACCAATCATTCCCCCATCATCAGCCCCCTCACCATGCGTGAATCCGCCCGAGGTATCACGCTCACCAGCATTTACGATGAGATGCTCGCCCGTCGCGAGCTCTCCGTCATGGGAAACATCGAAACCCCGATGGCCCACGACCTATGCCAGCAGATCCGCCTGCTCGATGCCACCGACCCCAGCCGCCCCATCACCATATTTGTCGCCAGCGCCGGCGGAAGCGTGCGATCGGGTCTTGCGATCTATGACGCCATGCGCCTCGCATCGTGCCCCATCCGCACCGTCTGCCTGGAATTCGCCGCGTCCATGGGCGCTGTGATCTTTATGGGCGGCGACGATCGCCGTATGGCGCCCCATGCAGAGCTCATGATTCACGACCCACTGATCCCCCAGGGGGCAGGCGGCTCGGCACTTGCGCTGCAGGAAACCAGCCGGCGTCTCATGCAGACCCGCAAGACCCTCACGCAAATCCTCTCGGACCGCAGCGGCCTCACGCCCAAGCGCATCCAGTCCCTCACTGCAAAAGACACCTACCTTTCGGCCGAGCGCGCCGTCGAGCTCGGCTTTGCCCACGAAATCCTCTCGACCACCAAGGAGGTCGCCCATGTCTAACCTCGCCAGCCGCCTCGCCGCATCTGAGTCCGCATCGTCCACCATCCTCGCCAAGGATCGAACGCTTTCCTGCGACACCCGCCAAACGGGACTCAACAACAATGCACTTGTGATCGGCCCCTCGGGAGCCGGCAAGACCCGAAACGTCCTCAAGCCCAACCTGCTGCAAATGAACGCAAGCTACATCGTGCTCGACACCAAAGGCACGCTCTGTCGCGAAGTGGGACCCGTGCTGGCAGCCCACGGTTACCGCGTGCAATGTCTCAACTTCGCCGACCTCTACACCGTCCCGGCCCTTGCGCTCGGCATCGAGCGCTGCGGCTACAACCCCCTGAGGCACATTCGCCGCAAGGCGGACGGCAGGCCCAACCAGCAGGACATCCTCTCGGTGGCAAAGGCCATCTGCCCCATCGAGGACAACAACCAGCCTTTTTGGGATCATGCGGCGGCAAACCTGCTGTCGTGTCTTATCGCCTACGTCACCGAACAGCTACCCGCCGACGAGCAGACGATCAGCTCGGTCATCAAGCTGATCGAGCACCTGCAGGACGGTGCCACGGGTCGATTGTTTGACGACCTGATCACGACCGACCCCCAAAGCTATGCCCTCTCGCTATGGCGGCGCTACGCCATTACGCAAAATGCCGAGCGCATGCACGCGAGCATCGTCGGCATCCTTGCCGAAAAGGTCATGTGTCTGGGATTCGACGGTGCGGCACAGCTCTATCGTGAGTGCCATCAGGTGGACTTCGCTTCCATGGGACACACCCCCTGCGCCCTGTTTGTAACCGTGAGCGATATTGACCGCAATCTCGATCCGCTGACCAGCCTCTTTATTTCGCAGGCGTTTATGGGCCTCATTCGTGAGGCCGATAGGCAGCCCGACGGCAGCCTGCCCGTGCCCGTGCGCTTTATGCTCGATGACTTCGCAAATCTGCAGATCCCCCAGATCGACAACGTACTCTCGATTATCCGAAGCCGCAACATCTGGGCAACGCTGCTGCTGCAGTCGACCAACCAGCTCGATGCGCTCTATGGCGAGGCACGCGCACGCTCCATCATGGGCAACTGCGACACGCATCTGGTACTGGCGTTCCAGGATCCCGAGAGTGCCCGGGTGTTTTCCGACCGCGCCGACGCGCTGCCCAGCACGCTCATGGCGACGCCGATCGATCGCTCGTGGCTCTTTGTACGCGGTCGCACTCCCGAACAGGTCGAGCGCTTTAGGCTCGAAGACCATCCGCTCTACGGGGAGCTGCCCGAGGCGCAGCGAGGCCATGCGGAGGCCGAGATCTAGGCGCAGGGTTCTCGCAGCGCGCGACGCCCGGGCGATGTTCCACAAAGGCCGTGCGCCCCGGGACCACGGCAAAGCAAAGGGGCCCGCATCCGATAGGATACGGGCCCCTTTCGTCATAAGCCAAGTCAGCCGAAAAACTACTTGCGGTGAGCGCGGTAGAACTCGATGAGCGCCTGGGTCGAAGCGTCCTGCTCGGCCTTGGCGGCGTCGTCGTGGAAGGCCGGGGTAATCTGCTTGGCAAGCTGCTTGCCCAGCTCAACGCCCCACTGGTCGTAGGAGTCGATGCCCCAGACCGTGCCCTCGACAAACGTGATGTGCTCGTACAGGGCGATGAGCTCACCGAGTGCGAACGGGGTCAGCGTGTCGCCAAAGATCGAGGTCGTCGGACGGTTGCCCTCAAAGCAGCGGGCCGGGACGATCTGCTCGGGCGTGCCCTCGGCGCGCACCTCATCGGCCGTCTTGCCAAAGGCGAGCGCCTTGGTCTGGGCCAGGAAGTTGCCCAGGAACAGCTCGTGGACATCCTGGCCGCTGTCGGTTGCGGGGTTGGCAGTGTTGGCGAAAGCGATAAAGTCGGCCGGGACCACCACGGTGCCCTGGTGCAGCAGCTGGTAGAAGGCGTGCTGACCGTTGGTGCCGGGCTCGCCCCAGAAGATCTCACCGGTATCGGAGGTCACGGCGCTGCCGTCCCAGCGGACATGCTTGCCGTTGGACTCCATGGTCAGCTGCTGCAGG
>CABUBY010000095.1 GCA_902489955.1 uncultured Collinsella sp. | reverse complement strand
CCATAAACTCCTCGGTCATGGGGTGCACGCCACTCTCACCCTGGATCGGTTCGAGCATCACGGCACAAATTTCGCTCCCCAGCTGCTTAAAGATCGCACGCAGCTCATCGACATCGTTGGGCGTGCAGGCCACAAAGCCACCCGGCAGCGGACGGAAACTATCCTGCAGCCAATCCTGCATGGTGGCGGCAATAGTCTCGAGCGTACGGCCGTGGAAGCCGCCGCGCATGCACACGATGGTGTTGCCGCCGTTACCGGCACGCTTGGCGTACAAGCGCGCGAGCTTCATCGAGCCCTCGTTGGCCTCGGCGCCGGAATTGGCAAAGAACGTCTCCCACACCTGCTCGCCCGCAGCCGGGGCACCAAGAGCAGCTGCCGTGGTCTCATCGCCGGCGGCAATGGCATCGGCAAGCACGCGCGCACCATCTACGTCGTCGTTAGCAAGCTTGGACAGCAGCGCCGCGACCTGTCCGCGCTGCTCGATGTAAAAGTAATTGGAGACATGCATGAGCTTTTTGGTCTGTGCCTCGAGCGCCGAGAGCACAGCCGGGTCGCCATGACCTAGGCTGCACACGCCGATGCCGGCAAGAAAGTCGAGGTACTCACGGCCATCGTCGCCGGTGAGCTTCATGCCGTGACCCTCGACAAACTCGACCGGAGAGCGGCCAAAGGTATGCATAACGTAATGGGATTCAAGCGATTGCTGAGCTGCAAGTGACATGGGATGCCTTTCGTTGGGCGCCAGACGGCGCGGGGCTATGGGTGCAGGAATGGGGCGGCTGCGGGTCAGCTAGACCGTCTGAAGCTTCTCGACCTCGTCAAGGTTCTCGGTCAGACGCGCAGCAAACGTCGAAAGCGGATGCGGATGCGTATCGAACTCGTAAGCCGTCTCGGTGGAATGGATCACGGTGCCGACGCCGGCATCGGTCAGCAGCTCCAGGAGCAGCGAATGCGGCGTCGTGCCATTGATGATGTGGGCTCGGAACACGCCAGCGGTAAGCGCGTCGACAGCCGCACGCAGCTTGGGAATCATGCCCTTATCGACCTCGCCGCCGTAGAGCATTTCGTTAACCTCGTCGAGCGTTAGGTTGGAGATAAGCGAGTCCCTGTCGCTAAAGTCCTTGTACAGGCCATCGACATCGGTCAAAAAGATCGCCTTATGCGCGTGGAGCGCCGCGGCAACGGCACCGGCGGCGGTGTCGGCGTTGATGTTGAAGAAACCGCCGTCCTCCCCCGCCGCGACGGTAGCGATGACGGGGATGTACTCGCTATCGAGCAAGCGCTCGATATAGTCGGTGTTGACGTGCGTCACTTTGCCCACGCGACCGAGCTCGGGGTCGAGCGGCTCGGCGATGAGCGTGCCGGCGTCGCTGCCGGACACGCCCACGGCCAGGTTGCCGTGGTGGTTGAGCGCCGCGACCAGCTCCTGATTGACCTTGCCGCCCAGTACCTCGCGCACGATGTCCATGGTGGCAGGCGTAGTCACGCGCTGGCCGTTCTTAAACTCGACGGGGATGTCGTAGTGGCTGAGCGCCTCGTTGATAGCCTTGCCGCCGCCGTGCACGATGACGGGACGCATACCGATGATCTTGAGCAAAACGATGTCGCTCATCACGTCGCGGCGCAGCTGCTCATCAACCATGGCGGCTCCGCCATATTTGATAACAACCGTCTTGCCGGTCAGGTTCTTAATCCACGGCAGCGCTTCGAACAGCAGCTGCGCGGTTGCTTCGTTGGATTCGCTCGAACGACAATCGCGTGCGAATTTCATAATCTGCCTCGTCTTTCGTATCGTTATCGCGCCGTACTCCGCCGTCCGCAATCGCGGCAAGATGCGCAGCATGCCTGGAATCTAGGAACGGTAGTCGCCGTTGATGGAGATGTATTCATGCGTGAGGTCGCAGGTCCACACGGTCGTTGCCGCGTCGCCTGCGCCCAGGTCGGCCGAGATCACGATCTCGGGCGCCTCGAAACGTCGTAGAGCCTCGTCCTCGTCAAAGGGAACAGTCAGACCGTCGCGACAGACAGGCATGCCCATCATGTCGATGGAAACGTCTTCCTGATTAAATTTCACGCCGCACTTGCCAAGCGCCATAGCAACACGGCCCCAGTTGCAGTCGTGGCCGGCAATGCAGGTCTTGACGAGCGGCGAGTTGGCAACGGCACGGGCGGCGATATCGGCCTCCTCGTCGTTCACGGCGCCGGTAACGTTGACCGTAACAAGCTTGGATGCGCCCTCACCATCGGCGGCGATATTGCGCGCCAGGCTCTCGCACACCTCGTGCACAGCAAATGCCAACTCGTCAAAGGCATCGGAGCCCTCGACGATAGGCTCGACATCTGCGGCAGCGGCGCCGGAGGCAAGCATGATGCAGGTGTCGTTGGTCGAGGTGTCGGAATCGACCGTCACCTTGTTAAAGGTTTGCTTGACGGTCGAGAGCAGCAGGGTATGAAGTGCCGCAGGCTCGACGGGGGCATCGGTGGTGATAACTGCGATCATGGTGGCCATGTTGGGCATGATCATGCCCGAGCCCTTGCACATGCCGCCTACCGTATAGACATTGCCCGCATGACCCGCAGCCCCGCTGACGTAGGACACGGCGTACTCCTTGGAGTGCGTGTCGGTCGTCATGATGGCGCGAGCGGCATCGGCGCCACCGTGGGCGGAGAGCGCCTCGTAGGCAGCAGGAATGGCGGTCTCAAACGTGTCGATCGGCAGAATCTGGCCAATCACACCCGTAGAGGCAACCAGAATCTGCTGGGGCTCGCAGCCGATGACCTGCGATGCGATGTTGCACGTCTCGCGCGCGCATGCAAGGCCGGTCTCACCCGTGGCGGCGTTGGCATTGCCAGAGTTGACCGAAACACCGGCGATGATACCGTAGCCCTTGTCGGCACCGCCCAGGTTGGCACGGCTCACTTGCACGGGCGCCGCGCAAAAGCGATTGGTGGTAAACACGCCGGCACCGGGACAGGGTTTATCGGGCACGACGAGCGCGTAATCCAGGCGCTCGGGGTTCTTGCGGAACCCAGCGTGGATGCCTGCAGCTTTAAAACCAGCCGCAGCCGTAACGCCACCCTCGACGGCGCGAATCTTGATATCAAACAGCTCGGTATTCATCGTCTTTATGACTCCTTATGTCAAACAAAAAACGGACATCGGTTGGTGCGCCATACCAGTCGTAATCATGAGACCAGCTTAAGAGTGGCGCCCCACTCGATGCCCGACTACCAAATCGTTAACAATCGAATGTGCTACACCGGGCACGCCACTGTGGGCAAGCCTCGTCGCTCGTCAAAGCCAAAGACGATATTGGCGCACTGGACCGCTTGGCCCGCAGCGCCCTTGCACAAATTGTCGATAGCACCCGTCGCCACCAGCACGCCCGCGCGTTTGTTGAGCGCGAGGCCAATCTGGGCGGCGTTGGTGCCGACGACCGAAGCCGTCTTGGGCTGTTGGCCGGCATCGAGTACGCGCACGAAGGTGCGACCGGCGTAGAACTGTTTGTAATGGTCGACAACGTCCTCAAGAACCAGGGAGTCGATAGCCTGCGGCGTGAGCGGCAGCGTCACCGTGGAGAGCAGTCCGCGCTTGAGCGGTGCCAGGTGCGGGGTAAAGACGACGCGATCGGTCAGGCCAAGGATTTGCTCGATTTCGGGCGTGTGGCGATGCTTGCCCACGCCGTAGGCCTCCAAGTTCTCGTCGGCGCTGCAAAAATGCGTACGGGCGTTGCAGGACTTACCGGCACCCGTCACGCCGCTGATGGCGTCAACGATCACGGGGCCACTCTGGGCAACCCAGCCGGCGCGTACGGCGGGCGCGGCGGCAAGGCTCGTTGCGGTGGGATAGCAACCGGCGCAGGCGACCAGCACGGGTTTGCCGTCGGCATGATCGGATGCAGCGGTCTCCAAATCCTGGGAGAACAGCTCGGGCAGACCGAAGGCGCGGGTCTTGAGCAACTCGGGGCTCGTGTGCTCGGCGGCATACCAGGCCTCAAAGGTGGCCGGATCGCTCAGGCGATAGTCGGCCGAGAGGTCAATGCAGGAGACTCCCGCGGCAAGCAGGGCGGGCACCTGAGCCATGGCAGCCGTGTGCGGCACGGCCAAAAATACCGCGTCGCAGTTCTTGAGCTCGGGGGCATCATGCGTCGTGAAGACAAGATCGCTTACGCCGGTGAAGCTCGGGTACACCGCAGACAACGGCTGGCCGGCATCGGCGTTGGACGTAATGGCGACAAGTTCAAACTCGGGATGACCGAGCACGAGGCGAATGAGCTCGGCTCCGGCATATCCAGCCGCGCCGACGATTCCAACCTTCAAAGACATATCAGACTCCTTGTCTGCGATTTATGCACCGATGCGCATTTCGCAGCGGTCGTTATGAAGTGGGTTGAAACTTTAGCACCAAAAGATGCATGAATACGTAAATGGCTTGCATATTCATGCATTGAAACATTCCCGACACATTCGCTTGAAGGAATTGACAAATGGAGCGGGCCCCATATTACCCAGTGCACCTTACGGTGACGTTGCAATGTGGGGCCCGCTATATGCGAGAATTTGAATTGTCGAAGCTTGCTGAGAGACTCGTTTAGAGCTCGACCGGCACCCATTCGTCGTGATTGCAGATAAAGGCCTCGGGTTCCTCCACGCTAAAGAAGACGAGCGTGGGGTCGTTAGGCCCCTCATAGTGCTCGCTCAAGCGCTCAAGATGTTTCCATCCAGCCTCGCGCATATCGGGAGCGGCCTGGTCATCCAGACCCGCACGCCCGCGCAAGATGAGCCAGCCATGGCCCGGCCACCAACTCGTGGCCTCAAAGCGCTGGTTTTGCAGCAGCTCTTGCCACACATCTTTGGTGCGCGCTGTTACAAACCACAGCTTGCCATCCTGGATCTGCGCAAACGAAAACGGACGCACATGAGGCTGTCCGTCAACGCTCGTCGCCAAATACCATGCCGGCACCGACGTCAGATACTCCAACACCGTATTCAATCCGTCCACGTTTCCTCCTGTACTAGTTAGTTTGGGAACCTGGTTTGTGCGAGCTAGAGCTCCAGGCGCTCCTCGCTGCCGTCGATATCACAGAAGCGCGCGGCAATATTGCGGACCGAAAAGAAAGCAAGGCGGCCGTCGTTGGCACTCTCGTGTTCCTCGCCAATGCCCACCATGTGCTTAAAGCCCGCTTGACGCACCTTGTCGCTCGCAACTGCGTCGTCCTCAAGTGCGGCTTCGCCGGTCAATACGATCCAACATTCCCCCGGCTTCCAGCCCGATACCTCAAACTTGGGATTCGCACTCAGCTCCGCCCACACGTCCTTGTCGCGCGACGTGCAAAACCACAACTTACCGTCATCGACCATGGCAAACGAAAACGGCCTCACGCGAGGCTGATGCCCGTCACTTGCATCGGTCGTGGCCAGATACCACGCCGGAATGCGCCTGAGATACGAACAGGCGCGCTCAAGCTGAGCCGTGCGGTCGTTGTCGGTCATAGGGACCCCTTTCTTGCGCCCGAATCGCGCCTAAACAAGTTGAAGATTGATGACGATGACGCAGATGAGCAGCAACGCCGTCACCACCGCCGCCAACGCATCGCCGCGGCCAAATGCAAGCGCATGCAGGCGCGTGCGGCCCTGCTCGCCGTGATAGCAGCGTGCATCCATGGCGGCCGAAAGCGTCTCGGCATGACGGAACACGCCCGTGAACAGCGGAATCGCCACACTGCCGAGCATACGCACGCCGCCGAGCGGACCGCCCGTCACGCGCGCGCCGCGGCTTGCCTGTGCATCGGCCGTCTGCTTCATCTCAGTGGCAAACTGCGGCATAAAGCGTAGCGCGATACCCATGATCATGCCGAGCTCGTGCGCAGGAAGTCCCACACGCGCAAACGGCGCGAGCAGGCGCTCAAAGCCCGCGGTGAGGTCGAGCGTCGGCGTGGTGAGTGTAATGGCGCTCATGCCGGCCATCATCAACGTCAGGCGGCACGCCATAAAGGCGGCAGAACGCAGTGAGCCCTCGCTTATCTGCAGAAAGCCGAGCTGCCACAGGATGCGCCCACTCTGATCGGTAAACAAGTTGAGCACCGCGACCACGACGACGATTGCCAGCAGCGGCGCCATCGACGACAGAACGCGACGAACCGGCACCCGAGACACGGCATAGGTCAGCACAACGAAAATTGCGACCGGGGCCAGTCCGCG
>CABUBY010000094.1 GCA_902489955.1 uncultured Collinsella sp. | reverse complement strand
CAGCTGTTGTCGATGCCGTCGCACGCCACGGGCGCCGTGCTGCCCTCGACAGCGCGCAGGATGTCGCCGGCGCGCACCTCGGCCGGGTCCTTGGCCATCATGTAGCCGCCGCCCTTGCCGCGCACGCTCTTAAGCAGGCCCGCCTTCATAAGCGGACGGACCAGCTGCTCCAGATACTTTTGCGAGATATGCTCGCGGTCGGCAACCTCGCGCAAGGCAATCTTGCCCTCGGCGTCGCCCAGCGCCGCGATATAGATCATCAGCCGGAGGGCATAGCGGCCCTTAGAAGAAATGAGCATACCTACCCTCCCGTTGTTCCTGGGACAAAATCAGGCCAATTTGTCCCAAATCCTATGCACGCGGGGCAAACAAACCTGATTATTATGTCCCACATCTAAAAAGTCGAGTGGATTAGTCGGGTTTTCCCTTGACTAACGCCGAACCCATAGTAACTTTATTCCGAGAAGATTCCTAGGGTTTAGTACACCTATGAGTACACCATATACAGAGAGGGACAGCATGAGCGCAAATCCGCTGCTTTCCATCGAAGGTCTGACCGCCTCCGTGGACGAGAAGACCATCCTCCACAACGTCAACCTTAACGTCGCCGCCGGCGAGACCCACGTGCTGATGGGACCCAACGGCGCCGGCAAGTCCACCCTCGGCCACCTGGTCATGGGCGACCCCGTCTATACCGTCAATGACGGCCGCATCGTCTTTGACGGCCAGGACATCACCGAGCTCACCACCGACAAGCGCTCCCGCGCAGGCCTGTTCTTGAGCTTCCAGGCTCCGGCCGAAATCCCAGGCGTGCCGCTGTCGAGCTTTTTGCGCGCCAGCATCGCCGGCCGCCCCGGCCTGGAGATGAAGGGCAAGGAGTTCCGCCGTCGCGTCAAGGAGCTCGCGGCCGAGCTCAACATGGATACCGCCTATCTCAACCGCGAGCTGGGCGTAGGCTTCTCGGGCGGCGAGAAGAAGAAGGTCGAGATGCTCCAGCTTCTGCTGCTGCAGCCCAAACTCGCCATCCTGGACGAGACCGACTCCGGCCTGGACGTCGACGCCCTGTCCACCGTCAGCCACGGCATGGACGCCTACCGCAAGAGCTGCGACGGCTCCATGCTCATCATCACGCACAACACGCGCATTTTGGAGCACCTGGATGTCGACCGCGTCCACGTTATGGTCAAGGGCCACATCGTGCGCGAGGACGACGCCTCGCTCATCCCCTGGATCGACAAGAACGGCTTTGAGACATTCGAGCGCGAGGCCGCCGAGCAGCGCGCCCAGGCCGAAGCCGCCGCTGCCGAGCAGCAGGCGTAAAGGGGCGACGCAATGACCAAGAACCGCACCGAGGTCGCGGACATCGACCGCAGCCTCTACGACTTCACCTACGGCGAGGAGGGATTCGAGCGCCTCGATGCCGGCATCACGCCCGACATCGTGCGCGAGATCAGCGCCAAGAAGGACGAGCCGCAGTGGATGCTCGACCTGCGCCTCAAGTCCCTCGAGATCTTCAACCGCTTCCCGGATCCGACGTGGGGCCCCTCCATCGAGGGCCTAGACATGGACAACATCGTCACCTACGTCAAGCCCAACACCGACCAAAAGCACGACTGGGAGTCGGTGCCCGACGACATCAAGAACACCTTTGAGCGCTTGGGCATCCCCGACGCCGAGCGCAGCTACCTGGCAGGCGTCGGCGCACAGTACGACTCCGAGCTGGTCTACCACAACATGCAGGACACGGCGTCCAAGATGGGCATCGTCTACTCCGGCATCGAGGAGGCCCTGCACGACCCGCAGTGGGAGCCGCTCATCCACGAAAAGTTTATGACGCTCATCCCGCCCACCGACCACAAGTTTGCGGCCCTGCACGGCGCCGTGTGGTCGGGCGGTTCGTTTGTCTACGTGCCCAAGGGCACCAAGCTCGATTTCCCGCTGCAGAGCTACTTCCGCCTCAACGCCAAGGGTGCCGGCCAGTTTGAGCACACGCTCATCATCGTCGAGGACGATGCCGACCTGCACTTCATTGAGGGTTGCTCCGCGCCCAAGTACAACGTGGCCAACCTCCACGCCGGCGCCGTCGAGCTCTTTGTGGGCAAGCGCGCGCACCTGCGCTACTCGACCATCGAGAACTGGTCCAAGAACATGTACAACCTCAACACCAAGCGTGCGCGCGTGGACGAGGACGGCGACATCGAGTGGATCAGCGGCTCCTTCGGCAGCCACGTGGGCTACCTCTACCCCATGAGCGTGCTCAACGGCCGCCGCGCCCGCTCGAGCTTTACCGGCATTACCTTTGCCGGTGCCGGCCAAAACCTCGACACCGGCTGTAAGGTCGTACTCAACGCGCCCGATACCTCGGCAACCGTCGAGACCAAGGGCATCTCCAAGAGCGGCGGCATCCAGACCTTCCGCAGCTCCATCGTGGCCACGCCTAAGGCCGAGGGTTCCAAGGCAACCGTGAGCTGTCAGTCGCTCATGCTCGACGACCAAAGCCGCTCCGATACCATCCCCGCCATGGACATCCGCGCCAAGAACGTCGACATCGGCCACGAGGCCACCATCGGTCGTATCGGCGACGACAAGGTGTTCTACCTGATGAGCCGCGGCATCTCGGAGGAAGAGGCCCGCACCATGATCGTCAACGGCTTTGCCAACCCGGTCTCCAAGGAGCTGCCGCTGGAGTATGCCGTCGAGATGAACAACCTGATCAAGCTCGAGATGGAAGGAGCGATCGGATAATGAAACAGACCACCAACACCGCTGCTACCACCCTTGAGCATGTCAACGCGATGCCGGCAGCCACTTGGGGTTGGCTCAAGATGAACCAGACCAAGCTCGAGCTCTCTGACAAGCTTGCCGCCGCTCCCACCGAGGCCGTTGAGGTCGAGGGCTTGGACGAGCAGTTTACTGGCGTGGCAGACGCGTTCGAAGCCGCCATGGACGCCATGGCCGAGCGCTTCCCCGAGCGCCGCGCCTCCGCCCCCGGCGACGCCGCCGACCGCGCCCGCATCACGCCCGAGACCGAGCTCGACGTGCCCGCCACCTCCGTCTACCAGGCCGGCGCCATCAAGCTCGAGGAGGAGCTCTCCCCTGTTGAAGCCTTCGAGACCGGCATGGGCGAGGCTGCCTACGCCTACTTGGCCGAGCACGCCACCAAGCGCATCGTCATCGATGTGCCCGCATACAAGCACGTCACGGTTACCGTGCGCGTGAGCGGTGTCGATGCCGCCGCGGCCATCGCCGCCATCGACGTCGTCGCCCGTCCCCAGTCGACGCTCGATCTGCTTATTGCCCTAGACTCCCCCGTTGCCGGCCAAGGCGTCGTGGGTTCCGTGCTACGCGTGTGCGCCCACGAGTACGCCACCGTCAACGTGACCTGCACGCAGACGCTCGACGATAGCTGGATCGCGCTCGACGACACCGGCCTGTTCCTGGACGAGGGCGCGCGCGTCAACGTGCAGCACAGCGTCCTGGGTGCCGGCGCCAGTGCCACCGGCCTTGCCGGCGACCTGCTGGGCGATACCGCCAAGGTCACCATCGATACTGACTACCTGGGCGCCCGCGAGCAGGTGCGCGACTTTAACTACGAGCTGCGCCACCGCGGTCGCAAGACCGAGTGCGAGATCGACGCCAACGGCGTACTGACCGGCACGTCCAAGGTCTACCGCGGCACCATCGACCTCGTGCACGGCTGCAAGGGTGCAACCGGCACCGAGCGCGAGACGGTGCTTTTGGCCAACAAGGGCGTCGACAACAAGACCGTCCCCGTCATCCTGTGCGACGAGGACGACGTCGCCGGCAACCACGGAGCCACCATCGGCCACGTCCGCGACGAGCAGCTGTTCTACCTCGCCTGCCGTGGCCTTGACCAAAACGCCGCCGAAGACCTGTTCATCCGCGCCAAGCTGGAGGACGCCGCGCTTTCCGCGACCGACGAGCGCACCCGCGCCGCCGTCGTCCGCTTGGGCAACAACCTGATCGATAACTTTGAAGAGGAGCTCGCATGATCGACACCGAGCACGTTAAATGCGATACCTGTACCGCACCGGAACCTATGGAGCTCGACGCCAGTGACGAGGCCTCGCGCGGCTGGCCTACCGTCGACATCGAGACCAATCCCTACAAGGCACAGTTCCCGCTGTTCCAGCAGCACCCCGAGATCGCCTTCCTCGATAGCGCCGCCACCGCGCAGCGCCCTGCCTGCGTGCTCGACGCCGAGCGCGACTTCTATCAGCGCATGAACGCCAACCCCCTGCGCGGCCTGTACTCGCTGTCCGTCGAGGCAACCGACGCCATCGCGAAGGTCCGCCAGCAGATTGCCGACGTCATCGGCGCTCCCCAGGCCAACGAGGTCGTCTTTACCCGCAACACGAGCGAGTCGCTCAACCTGGTCGCCAAGAGCTTTGCGCCCACGGTGCTCGAGCCCGGTGACGAGGTCGTCATCACCATCATGGAGCACCACTCCAACCTGATTCCGTGGCAGCAGGTCTGCCGCGAGACCGGCGCCAAGCTCGTCTACCTCTACCCCACCAAGACCGGCCAGCTCACCACCGAGGAAGTTCTTGCCAAGGTGGGTCCCAAGACCAAGATCCTGGCCGTGGGACAGGTCTCCAACGTGCTAGGCGTCGAGAACCCGGTCAAGAACCTCGGCAAGCTCGTGCACAAGTACGGCGGCTATCTGGTCGTCGACGGCGCGCAGTCGCTGCCGCACATGCCGGTCGATGTGGCCGACCTGGGAGCCGACTTCTTTGCCTTTAGCGCGCACAAGGCCATGGGCCCCATGGGCATCGGCGTACTGTGGGGCAAGATGGACCTGTTGAACGCCATGCCGCCCATGCTCACCGGCGGCGAAATGATCGATTCGGTCACCGAGCAGGACGCCGTCTGGGCGCCCGTCCCCGAGAAATTCGAAGCCGGCACGCAGGACGCCGCCGGCATCTTCGCCACGGGCGCCGCCCTTGATTACCTGGTCAACACGGTGGGCTACGAAAATATCCAGGCCCGCGAGCAGGCACTCGTCCACTATCTGATGGGCGAACTCATGCAGCTCGACTTTGTCCAGATCATCGGCTCCATCTATTGGGACAACCACCACGGCGTTGTGAGCTTTAACGTCAAGGGCATCCATCCGCACGACGTCGCGAGTATCATGGACATGGACGGCGTCTGCATCCGCGCCGGCCACCACTGCGCGCAGCCTCTGCTCACCTGGCTGGGCGTCGAGAACCTTGCCTGCTGCCGCGCCAGCGTGGCCTTCTACAACGACAAGGCCGACATCGACAAGTTCATCGCCGGTCTGCATCACGTTTGGAGCACGTTCAATGGGTAATCTGTACACCTCCACCACGTTTATGGAGCACAACTCGCACCCCGACTATAAGTACGAGATGGATGCTCCCACGCACGAGCACGACGGCATCAACCCCAGCTGTGGCGACGAGCTCACCTTGCAGCTGCGTGTCGAGAAGGGCGTGATCGAGGAGGCCTCCTTTACCGGTCATGGCTGCGCCATCAGCCAGGCCAGCGCCGACATCATGGCCGACCTCATCACCGGCGAGACCGTCGAGGAAGCTCACCGCTTGGCAGAGCTCTTCCTCGCCATGATCCGCGGCGAGAAG
Organism: uncultured Collinsella sp.; assembly: GCA_902489955.1. Classification (GTDB taxonomy): domain Bacteria; phylum Actinomycetota; class Coriobacteriia; order Coriobacteriales; family Coriobacteriaceae; genus Collinsella. The sequence goes on along the minus strand of CABUBY010000094.1, from coordinate 703 downwards.
CTCTCCGAGGACGACCTGGAAGACCTGGACGAAGCCGCCCAGCTCCAGGACATCTCGCACATGCCCGCCCGCGTCAAATGCGCCGAGCTCGCCTGGCGCACCCTCGACGGCATGCTCGAGGGGCAAACAAACCAGTAGCTTATGCCCCGAATCCAAGGGTTTTGATTGCCGAGCCGCCCGATACGGGCGGCTCTGTTTTTACCTAATGAGCGCGGTGGCACAAAGTCCGCGCGTCCGGCGCCCCGTCTGACATTTGCCACACAGCCAGACGCGAACACGGGCGTTTTCCACAGCACCAAAGGCCTGCGGCAGGGCCCCGGGCCCGCCAAGCAATGCGCCAAGCCCCGTTCTGCGAAGCTCCGACTCGCTTCGTGCCTGCCGCAGACGGGTCCCATAGGGAGCGGCGTGCATTTTTGCGAGTATTCAGTACGCCAAGCTGTGTGTATACGCATCGAAAGCGTTAATCAACATCTTCAGGCGCATATATATTGTGTTTAGAACAAGCATCGCGGTCTGACGGGACGCAGACACGTGCTTCGGGGGCGCAACGGCAGGGATCAATAGCTTCGGGGTCCGCATGTTGCAAGATTGCGTCGGTGCCGACAGCACCACGATGCTGAAAACTCCGTTTTTTGCACGGCGCCCCAGGCACCACCCTCACCCAGCGGCCTTCCGCCGAAGCTGGACATCGCAAGGCCCGCCA
>CABUBY010000093.1 GCA_902489955.1 uncultured Collinsella sp. | reverse complement strand
CCGTTTTTTTTTGCTTGGTTGGACTTTATTTGCCCGAAGCTACGCCCATGCCGTAGCCGATGATCAGGCCGTGCATCTCGGCGTAATAGGAATCCAGGCCGTTGCAGGGCATGATGATGGTCTTGGAGCCGGGCCAATGTTCGACTATGCGATCAGTAAGCGCCTGGGCTCCAGCTTCGTTCTCAACGTGATCGATGATGACCTCACCGCCCGTAAAGCCCTCGGCTTCCATAGTGTCGATGATCTTGTTGAGCATCTTCTTTTCGCCACGCGTGTGCCCCACGAGTTCGATTTTACCGGCCTCACTCGCCGTGCCCAAAATGCGGATATTGAGCTTGTTGGCAATGACGCCGGCTGCCTTAGGGATACGTCCGGCTTTGGCGAGGTTTTCGTAATTGCACAAACTGAAGAGGATTTTGCTGTTCTGTTCAAGGCTATCGAAGTATGCGCAAGCATCCTCGAATGAGACATTCGGATTGCTTGCAAGATAGCGGTCGAACAGCAAGAAAATGAGGTCCATTTTGCCGCCAGCTGCGCGGGAATTGACTAGATGAATCTGTCGGTCGGGCTCCTCGGCAAGAACCATATCGCGAGCCGTGGCTGCTGCGTTGTAGCTGCCCGACACGCCCTCAGAGATCGGCATGCAGATGGTCTTGTCTGCCAATTTGAAGAGCTCGGCCCACTCCCCTACGCTGGGACAAGCGCTCGATGAAGCGTTCGTGTCCGCCTGAACAGCGCAGTTGAGCTCATGGACATCGAGCGAAAGGTCATCGACGAATTCACGCTCCCCCACTCGAATTTTGAGGGGCGCAAATGCAAAGGTGGTATGGGGCGCGGTCGGTTGCCAATCGCGAAGGTTGCAACTCGAATCGGAGACAAGTGCCCAGCTCATAGAGGGTCCTTTCTAATGGTTCGTCAACAATTATAGCCTTCTTGCAAACCAAATGGACGGCTATCTAGTTTTGAATACTAGATAGTCGTCTAAGATGAGAGAGAAAAGAGTGGACCTCGCGACTTAAAGCCACGAGGTCCACATTCACACGCTGTGTAGGATAACTTAGTAGCGCACGAAGATGTAGTTGTTGTTCATGCCGGCGGCAACGGAGCTGATGATAACACCCGTGTTGTAGTCGGAAGCATGAATCATCTGACCACCACCGATGTAAATGCCAGTGTGGTACGAGTTGACCACAACGTCACCAGGCTGCGGATCGGACACACGCGTCCAGCCCATAAAGGTACCCGTGGTGCCCAGGCGGCAATAGCGACCAGTGAGGCAATAGCTAACAAAACCAGAGCAGTCGAAGCTGTTCGGGCCAATTCCGCCCCAAGAATAAGCGCAACCAAGCTTACTGTATGCACGCGAGACAACAGAACCGCCATCAACAGACTGGCTCGGAGCAGAAGGCGTCGGAGCCGGAGCGGGCGTGGAAGGCTGCGGCGTCGGAGCAGGTGCCGGCGTAGGAGTCGGAGTGTTGCCGCCCTGGTTGTTGTTATTGCTGGTCTGGCCACCATTGTTGGTCTTCTCGGTCGTACCGGCAGTCTCGTTGCTCACCGTGGCCTTCTCGGCGGTGCTGGCGTTGATGCCAGCCTGCAGCGCGGCGTTGGCCTCGGCCTCGGCGGCAAGCTCGGCCTGCAGCTGTGAATCCAGGGAGTTTACGACGTTCTGGGCTTCAGCCTGCTGGGCGTTAAGCTCGTCGACCTTCTTTTGCGTGGCGGCGACGTTCTTCTCCTGCTCGGACTGCTTATCGGTGAGCTGCTGCTTAAGCTCCTTGACCTCTTGAATGGTCTGAGCTTGCTTATCGGAAACTTTGCCGTAGTAGAACAGACGGTTGAGCATATCACTCAGGTCATCGACGCCCGTCAGAACCTGAAGCAGGCTCAGACCGCCGGTTTTGTACTCGCCGGCGACATAGGTCGAGAGCTTGGCCTGACCATCGGCGATCTCCTGCTGCTTTTGCGTGATCTCGCCGGCAGTCTGATCGAGCGCCTGCGTCTGCGTGGCGAGCTCATCGTAAATCTGCTGAGTTTGGGTACCGATCTGCTCGAGCTTAGTACGAGCAGCGGCAAGGTCGGATGCGGTATCGGCGTAGGCAGGAGCCGCGAGGCCCAAGCCCAAAACACAAGCGAGGGTTGCCGTAGCAGCGCAGCGTGCCATGTTTTTGTGCGTGTTTGCTGTGCGCATGTAGCTTCCTTTCCAGTAACTAAGGGTAACGGCTAGTCCACCGTCACCAGGCTAAAGAGCTCAACATCGTCGTCAGTCGACGTGAGCTTCTCGCGCGGGTTGAGAAACGCAAGCTCAAGGATACACCCGTAGCCCACAAGCTTTGCGCCCATATCTCGCACCAGTTTACCTGTTGCCTCGACGGTTCCGCCCGTCGCGACCAAGTCGTCCAGAATCAACACGGTATCTTTAGAGCTGATAGCGTCGGCATGGATCTCAATTGAATCGGTGCCGTACTCGAGCTCGTAGCTCTGGCTTACGGTCTCGCGCGGCAGCTTGCCCGGTTTACGTGCGGGAACAAAGCCGGCGCCCAGAGCGACGGCCACGGGAACGCCCACCATAAAGCCGCGAGCCTCGGGACCTACGACCTTGGTGATTCCCATGCCGGCAAAGTGCTCGGCGAGGGCATCGGTCATGGCTTTGAGCGCCTCGGGATTGCCGAAGAGCGGCGTGATGTCTTTAAAGATGACTCCGGGCTCGGGATAGTCGGGGATGTCGACGATTTGAGATTCGAAGTCGTACATTGCATGACCTTTCAATGGGTTGCCGGATAAGCGGCAGCTGTTACTTGCCCGCGGTGACGGTGCCGGATTGCGAAGGGGCGACGACCTTGAGCGGCTTTACGAGAGAATCCTCGTGTGAAGCCGGCGCGACTGTCTCTTCGTTTTTGGCCTTGGTGGACTCGGAGCGAGTGATTTCCTCATCGAGTGCATCGATGTCGGCGTCCTCGACCACGGCGTTGAGTGACTCAAAAACGCGGTTCTTGAGCAGCGCGGTGTGCACGCCCTCCGTCAGGTCGTGAAGCTTCTTAAACGCACGCTCGAGCTTGGCGTCGCGCTCGTCATCGGAGGTATCCATGCCGAGCATGCTCACGAGCACCTGCTCAAACATCGAGGACTCGCGGTTGGCGGAAGACACGTACTGACGCAGGTTGCGCGGCTCGATATGGAAGCGTGACAGCTCGGAGCAGTAGCGGATGATCGGGAAATCGCGACCATCGACGAGCTCACGATTCTGCGGACTCTTGATGATGCGAATGAGGTCGTTCTCGGCGAGCGAACGGATAAACGAAATCTCGACGCCCAGCATATCGGGAATGGTCTCGATGGGATGCAGCTTTTGCTTAGTCTCCTTGGGCTCCGTCTTGAGCGGAACATCGGACAGCAAGCCCACCTCGTAGGCGAGCGTTGACAAGTCCGTGGCGTTTTCCAAGCGCTGCTTAATCACGTTGAGCGGCATGTAGCGGGTCTTCTGCAAGTGCAGGATGACCTCCAGGCGATCAACGTCCTCCTTAGAGTACTGACGGTATCCCTTAGGCGTACGATGAGGGGTAATGAGCCCCTCATCCTCTAGAAATCTAATTTTTGAGTTCGAAAGATCGGGGTATGCGCCTCGAAGTAGGTTGACGACTTGGCCGATACTCAGATAGTTGCGTTCGGCCATGCCCTACTCACCGGTTTCGATGCGCTCCGGCGTGCTCTCGTGGTAGATGAGCGTAAACGTACCGATCTGAACGGAAGAACCGTCGTGCAGCGGGGCTGCATTGACGATGGCACCGTCGACCCAGGTGCCATTGAGCGAGCCCAAGTCCTCGATGCGAGCGCCGAGGCCCTCGCGAATAATGCGCGCGTGGCTGCGCGAAACGGTCATGTCATTGAGGAAGATGCCGTTCGCGGGATCGCGGCCGATGGTGGTCACGTCATCCTCGAGCTCAAAGGCGGCACCAGTCTGCGGACCCTTGACGATGGACAGAACGGGGGCGGTGATGCGCACGTTGGCCATGAGGTCGGGAACGGTGACGTCGCTTGAAGGCACGCGGAATACGCAGGTAGCGTCAGCAGTCTTATCATTCTGAGGCATATTGTTAACCATGTTGTCCATGACAACCCCTAACTTATCGCGGACGTGCCGCAAATAATGAACCGTACGTAATCATACCCCAACGAATCAGTCTTCGATTTCAGGGTTCAGAAAGTCGATGTCCTCGTCTTCGGGATGCATGAGAGCCTGTTTAATGGCCGCTCCGCCCTTAATGGAGTAGATGACAGCCGTGAGCATGGAGAAGATCACGCCGCCGTACACAAAGAAGATGCCGAGGGGCACCGAGCTTCCGTTGAGGCCTGGGAAGGCCGTAAGGGCTGAAGGCAAAAGATGCAGGCCGTCAATAACGGGGAACCCGAGTAGCATGAGCGAGAAGCCGGTCATGAGCAGCGCTGTGGCAATCTTTCCGGGGAAGACGACATCGATGGGGCGACGGTGATAATGGCGCACGATAAGCGTGCCGATGCCCAAATAGATGTCGCGGCCAATAATGAGCACGCAGACCCAGATGGGCAGCTCTCCGCGAACCACCAGTCCCAGCACGCCGGTGAACAGCAGCGCACGGTCACAAATGGGATCCATGACCTTGCCGAGCCACGAGACCGTCTTAGTCATGCGGGCGATCTGACCGTCCATCCAGTCGGTGGAGGCGGCAACGGCGTAGATAACGATGGCGATGACGCGGTTGTTATCCGTCACAAACAGGTACAGAAATACCAGGGTGAGGATCAGGCGCGTAAAGGTGATGAAATTGGAGATCGTAAAGATCTTATTCGACGGGTAATCGGAAGTGCCGATAAGCTCCTTTTTGATCTTCTTTTTGATGCCCACAGGACTCCCCCGCTGGTTAACGACAAAACTTTCGATACTATACCCGTTCCGGCGATGTCTATCCAGCGTAAGCATAGAGAGTCCAGACATGTGGAGGGCGCTTTTAGGCGGCGGGGATTTCGCATTCGTGTACATCAGCCTCCAAACATGTCGATTTTGGTGGCTGATGTACACGTTTTGATTCTGTGATTACATCGAGCGGGAATGTTGTTGCTTTAAGCAAAATAATTATGGTGATTAAAAACAAAAAAGGTCAGGCACTAGGTGCCTGACCTGCAAACTTCTGGTCGGGACGACTGGATTCGAACCAGCGACCCCTTGACCCCCAGTCAAGTGCGCTACCAAGCTGCGCCACGTCCCGAAGCTTTTGTTTGTTGCTCTGCTCTCGCTTGCAACAGGGAGTATATTAACCCGAAACTTTAGCCTTGTGCAAGAACTTTTCTATAAATTTTGAAGCAAGTCCAAAATTGTATCTGCGAGCTGGGGTTTTGTTAGCACGGAAAGTTCTTGCGTACCCGCTTTACTCACGATCCAGGCCTTGTTGGTATCGGTTCCAAAGCCCGAATCGGCGCGCGAGACATCGTTGGCGATAATAGCATCGCAGCCCTTACGGGCCAATTTGCGCTCGGCGTACTCGACGACGTTATCGGTCTCGGCTGCAAAGCCGATCACGCGCCGCTCCCCCTTTTGGCGCGAGAGCTCGGCCAAGATATCGACCGTCTCGACGAGCTCGATGCGATCCAGGCGCTCGTTAGCCTTTTTGAGCTTATGGTCGGCAGGGGCCGCCGGGGTATAGTCGGCGACGGCAGCCGCACAAATTGCCGCATCGGCCGTCTGGAAGGCGCTCAGTGCCGCCTGGAGCATCTCTGAGGCGGTTTGCACGCGCACGCACTCCACGCCGCGGGGAACATCGAGCGATGTCGGTCCCAACACGAGCGTGACTTCGGCACCGCGGCGTGCGGCCTCCCCTGCCAGGGCGACGCCCATCTTGCCTGATGAGCGGTTGCCAATGAAGCGCACCGGGTCGATCGGCTCGTGCGTGGGGCCGGCGGTAATCAAGATGCGCTTACCCGTCAGGTCCCGAGGCACGGGATTGAGCACCTCACAGACAGCCTCTACGATGTCCTCGGGCTCGCTCATGCGTCCCGTGTCCACGTCGCCGCAGGCAAGGTAGCCGCTGCCCGGACCCACCACATGGACACCGCGCTCGCGCAGCGTGGCCATGTTGGCCTGCGTCGCCGGCGCCTTCCACATGCCGTTGTTCATAGCGGGTGCGATCACGATGGGTCGCGGCGTCGCAAGCAGCGTGGTGGAGATGAGGTCATCGGCGACGCCGTTGGCCATCTTGGCGATGATATTGGCCGTCGCGGGCGCCACGACCACCAGATCGGGCTCCTGCGCCAGCGAAATGTGGTGGATGGGGTCGGAGGGATCGTCGAATAGGCCCACCGCGACCGGCTCATTGGTGAGTGCGCGGAAGGTAAGCGGC
>CABUBY010000092.1 GCA_902489955.1 uncultured Collinsella sp. | reverse complement strand
TCCTCGGCAATCCAATCACGGTAGGGCTTTTCCTTGGCGTAACGGGCGCGCAGCTCGTCGTTGTAGATCACGCGGCCGCGGGCAAAGTCAACCTCGAGCATCTGGCCCGGTCCCAGGCAGCCGCTCGTCAGGATGTTCTCGGGGCGCACCTCGATGGTGCCCACCTCGCTCGCCATCATAAAGCGGCCGTCGCGCGTCACGTAGTAGCGGGCCGGGCGCAGGCCGTTACGGTCGAGGGCGGCACCCAAGGTACGGCCGTCGGTAAAGGCGATGGCAGCCGGACCGTCCCACGGCTCCATGAGCATGGACTGGTAGGCGTCGTAGGCGCGGCGCTCCTCGCTCAGGCTATCGTTGTGGTCCCACGGCTCGGGCAGCAGCATGGACGCGGCGCGCGTGAGCGGACGACCATTCATGACCAGGAACTCGAGCACGTTGTCCAGAATCGCGGAGTCGGAACCCTCGCGGTTGATGATGGGCATCACGCGCTCAAGATCGTGTTGCAGCACGGGGCTGTACAGGTTGGGTTCGCGGGCGCGGATCCAGTTGACGTTGCCCTTGAGGGTGTTGATCTCGCCGTTGTGGATGATAAAGCGGTTGGGGTGCGCGCGCTCCCAGCTGGGCGTGGTGTTGGTGGAGTAACGCGAGTGGACGAGCGCCACGGCCGTCTTGACGGCGGCGTCGTTGAGGTCGATGAAGAAGCGGCGCATCTGCGTGGCGACGAGCATGCCCTTGTACACGATGGTGCGCGAGCTCATGGAGCACACGTAGAAGATCTTGTCGCGCAGGGCGAACTCGGCGTCGGCCTTCTTCTCGATAGTGCGACGGCACACGTACAGGCGACGCTCGAAGGCATCGCCGGCGGGCGTGTCGTCGGGGCGGCCCAGGAAGGCCTGCAGGATAGTGGGCATGCAGGCGCGGGCCGTCTCGCCCAGGTCGTGCGGGTCGACGGGCACCTCGCGCCAAAAGAGCAGCGGCACGCCGGCCTCGGCACAGCCCTCCTCAAACACGCGGCGGGCATCCTCTACGCCCTTGTCGTCCTGCGGAAAGAACAGCATGGCCACGCCATAGTCGCCCTCTGCTGGCAGAATCTGACCGCACTTTTGAGCTTCTTTGCGGAAAAAGTGATGCGGAACCTGGAACAGGATGCCGGCGCCGTCGCCGGTGTTCTTCTCGAGTCCCGTACCGCCGCGGTGCTCCAAGTTGACCAGAATGGACAGCGCGTCGTCCAGAATCTGGTGATGGCGCTCACCGTTGATATCGGCAAGCGCGCCGATGCCACATGCATCGTGGTCGAATTCGGGGCGATAAAGGCCCTGCTGCTGAGCGGAATCTGCCTGCATCGCGATCCTCCCCTAGGTGTTAGACAGTCAGTTGACTAGGCATACTAGGTGCATCGCCGGCCCGTTGTGTTTCCCGCCCGTTTCGAAACAATCGCGTAACGCACGCCGGCCATCAGCGTCTTGCTATCAAACGTGTACGTCAGCCTCCAAACATGTCGAAATTTGACATCTTTGGAGGCTGACGTACACGTTTTAGTGCAGGGACAGCCGGCACATATGCATCCAACCCCTTTGAATTATTCTGGAAACGAGGGCCACGCAGACTTTTGCATGATGCGACTCGACACCGCAGACCTCAAGGGCGGCAACAAGGCGCCCAAGTTCGGCTTGTAAGCTCACCGCTTCAAACATCTCAATCTGTAACAGGAGGAACCGATTTTGGCGCCTAGATGTTACAGATTGAGATTTTCTGCGGGACGGTTTTGGTTTGTCTCGATCTGTAACACCTAGGCCCAATTTCCATCCCTAGTTGTTACAGATCGAGACATTTCGGCAGCCCCCTTTCACCATCCCATTCAAATACAGCAATTTTGTTAGTCTTGGTTAACTTCTTAGCCTAAAACGGGTATCCTTTGCGGCGTCAAGCAAACGGCACGCACACCGTGCCAGATCAAGGAGGCCCCTATGGCGCACCAAGCAGACCAGCAGACGATGCAACTCGTCCTTATCCGTCACGGAGAGTCCGAGTGGAACAAGCTCAACCTGTTCACCGGCTGGACCGATGTCGAGCTCACCGACACGGGCCGCGAAGAAGCCGCATCAGGCGGTCGAGCCCTCAAAGAAGCGGGCTTCGACTTCGACGTCTGCTACACTTCGCGCCTCAAGCGCGCGATCCACACCCTCGACATCGTGCTCGGCCAAATGGATCGCGAGTGGCTGCCCGTCATCAAATCTTGGAAGCTCAACGAGCGCCACTACGGCGCGCTGCAGGGTCTCAACAAGGCCGATGCCGCAGCGGAGCACGGCGACGAACAGGTGCTCATCTGGCGTCGCTCCTTCGATGTCTGCCCGCCGGCACTCGAGCCGGACGACGCGCGCGATCCCCACACCCAGGAGCAATACCGTGATGTCGCGCCCGATCAGCTGCCCTATCCCGAGTGCCTCAAGGACACGATCGCCCGCGCCTGACCTTATTTCGAAGACGAGATTTGCCCCCAGATGCTCGCCGGCAAGCGCGTACTCATCGCCGCACACGGCAACTCCCTGCGCTCACTCGTCATGAAGCTCGAGCATCTCACGCCCGAGGAGATCCTCAAGGTCAACATCCCCACCGGCGTGCCGCTCGTCTACACCTTCGATACCGATTTCAATGTCCTCGACAAGCGCTACATCGGCGATCCGGCGACCATCGCCGCCAAGATCGACGCCGTGGCCAATCAGGGCAAAGCGCACAAGTAGCCCCGACCCAAATCCGACGCGTGGCGCCGCACGACCTAGATGCGACGTCACGCCGCCCATACGCAGGAGCTCACCATGCTCAACCATCTCAAACAACACTTTGGCTCGCACCGCACTGGCGGTCACGGAGGCCTAGACATTGCGCGGCATATCGGCCCCGGACTGCTCGTGACCGTCGGCTTTATCGACCCGGGCAACTGGGCCTCCAATATGGCCGCGGGCTCGCAGTTTGGCTACGCGCTGCTGTGGATCGTCACGCTGTCCACGATTATGCTCATCGTGCTGCAGCACAACGCGGCGCACCTGGGTATCGCCACGGGTGCCTGTCTTGCCGAGGCCACGACCCGCTTTCTCCCCCGCATCGTGGGACGCGCGGTACTCGGCAGCGCCTATCTCGCGACCATCGCCACCGCCATGGCCGAGGTCTTGGGCGGTGCGATTGCCCTTCAAATGCTCTTTGGGCTGCCCGTGCGTGCGGGCTGCGTCATCGTGGCGGCAGTATCGATGGCGATGCTCATGACGAACTCCTACAAGCGTGCCGAACGCTGGATCATCGCCTTCGTAGGCGTGGTAGGACTCTCGTTTTTGGCCGAGCTTGCACTAGTCAAGGTCGACTGGCCGCAAGCCGCCGCAAGCTGGATCACGCCCAGTATGCCCACTGGCTCTGCCCCGATTATCGTGAGTGTCCTGGGTGCGGTCGTTATGCCCCACAACCTCTTTCTACACTCCGAGGTCATCCAATCCATGCACTTCGAAGGCCAAGGCGAGCAGGTTATCGAAGAGCGTCTGCGCTATGAGCTCTTCGACACGCTCTTTTCGATGGACGTGGGCTGGGCAATCAACTCGGCCATGGTCATCCTGGCCGCAACGACCTTCTTTGCGCACGGCATTGTCGTAGACGACCTCGCCGTCGCAGCGGACACGCTCTCCCCCATTCTGGGCCCAGCAAGCTCGACAATCTTTGCGGTGGCGCTGCTGTTTGCGGGCCTCTCGAGTAGTGTGACGGCAGGCATGGCGGCAGGCACCATCACCGCAGGCATGTTCGACGAGGAATACGACATCCACGACCGACATTCCTCGATCGGGGTGGTGGCCTGTTTCGCCGGCGCAGTGGCGGCGTGCCTGGTCGTCCCAAATCCTTTTGAGGGTCTCATTTGGAGTCAGGCGCTGCTGTCGCTTCAGTTGCCGATTACGGTCTTTGTGCTCATACGACTCACCAGTTCGCCCCGCGTCATGGGCAAATACGCCAACTCCCGCCCGCTCAACGCGTTGCTCGTAGGGATCGGCGTCATCGTGACGATTCTCGACATCGTGCTGCTAACGGGGATGTAATTGGGATGGCGTGACTGTCCAGATATAACGTCTCAATCTGTAACACGTAAGGCCGTTTTAAACCGTCAGATAAATCAAAAGGGCCCCGGCCGGAATATCCAGCCGGGGCCCTTGGACAGAGCTATGTGTTGCTACAAGCCGTGTGTCTACGAGCTACTCCTCGACGAGCTCAAACTCATCGGGGCCGACGCCGCAGACCGGGCACACGTAGTCCTCGGGCAGCTCGGGCGTATCGACCTCTACCTCGTAACCGCAAACGGTGCACACGAACTTATAGGTCTTCTTCTCCTCAGCCATGATGTTCTCCTCTCGAACGCGACTGGTGTTGTACTTCATTTATTAGTATAGATTCTCAATAATATAATGCAAGTATTTTTAGAACATTTCTAGCCTTGATACGACGAAGCTTTGGGCGGCGTCTTGCCCTTCAGCACCTTGTGGTAGTAGTCATAGGTCAATGGGGTCTCGCCGCTCAGACGCTCGGCATCTTCGACCTCACCAATAAAGAGCAGGTGCGTGCCCACATCCACGGTATCAATCAGACGGCAGCTAAACAGCGCCGCCGCATGCTCGGGCACATAGGGCATGCCCAGCGCGGTCTCGTGGGTCTCGTACTTGGCAAACTTGTCGTAATCGCTGCTGGTGCGGAAGCCAAAATTGCCGATATAGAGCATGTCGGCGGTCTGGTCAATCACGGTCAACGCAAAGGCCTTAGCCGATGCGATTACGCCGGACGTGACATTTTCCTTGTTCACGGCAATCGAGATGCGCGGCGGGGCGGATGTCACCTGCACCGCTGTGTTGATAACGCAGCCGGCACGCAGCCCGTCCGCCGCGGCGCTCACCACGTACAGGCCACTCGGCATGGTAAAGAACGCAGTTTTGTCCATAACGATCACTCCCCTAGCTCGGGTTGGAACCTCATGGATGTATGTACCCACAAAAAAGGCGGCACCCATAACGGACGCCGCCTTTGAGACATATGTGTCAGAACAGTAAGAAAGATGAGACGCCCGCAGTTGCGGTGAAATAGGGACTGAATAGCCCCTCAAACAGGCAAAACAGTCCGTATTCCACCGCAACTTATACAGAGTGCCTAGCGGTTGCGTTCCTTAAGGGCGCGGTCGATCTCGCGTTGGACATCACGCTTGGCCATGTCCTCGCGCTTGTCGTAGAGCTTCTTGCCGCGACCCAGACCCAGCAGCAGCTTTACGCGGCCGTCGATATTAAAGTAGAGCTCCAACGGAACCAGCGCATAACCACGGTTGCGAAGTTTGCCGTCAAGAAAGTCGATCTCCTTGCGGTGCAGCAGCAGACGGCGCCGACGGTCGGGATCGCGATTCCACACGCCACCATGGCTATAAGGGTGGATATGCAGGCCGACGAGCCAGCACTCGCCGCCACGAATCAGCGCAAAAGTGTCAGTGATCTGACAGGCGCGCTCGCGAATCGACTTGACCTCGGTGCCGCTCAGCTCAATGCCGCACTCAAAGGTCTCATCGATAAAGTACTCGTGATGTGCCGAGCGATTCTTGGAGATGAGCTTGCGCTCGCGCTTACTGGGCATCGCCGGCCTCCTCGGCACCGTCAGCGTTCTTGTTCGCAGCCTCGCGCTTTGCCTTGCGCTCGGCGTTGAGCTCGGCATCGCTCTCGCGCACCAGTTTGATAATCGCCGCACAGGCCTCCTCGCCCACCAGGTCTCGGGTGCGGACCGTCAGACGCGTCGCCTCACGCTTGTCGCCGTCGTTTGCGGCATCGGTCGCGCACATAATCAGGCAGATCGCAATCTCGGCCGAAGGCGAGGTCGGCACGCCCTGCAGGGCCAGCTCGCCCATCACATGATCGTCGCTCTCATCGGCGGCGTCCGGATAGGCGGTATGGATCTTGTTGAGCAGACGCGTCGTATGCGAATCATTGGGTGCCAGGCGCAGCGCCAGGCGAGCGCAGCCCACGGCGGCCGAAATGTTCTCGGTCTCGGGCTCCAAGAAGTACTGACCCAAGTTGGTGTAGGCGCGTGCGGCGCACTTACCGTCGCTCGCGCGCTCCAGCACCGAGAACGAGAGCGATGCCCACTCCTGCTTGTCCTCAAGCGCGCGGAACAGCTCGGCCAAGTCCAAGCGATAGTTGCAGTTCATGGGATCCCAACGCACGGCCTGCATCAGGGCATTCCGAGCACTCACATAATCCTGCTGGCGAATGTAGGCAAACGCCATGTCGGAGTACAGGCGGTCAAAGGGAACCTCGACCTGCACCAGCTCGCGCGGATCCTTCTCCACACGGCGATAGGCCAGGCGCTCAAACTTGCTGTCGAAGCTAAAGTACTGGCGCTTCTCCTCCGTTTTGCACTCGGCATCGATAT
>CABUBY010000091.1 GCA_902489955.1 uncultured Collinsella sp. | reverse complement strand
CGTTTCCGGACGGCCCGGTGGGATCAGAGTACCCTTGCTGTTACTCTGCTTTGCCCACAGAGTTGAGGTTGGTCATGCGGATCTTAACCAGCTCGGTGATCTCACGCATGCCCTCCTTGGCCGGCTTCTTGGGATCGAAGCAGGCGGGGTTCTCGGCCATGTAGGCCATGAAGCCCTTGGTGTAGGCCTGACGCAGCTCGGTGGCGTAGTTAACCTTGCAGATGCCGTTCTTCACAGCCTCGGCAACCTGCTCATCGGGCACACCAGAGGTGCCGTGCAGAACCAGCGGCACGTCGACGGCGTCGCGGATGGCCTTGACCACGGACTGCTCGATGTGAGGATCGCTCGTGTACACGCCGTGGCTGGTGCCAACGCCAATGGCCAGCGAGGTGCAGCCGGTGCGCTCGACGAACTCCTTGGCCTCGGCCGGATCGGTGTAGGGGCTCTCGCCCTCAACCGCGGGACCGTCGTCCTCCTTGCCGCCGACCTTGCCGAGCTCGGCCTCGACGGGCACGCCCATGGCGCGGCCAGCGTCGGCGACGGACTTGGTCAGGGCAATGTTGTCCTCGAGGGACTCGTGCGAACCGTCGATCATGACAGAGGTATAGCCGGTGCGGAAAGCCTGCATGCAGCGGTCATAGCCATCGCCGTGATCGAGGTGCAGAGCGACGGGCACGGAAGCGCGCTCGGCAGCAGCCTTGACCATGCCGTAGAAGTAGTCCAGACCAGCGGTCTTGATGGTGCCCGGGGTGGTCTGCATGATGACGGGGGACTTGGTCTCCTCGGCAGCGGCCAGAACGGCCATAACAAACTCGAGGTTCTCGACGTTGAACGCGCCGACGGCGTAGTGGCCGGCCTGAGCGTCTTTGAGCATCTTTTCGGTGGTAACAAGTGCCATGAGCGTTTGCTCCTCTCCCTCGCCCGCATCTGGACATCGGGCGTAGTTGTTCACAAGGCGTTTTACCTTGCGTTTTGCTGCGCTCATTGTATGAAATTCAGCAGCTTTGCACGTGCGAGATATTGAGCCCATGCAGGTCAATACAGTCATTTTTGAAAAGCAAACGGAAGAAATTTGAGCCGAGTGAACATGTTCGATATTGAATTTTGGGCGTTCAGCGTCTTTCTTTTATAGAAAAGATAAGTAATCGAAAGGTGTTTTCTTACTCAAAAAGAAAATGAACGAAAATAGAGTCAACACAATTCCTGCAAATTTAGCCGAGAATGGAGCAAGCATGGCCCAAGCCACCAACCGCGCTTTTGCCGACGAACGCCGTACCGCCATTATGGAAATGCTCGATCATAATGCCTCGGTGCAGGTAGCAGAAATCGCCCAGACCTTTGGCGTGTCCTCCGTCACCGCCCGCGCCGACCTGGACGCGCTCGCCGAAGCAGGCAAGCTGCGCCGCACGCACGGCGGTGCCGTATCACTCCACAAACGTCTGACCGTCTCCACGCAGGATCGCCGCATCAATGTCAACGTCGCTGCCAAGCAGGCCATCGCGCAAAGCGCCATCGAGCTCGTCAATGACGGCGACACGTTGCTCGTCGACTCGGGCACCACGGCGCTCGAGTTCGTCCGGCTCCTCGATCAACGCGACGGTATCACCGTCATCACAGCAGACATTACCATTGCCGATTACATCGACGAGAGCATGCCCTCAGTCGATGTCGTCATGCTGGGCGGGGCGTTGCGCAAAGGCCATCGTTATTTGTACGGACCGCTCACTATGCAAGCGCTCCAAATGGTCCATGCCGATCTTGCCGTCATGTGCCCCGGCGCCTTTGTCTCCAGCTGCGGCTTTACGACCGACTTTCCCCAGATGGCCGAGACTAAAACGGCTATGATCGCCGCGGCCCATCAAAGCGTCGCCCTCATGGACGCCAGCAAGGTTAACGGACGCGGCATGTACCGCTTTGCCGAGCTGACCGATGTCGACGCCATCGTGATGGACCGTGACCCCGATCATTCCGTCGCCACCTCAATCGCCGAGGCCACCGACAGCGCACGTCCAGTCCTCATCATCGCCGGCGCTTAAACAAAAACCACCACAAAGGTCTCCTTTGTGGTGGTTGAGCATCAGAAGTGAATGTGTCGCTACTTGGACAGCTCGTCGGCAAGGGCCTCGATCTGAGCGCGCGAGGCGTCGTTGAGCGAGCCCAGCACGGTCACCTTGTTCTGCGTCAGGGTGATGTCCTTCATGCCCTCGAGCTCCTTGGTCATAACCTTGGCAGCTGCAGGCGCCCAAGAGCCGGCCTCGACGAGCGCCACCGTACGGTTCTGGTAGGCGTGCTCGGCGAGCGTATGGATGAAGGTGCTCATGCACGGGAAGATCTCGCCCTGATAGGTGATGGAGGCGAGCACCAGACGGTCGTAGCGGAACGCATCCTCAACGGCCTCGGCCATGTCGTCGCGAGCCAAGTCAAAGACGGAGACCTTCTGGCCGCGAGCCTCAAGCGCTGCGGCGAGCTCCTCGACGGCAGCCTTCAGATGCCCGTACACGCTCGCATAGGCAATCGTGATACCCTCGTCCTCGGGCTGATAGCTCGACCAGGTGTTATAGGTGTCGAGGTAGTAGCCCAGGTTCTCAGTCAGCACGGGGCCGTGGAGCGGGCAGATAATCTGGATGTCCAGGTCGGCGGCCTTCTTGAGGACGGCCTGCACGAACTTGCCGAACTTACCGACGATGCCAAAGTAGTAACGGCGCGCTTCGCAAGCCCAGCCCTCGGGATCCTCGATGTCGTTGGCGCCAAACTTGCCAAAACCGTCGGCACTAAAGAGCACCTTGTCGGTGGACTCGTAGGAGAAGAGCACCTCGGGCCAGTGAACATTGGGGGCACCGACAAAGGTTAGGCTGTGGCCGCCCAGGTCGAGCACGTCGCCATCTTTGACGACCATCTTGCGCTCGGGGAAGTCGGTGCCAAAGTAGTTGACCATCATACGGAAGGCGCCCATGCTGGCAACAATCTGCGCCTGGGGATAGCGCTCCATAAAGGCGGCGATGCCGGCGGAGTGATCGGGCTCCATGTGATGGACGATCAGGTAGTCGGGCGTGCGGCCATCGAGCACGGCCTCGAGGTTGCCGAGCCACTCGTCAACAAAACCGCCGTCGACTGAATCGGCGACAGCGATCTTTTCGCCCAAGATAACGTAGCTGTTGTATGCCATACCGTTCTCGGACACATCGTACTGGCCCTCGAACAGGTCAATGTCGTGATCGTTAACGCCAATGTAGCGGATATCCTTGGTGATCTCCATCAGGCAAAGCCTCCTAGATAGACAAAAGAGCCCGTCTATCATAGCACTCGTCTTCATAGCCACGGCTATCTGCCAGCATCCTTATCGATTGTTATTGAGGCGGAATATATCGCCATTGACCTGCAAAAACTATGTGCGCGGAGCTGCCGTGCTATGTCGAATGATGAGTTGGCCGGGAATACGAATGGCAACGGTTTTGCCCACCGTACCCGCCTCGGGAACCGCATGCTCAAACACCTCGCGCCCACGCTGATGCAAGTCGAATCGAACGGTCGTGAGCTCGTTGTGTGCTACAAAATCATCGAGCGAATCATCGACGCCCACCACGCTCACGTCCTCGGGCACGCGCAGACCGCTATCACGCAGCGCGGCAATCGCGCCGTTTGCCATCTGGTCGTTTGCCGCGTAAATCGCCGTCATGGTGCGGTCGTGCTCGGCTAGGTACCTGCCGGCCTCGTAACCGCTGTTGGCAGACCAATCGCCCTCGAGCGGCGCCTGCGGCTTAATGTGCCCACGCTCGAGCGCGTCCTGCCAGCCGGCGCGACGAAACTGCTCGTCGACCGAGAACGACGGGCCGCCAATATAGCGAATCTGATCGTGTCCCAGCTCAAACAGGTGATCCATAAGCAATAGCGAGCAGCCGTAATGATCAGAGTCAACTGTGGTCACGCGCGGATGCGCGTACATGGTAACGATGACCGTGCCAATGCCCGGCAGTGGATCAAACGTCTCAAAATCGGGTGCCATGCGACTCATGCCGATAATGATGCCGTCCACGGGCAGCGCGGCCATACGACGCGTGGCCTCGGCAAGCGAAAACTCCTCGGTCTTGGACATCTCGACCAGCGTGATGGCGCAATTATGCTCGCGAGCAGCGCTGGCGATGCCGTCGATCATTGAGAGGTTGCCAAACTTGGTGACATCGTTGACGCACAGGCCGACCGAATGGTAACGGCCGTCGCGCAGCGAGCGACCGGCATAACTCGGACGGAAGCCGAGCTCTTGCATAGCGACCTGCACGCGCTGGCGCGTCTGCTCGTTAACGTTGGGCAAGCCGTTGGCGACGCGCGAAACCGTCTGCTGTGAAACGCCAGCAGCGCGGGCGACGTCGGCCATGGAGACCGGACGCGAACTGGTATCGTTGGACGGGCGCCTTGCCACAGGATCACCTTCACCCTTGCGAGATCTGAATAGCGTGAATGCCGGCCCGGGCAGAAATACACCCCGCGCCGAGGCCCGCTATCGTCGGACGCATGTTAACGTACTCTACTTTTTCTATCTGCACCTCTTCTGCTTTATAAGTCCATACGGCAGTACCGTTCACGGCTGTATTTCTACCGATTACCAGATTCTCAAAAAGTGACAAGCGATGTGTTATGAGTACGTTAACATAACCCGTAACGTGCGGCATCGTGAACGCTTGGTTCATGCCGCTTCAAGTTGTTAACGTACTCATAACGACGCAAAACTCACCCGTGCGCGCCAAGGAAAGGACTCCCATGACCGCCCCCGACGAAAAGACACTCGCCACGCTCACCAAGCTGTTTGAGGAGGAGTTTGGACCCATCGGCGACCGCCAGGTGCTCTACGTGCACGCGCCCGGCCGTTCCGAGATCAGCGGCAACCACACCGACCACGAGGGCGGCCACGTTATCGCCGGCTCGCTCGATGTCGCCGTCGATGGCATCGCCGTGGCAACCGATTCCAACAAGATTCGCGTAGCCGACGAGGGCTATCCTACGTTTGAGATCACGCTCGACACGCTAGACATTCAGGAGTCCGAGAAGGGCACGTCCGCGAGCCTCGTCCGCGGCATGGCCCATGAAATCGCTGCTCTGGGCGTTGAGCCCCACGGCTTCGACTTTGCCTTCACCTGCTCCGTCCCCTCGGGCGGTGGCCTTTCCAGCTCTGCCGCCGTCGAGGCCGCGTACGGTCGTGCCATGGAGACGCTCTGGGGCGCGCCCGCCATTGAGCCCGTCACGCTCGCTCAGATGAGCCAGCGCACCGAGAACAACTACTACGGCAAGCCCTGCGGTCTGATGGACCAGGCCGCCGTGTGCCTGGGCGGCCTTGCCTACATGGACTTTGAGGACCAGGCTCAGCCTAAAACCCAGAAGCTCGAGCTCAACTTTGAGGATCACGGCTATGCGCTCGTGCTCGTTAAAGTTGGCGCCGACCATGTGGCAGCCACCGACGACTACGCCGCTGTTCCGCGCGAGATGCAGGACGTCGCCGCCGAGTTTGGCAAGGCACGCCTGTGCGAGGTAAACGTGGCGGACTTTGACGCCAAGCTCCCCGAGCTGCGCGCCAAGCTGGGCGACCGCGCCTGCCTGCGCGCCGTTCATTACTGGTACGAGAACGGCCTGGTCGATAAGCGCTGGGCGGCCCTGAACGCCGGCGACATTGACCAGTTCCTGGTCCTGACGCGTGAGTCCGGCGCCAGCTCCGCCATGTACCTGCAGAATGTTGTTGCCAAACTGGGTGCCGAGCAGCCTTCCATGTACGCGCTTGCTCTTGCCGAGCATGTGCTCGACGGCCGTGGCGCCGTTCGTATCCACGGCGGCGGCTTTGGCGGTACCATCCAGGCCTTCGTGCCGCTCGAGCTGGTCGACACCTTCATTGTCAAGATGAACGGCTGGCTTGGCGAGGGCTCTGCCCGCCACTACGCGATTTCTGACAAGGGGGCTTACGCGGCATGGCTGTAATGACTGATGTGCGCGAGGCCGCGCAGGGCCTCATCGAATATGCCATCCACCGATCGATGATCGGCCAGGACGATCGCATCTGGGCATACAACACCGTTCTCGAGTGCATCGGCGCCACGGGGCCGGCACTCGACATGGCCTGGGCGCTCCAAGTTGAGAAACTCTCGCTCTTGCACCCCGATACCCTGCCCGACTTTGACCTTGAAGGCACGCTTGCCGCGCTTGCCGAGGCCGCCGTTGCCAACGGCGCCGCCGAGGACACTGCGTCGGGCCGCGATCGCATCGCCATGCGCATCATGGGCGCGCTCATGCCGAGGCCTTCGGTTGTAAACGAAGAGTTCAATGGACGTATGGGCGTCAACGAGCCCCGCGCCGCGACCGACTGGTTCTACGGCCTGTGCTGCGACGCCGGCTATGTGCGCCGTGCCGCCATCGCGCGCAACATCAAATGGAGCACCCCCACCAACTGGGGCGATCTTGAGATCACCATCAACCTGTCCAAGCCCGAGAAGGACCCGCGCGATATCGCCGTGGCAGGTGCAGCCAAGAACACGGGCGAGAAGTATCCCGCCTGCCAGATCTGCATCGAAAACGAGGGCTATCCCGGACGCTCCGCCGCAGCCGACAGCGGCGCTCACCCCGCTCGCCAGAATCTGCGCGTTATCCCCATCCAGCTCGACGGCGAGCGCTGGGGCTTCCAGTACAGCCCGTACGCGTACTTTAACGAGCACTGCATTGCCATGAGCTCCGAGCATCGTCCGATGCACGTCGACCGCAAGAGCCTGACCTGCCTGCTCGACTTTGTGGACCTGTTCCCGCATTACTTTATTGGCTCCAACGCCGACCTGCCCATCGTGGGCGGCTCGATTCTTTCGCACGACCACTTCCAGGGTGGCGCGCATGAGTTCCCCATG
>CABUBY010000090.1 GCA_902489955.1 uncultured Collinsella sp. | reverse complement strand
ATGCCAACCCGCAGTCGGCATCCTCCGCGTCTTCTGACAAGGAACTTGAGCAGACTGCCGAGTCGCTTCAGTCCACGTTGCTTGAGTTTGGCCGCAGTGCCCGCGTGGTCGGCTGGATCGCCGGCCCCACGGTGACGACCTTTAAGCTGCAACCTGGCGAGGGCGAGCGCGTGAGCAAGATTTCGAGCCTCGAGGACGATATCGCGCTTTCGCTCGCTGCTCAGTCGGTGCGCATCTTTGCCCCGATCCCCGGTACCTCGCTTGTGGGTATCGAGATCCCCAATCGCAAGCGCCAGAACGTCAACCTGGGCGACGTACTTCCCTATGTGAAGGGCGGTCCGCTCGAGCTGGCCATCGGTCGCGATGCCGAGGGCACGCCGGTCGTCGCCGACCTTGCCAAGATGCCCCACCTGCTGATCGCCGGTACCACGGGTTCTGGTAAGTCGGTGATGATCAACTCCATCATCACGACCCTGCTCATGCGCGCGCTTCCCGAGGACGTTCGCTTGATCATGGTCGACCCCAAGCGCGTCGAGCTCGCGGGCTATAACGGCCTGCCGCATCTCTATGTGCCGGTCGTTACCGAGCCCAAGCAGGCCGCGAGCGCTCTGCAATGGGCCGTGTCCGAGATGGAGCGTCGCCTGAAGGTCTTCGAGCGCCTTAACGTGCGTAAGATCTCGACCTACAACGAAAAGCAGGCCGCCGGCGAGTTTGAGAGTTACGATAACCCGCCGCAAAAGATGCCCTATCTGGTCATTATCATCGACGAGCTCTCGGACCTGATGATGGTCGCCGGTAAGGATGTCGAGGCCTCGATCGTGCGTATTGCACAGCTGGGCCGTGCTGCCGGCATTCATCTTATCGTGGCCACGCAGCGTCCCAGCTCAAACGTGGTGACGGGCCTCATCAAGGCCAACATCACCAATCGCATCGCCTTTAACGTCGCCACGGGCATCGACTCGCGCGTCATTATCGACCAGATGGGTGCCGAAAAGCTCACCGGTTTGGGCGACATGCTGTTCTCCAAGGTCGACTGGGGCAAGCCTCGCCGTATCCAGGGCTGCTTTGTCTCGGACGACGAAATCAACGAGATTGTCGAGTTCGTCAAGTCGCAGAGCGAGCCCGACTACCACGAGGAGATCCTGTCTGCCGTGGCGCCCGCTTCCATGTCCATGGCGGGTGGCGGCGGCATTGTCCGCACCGGAGTAGCCGAGCCGCAAGACGATGATCCGCTCATTTGGGAAGCCGCCCATATTGTGGTGGAATCGCAGCTTGGCTCCACATCTGGCCTGCAACGTCGTCTGAAGGTTGGCTATGCGCGTGCCGGGCGTATTATGGACATGCTGGAAGAAAAGGGTGTCGTCGGCCCGCCCGACGGTTCCAAGCCGCGCGAGGTCCTGTTGGACGAGGAGGGGCTTGCCGCGCTGGAATCTGTCGACGCCGAGATGGCACGTGAAGATCGTGAGTTTGGAGGATTCTGATGGCTGCACGCTTTGGTGACATGCTGCTCGAGCAGCGTCGCCGAATGGGCCTTTCCATTCAGCAGGTCGCCAACACCATCAAAATCAGGCCGCAGATCATCGAGTTTTTCGAGACCGGTAACTTTGCTTCGATGCCGCCGCGCGGCTATGCGCAGGGCATGATTTCGAGCTATGCTCGCTTTTTGGGCCTCAATCCGCGCGAGGTCGTCAATGCCTACTTTGACGACCTGATGGCATACGAACGCGAAACGTCGCAGCAGGGCGGTCGTTTTCAGGACGCCGCCGGCTACGTCAATTCGCGTTCCTCGGTCGATAACGGGCGCTTCCTGATGGTTCAGGGCGGTCGTTCGACCCGCTATGGACAGCGTCCTCAGCAGGCCGGTTATATTACTGAGACGGGTTCGGGAGAGGAGATTCGCTCACAGCGTGACCGGTTCCGCAGTACGCCGATGCCCGAGGACCGTGCACTTCCCGCTGCCCGCGGCGTGGCGCGTGACCCTCGTGTCGGCTACGGCGACGGCGGCTATTCCGATCGCGGTCACCGTGGTGTCTCCACCGGACGCTCTCGCGGTGGCTATGCGGATGCCGATACCACGCAGGTGACGCCGCGTCTTCGCTCTCAATCACAGCCGTATGGTCAGCGCTCTTCGGCTCCGCGTTCGGGCCAGCGTGGCTATCAAGGCCGCGGTGAGCTTGCGCCCCGCTCGGGTCAGCGCAGCCTTCAGGGCCAGGGTGGCTATCGCGGCCGTCCCGATAGCAATCGCGGTCGTATGCCTCAGGGAGGCGGCCGCAACAGTTCCGGTCGTGGACGCGGCGGATCCCGTACTCCTCAAAACAACGGGCTCGATCCGCGTATCGTCTACGCCGGCATCGGTGCCGTGGCGTTGCTGCTGATCGTGCTCATCGTGGTGTTTCTGCGCGGCTGCGCATCTTCGGCGCCCGAGACCACGCCCGAGACGCCCACTGCCACCAAGACGACGACTAAGAAGTCTTCTAAGAAGACCGAAACGGTCGACGAGGACGATGACACCGATGAGGTGACGGATGAGTCGACTGATTCGGACGCTACCAAGACGACGGTCAAGAAGGAAGAGAACGAGGTCACGAAGGTCAAAGTCTCCGTTGCCAAGGGAAAGACCGCGTGGATTGAGGTCAAGGTTGACGGCAAGTCGGTCTATGGCGCCCAGGCGACTGGCCCCTTTGAGCAGGAGTACACGCCCGAGTCTTCGATCGAGATCACCACGTCCAAGCCTTCCGATGTCACCGTTACCAAGAACGGTGAAAAGGTTCGTTACGATACCAAGACCTCGGGCGTGGCGCGTGTGACGATCACCGTTCCCAAGAAGGAGACGTCTGATTCCGAGAATGGTGAAAGTTCCGATGGTACCGACACCGCCGATGGTACCGATACCACCGACGGTACCGATGCCCAGTCCACGGATGGCGCCGATACCGCAACTGACGGTCAGACACCCACCGATTCTACCGACAATTCGTACGATAGCTACTAGGCCGCTCGTACGCGAAAGGAAACATCATGGCTAAAGATTCCAGCTTCGACGTCGTGTCCGAGGTCAACATGCAAGAGGTCGATAACGCCTTTCAGCAGACCACGCGCGAGATTTCCCAGCGCTATGACCTTAAGGATTCCGGCGCCACGATCGAGCTTTCGAAGGGCGACAAGCTCTTTACGATCAACGCCCCGGCCGACTTTGTCTCCAAGCAGATTGTCGACGTGCTGAGCTCCAAGCTCATCAAGCGCGGCATCGACCTCAAGGCCGTCTCGTGGGATGCTCCGCAGGCGGCATCGGGCGGCACCGTGCGCGTGCTCGGCCATATCGTCGAGGGTATCGACCAGGCGACCGCCAAGAAGATCAACAAGGACATCAAGGATCAAAAGCTCAAGGTCAAGGTGACCATCGAGGCCGACAAGCTGCGTGTTTCCTCTGCTTCGAAGGACGCGTTGCAGACCGTGATCCAGTTCCTGCGTGACCAGGACTACGGCCAGCCGCTGCAGTTCACCAACTACCGCTAATATCAATCGAAAGGACTGCTCTCCAACATGGATACACCGTTGGGCTCCGTGCTCTACATCACCCTCGGGTGCGCTAAGAACGAGGTTGACACCGACCGCATGCGTTCTCTTTTGACCGCCGCGGGCTACGAGGAGGCATTCGACCCGCAGGATGCCGATATCGCCATCGTCAATACTTGCTCGTTTCTCGCCTCCGCAACGTCCGAGAGCATCGAGACCACGCTCGAGCTCGCCAACGAGGTTCAGGACGGCGTTCGTTCTTGCCCCATCGTCATGTGCGGCTGCGTGCCGTCGCGCTATGGCGATGACCTGCCTGACGAGCTGCCCGAGGTCGCTGCCTTTGTGAAGGCCGACGAGGAAGATGGCATCGTGGCGGTCATCGATGGCGTGCTGGGTGTCGAGCGTGAGATTGCAGCCTATATCCCGCAGGTCAAACGTACCGTCGAGGGTGCTGTCGCCTACGTCAAGATTTCCGATGGCTGCAACCGCTTCTGCAGCTTCTGCATGATTCCCTACATCCGCGGCCGCTATCATTCGCGCAATGCCGAGAGCATCATCTCCGAGGTGCGCGACCTGGTTGCCGGCGGTGTGCGCGAGATCGTGCTGATCGGCCAGGACACGGGCATCTGGGGTACCGACTTTGCCGACGAGGACGTCGCCGATGGCTCGCCGCGCAATCTGGCGCAGCTGTTGCGTGCCGTCGCCGAGGCCGTGCGCCCGCACAACGTCTGGGTCCGCGTGCTCTATCTGCAGCCCGAGGGCATGACTGACGAACTCATCGAGACGATTCGCGATACGCCCGAGGTGCTGCCCTATATCGATATCCCCGTGCAGCACTGCGACGCGCGCATTCTCAAGGCCATGCGTCGCTCCGGTTCGCGCCAGGAGCTCGAGGATCTGTTCCGCGACCTTCGCGAGCGCATCCCCGGCATCGTGATTCGCTCCACGGCCATGGTCGGCTTCCCGACCGAGACCGACGACGAGTTCCGTGATCTTATCGACTTTATGGACACCGTCGGCTTTGACTACACGAGTGTCTTTGCCTACTCGCAGGAGGAGGGCAGCCTGGCCGCTAAGATGGAGGGTCAGGTCGACGAAGAGGTCAAGCTCGAGCGCGCCCAGGAGGCCATGGACCTGGCCGAGTCGCTCGGTTTTGCCGCCACCGCCGCACATGTGGGTGAGCGCGCCCAGGTAATCGTCGACGGTATCGAAGAGACCGAGGATGGCGCCGAGCTGATCGGCCATGCCTGGTTCCAGGCGCCCGATTCCGATGGCGCGGTGCATCTGGACGCCGGCGAGGCGTCCGTGGGTGATATTCTGACCGTCGAGTTTACCGATAGCTTCTGCTATGAGCTTATCGGTCATGTTGTGGAGTAGGAGAGCGTCGTGGCAAACGAGAGCAATAAGGAACTGACGAGTGTTTGGACGCCCGCCAACATCGTGACGTGCGTTCGCATCGTTTTTATCCCGGTGTTCATGATCGTGTCGGCGCTTTCTCACACGAGTGTTGCCGGTACGGATTGGAGCACCTTCGACGGCCCGCTCGCCGCCGCTGCCTTCATTCTGTATGTGATCCTGTCGTGTACCGATAAGGTCGACGGTTATCTGGCGCGTTCGCGCAACGAGATCACCGACTTCGGTAAATTCTTGGACCCCATCGCCGATAAGCTGCTCGTGTTTTCGGCCCTGCTGCTGTTCTTGGATTTTGGCGCGGTGACCGTGTGGTCCGTGTTCATTATCCTGTTCCGTGAGCTTCTGGTGAGCGCCCTTCGCATGGTCGCGAGTGCGGCCGGTGTGGTCGTTGCGGCCGATAAGCTCGGCAAGTACAAGACGGCGACCACGATGGTCTCCATCTGCGGTTACCTGTGCGTTTTTGCTATGGCCGGCTTGCACCTTGGCCCGGTGGCGCTGACGCTCGGCATCTACTCGGTGTCGCGCTTCCTGTATGCCGTTGCCGTTGTCTTGACCGTTATCTCGGGCGCCCAGTACTTCTGGAACTGCCGCAAGATCGTCTTTTCGGTCTAGGTCCTGGTGGGTATGACGGACTCTTTTGAGCAGATTTCCGCACATAACGAGGAACTGGCGCGCGATATCGTCGAGCGCGCGAGCGCTCGGGGTGTGACGGTTTCGACGGCTGAGTCGCTGACGGCGGGTATGATCGCCTCGACGATTGCGGATATCCCGGGCGCCTCGGCGGTGCTGCGTGGCGGTGCGGTGACCTACTGCGATGAGATTAAGCATCGCGTGCTGGGTGTTGAGCAGGAGACGCTCGACCGCTACACCGCGGTGTCGCATCAAACTGCGCGCGAGATGGCGTCGGGTTCGCTGGAGCTGTACCAGAGCGATATTGCAGTGAGCGCAACGGGTTATGCCGGCCCCGGCGGTGGTACTGAGGACGATCCTGCTGGCACTTTCTATATTGGCTGGGCACATCGTTCCGCCGATGGGGGAGTGCCGGTCGTGGACTCTGTGCGCTGCCACTATGAGGGCGACCGTTCGTGTGTTCGTGCCCATGCGGTCACGGAGGCATTGGGTCGCATTGTCTGCGTGCTCGATTCTATGGAATAGACGTGTTTTAAGGGGCCTCCGGGCCCCTTAATTGTGGAGATGGGGACCTCAGAAGAATTTAGCGTTTGTGCTGTTCATAGGTGTATTTTTGCCTGCCTTGTTCTTATTTGGCCCTTTATGGTCAAGCATTTGGTCAGTGTTTGGTCGGCTTTTGGTTGGGTTTTGGAAAGGTCGGCTGCATATGATTTATCTGAACGGTTGACCACGAACAGCCGTTCGTTTATTATCGATGCAGGTTGTTAAGAGGAGGGCTATTCATGGCCAAGAATTCAGGTCCCGTACGTACCGTTCATGCTCGCACGACGGGTAAAGAGCGCGATGAGATGATCGCCACCACCAAGGCCGAGATCGAGAAGAAATTCGGCCAGGGTTCCATCATGAGGTACGGCGACGGTGGCCCCGAGCTCGAGGTCGAGGCCATCCCTACGGGCGCTCTGGCACTCGATGCCGCGCTGGGTATCGGCGGCGTGCCGCGTGGCCGTATCGTCGAGATTTACGGTCCTGAGTCCTCCGGTAAGACGACGCTTTCGCTCGAGATCCTGGCCGAGGCCCAGGCAATGGGTGGCGTTGTGGCATTTATCGATGCCGAGCATGCGCTCGATCCCACTTATGCCGCGCGTATCGGCGTGGATATCGACGAGGTGCTCATTTCTCAGCCCGATACGGGCGAGCAGGCGCTCGAGATTGTTGACATGCTCGTGCGTTCCGGCGCCATCGATGCCATCGTTGTTGACTCCGTCGCCGCGCTGACCCCGCGTGCCGAGATCGAGGGAGAAATCGGCGACACTACGGTCGGTCTTCAGGCTCGCCTGATGAGCCAAGCGCTCCGCAAGCTCGCCGGCTCGCTGTCTAAGTCCAACACGACGTGCATCTTCATTAACCAGCTGCGTGAGAAGATCG
>CABUBY010000089.1 GCA_902489955.1 uncultured Collinsella sp. | reverse complement strand
CAAGGCCGCCGCTGAGGCTAAGGCTGCCGAGAAGGCTAAGCGTGCCGCTAAGTTTGCCGAGGAGGCTGCCAAGCAG
Source organism: uncultured Collinsella sp. (assembly GCA_902489955.1). Lineage (GTDB taxonomy): Bacteria > Actinomycetota > Coriobacteriia > Coriobacteriales > Coriobacteriaceae > Collinsella. The sequence goes on along the minus strand of CABUBY010000089.1, from coordinate 7,141 downwards.
GCCGCCGAGGCTCCCGCAGAGGCTCCCGTCGAGGAGGCCGCTGCCGAGGCCGAGACCACCGAGGCCGCTGAGTAAATAGCTCGCCGCGGAATCGCTCGCATTCATGGCATAAGGGCCGCGCATCCGTTTGGGTGCGCGACCCTTTTCTTTTTATTGGTGCAGGCTAACCCGTTCCCATTGCACCAGATTGGTGCGAAGGGGACGGGTTGGTTTGCACCAAATGGCAGAGTGACGGCGTTTTCCCAGATAAAACCTGCCAAAATAAACCAGTCCCTTTTTGGCAGGTCGGTCGGGTCGTAGTTATTACGTGGCGGTCGAGGTCGACCGTATAGGCCGCGCCTTGTTTGGCTAAAGTACAATCATCTGTGTTTAACTCGCCCGCAGCTGCACGGCGTGGGCGATGGCCAAAAAGGAAAACCACATGGGATTCATGTCAAAGCTGCTGTCCTTTGGATCCGATAAGGACCTTAAGCGCTACTACAAGATCGTCGACCAGATCAACGGTCTTGAGCCCCAGTTTGAGAAGATGACCGAGGAGGAACTCCGCGCCCAGACCGATAAGTTTCGCGAGCGTTACGCCAACGGCGAGTCGCTCGACGACATGCTTCCCGAGGCTTTTGCCACCGTGCGTGAGGCTTCCAAGCGCATCACGGGCATGCGCCACTTTGATGTACAGCTCATCGGCGCCATGGCGCTTCATGAGGGTCATATTGCCGAGATGAAGACCGGCGAGGGCAAGACGCTCGTCTCCACCTTGGCCGGCTATCTCAACGCTATTGCCGGCAAGGGCGTGCACGTCGTTACTGTCAATGATTATCTTGCCAAGCGCGACTCCGAGTGGATGGGCCGCATCTACAAGTACCTGGGCATGACCGTCGGTCTGCTCCAGAACAACATGCCGCTCGAGCTCAAGCGTCCGGCCTACCAGGCAGACGTCACTTACGGCACCAACTCCGAGTTCGGTTTCGATTACCTGCGCGACAACATGGTCACCCGTCCCGAGCAGCGCGTGCAGCGCGGTCACAACTACGCCATCGTCGACGAGGTCGACTCCATCCTGATCGATGAGGCCAGGACGCCGCTCATTATCTCGGGCGCTGGCACTAAGTCCGCCAGTACCTACAAGGACTTCGCGCGTGCCGTGCGCGGCCTGGAGCGCGGTGAGGACGTGTCGCACGACATGCTCACCGCCACCGAGGACGTCGAGCCCACGGGCGACTATGTCATGGATGAGGCCAAGCACACCATCGCCGCCACCGAGCGCGGCCTTAAGAAAATCGAGCGCCGCCTGGGTATCGATGATATCTATGCCGATCTCTCCGGTCAGCTGGTCAACCACCTGCAGCAGGCGCTGAAGGCCCAGTACATGTTCCACCGCGATAAGCAGTACGTGGTCACCAACGGTGAGGTCAAGATCGTCGACGAGTTCACCGGCCGCATTATGGAAGGCCGCCGTTACTCCGAGGGCTTGCACCAGGCCATCGAGGCCAAAGAGGGCGTGCTCGTACGCGAGGAGAACCAGACCCTGGCCACCATCACCCTGCAGAACTACTTCCGTCTGTATGACAAGCTTTCCGGTATGACCGGCACGGCACTTACCGAGGATGCCGAGTTCCGCGAGATCTACAAGCTGCCCGTCGAGGTCATCCCCTCCAACAAGCCCGTGCAGCGCGTGGACCACGAGGACCTGGTATACCGTACCATCCAGGCTAAGTACAACGCCGTTGCCGACGACGTCGAGCGACGTCACGCCAAGGGGCAGCCGGTCCTAGTGGGCACCGTCTCCATCGAAAGCTCCGAGAAGCTGTCCGCCGCCCTTACCAAGCGCGGCATCGCGCACGAGGTCCTCAACGCCAAGCATCACGAGCGCGAGGCCCACATCGTGGCCCAGGCCGGACGCTACGGCGCCGTGACCATCGCTACTAACATGGCCGGTCGTGGTACCGACATCCTGCTGGGCGGCAATCCCGACGAGCTGGTGCGCGAGCGCCTTGAGTACGAGGGCCTGACCATGGAGGACGTGACGCCCGAGCAGCTCGAGCAGTTTAACGCCGAGGCCAAGGAGACCTGCAAGGCCGAGCGCGAGCGCGTGCTTGCCGCCGGCGGCCTGACCGTTATCGGCACCGAGCGCCATGAGTCCCGTCGTATCGACAACCAGCTGCGCGGCCGCTCCGGTCGTCAGGGCGATCCGGGCGAGACCCAGTTCTACCTGTCGCTCGAGGACGACCTCATGCGCCTGTTCGGCGGCGACAAGATGGACCGCGTCTCCAAGATGATGGTCACGGCCGACATGGGCGACGACATGCCCATCCAGCACAAGATCATCTCCAAGGCCGTCGAGAGCGCCCAGCACAAGGTCGAGAGCATCAACTTCTCCATGCGTAAGAGCGTCCTTGAGTACGACGACGTCATGAACAAGCAGCGCCAGGTCATCTACGCCGAGCGCAATAAGATTCTGGACGGCAAGGACCTGACCGACCACATCACCGAGGTCATGCACGATACCGTCTACCGTTGCGTGCAGGAGTTCTGCACCAAGGACAGCCACGATGGTGAGCGCGACCTGGAGGGCCTGCGCAAGTGGGTCGTCGAGCTGACCGGGCATATCGATACCCCTCAGTTCCCCGACGAGGACTTTGAAGCCCTGGCTGCCGATGTCTTGGCCTATGTTGAGAAGTGCTACAACATGAAGGCCGAGCGTCTGGGCGAGGACCTGATGCGCGAGCTCAATACCCAGGTCATGCTGCGCGTCATCGATACCCGCTGGATGAACTACCTGCAGGAGATGGACTATCTCAAGACCGGCATCGGCCTGCGCGGCTTTGGCCAGCGCGACCCGCTGGTCGAGTACAAGACCGAGGCCTACGGCGCGTTCCAGATCCTCGTCGACACCATGTACGAGGATTACCTGCGCACGGTTCTGCGCATCGAGATCAAGGCTGCCCCGCGTGCCGTGGAGCACAAGGAGGAGCCCGCGCTCGAGGGTGCGCGCTTCTCCGGTCCTGCCGAGGTCGATGGCGACAACGGCGACTCGGTGCTGCGCAAGCAGGCGCAAGTGCAGGCCCGCACGGCTGTCCAGGGTGGTCCGGCTGCCGTCAACAACGGTGGCAAGGTGACCACCTATCGCAAGTCCGAGAGCGACGATCCGTACGTCAACGTGGGCCGCAACGACCCGTGCCCCTGCGGTAGCGGCAAGAAGTTCAAGTACTGCCACGGTAGGAATCGTTAATGGCTGAGGCTTTAGAGGTAACGCCCGCCGAACTGGACGCGTTTGCGGACCGGCTCGGCGAGGTCGAGTCGTATCTCCACTTGGACGAAAAGCGCACGCGCGTGACCGAGCTCGAGGCCAAAAGCGTGGCCCCCGGCTTTTGGGATGACGCCGACGCCGCCCGTGCCACCATGGAGGAGATTGCGCGCACCAAGGAAGATATCGCTGCCGTGGACAACGCGCGCGGCGAGCTTTCCGATGCCCGCGCCGCGCTGGAGCTTGCCGAGGAGATGGGGGATGACCCCGACGCCGTCGCCCTTCGCGAGGAGGCTACAGTCACGGCTGAGCGCCTGGCCCGTGCCATCGATGAGCTTGAGCTTTCGAGCTGGTTTACCGGTGAGTTCGATCACGGCGATGCCATTGTGACCATCAAGCCCGGACAGGGTGGTCTGGAGGCCCAGGACTGGACCTTCATGCTCTTTAAGATGTACATGAAGTACTGCCAGCGTCGCGGCTGGAAGGTCACCATCAACGACTGTCCCGCGGCCGAGGTCATCGGCATCGACCGCGCGACCTTTACTGTCGAGGGCAAGGACGCATTTGGCATGCTGCGCGCCGAGGCCGGCGTCCACCGCTTGGTGCGCATTAGCCCCACCGACGACAAGAAGCGCCGCCAGACCACGTTTGCCGGCGTCGAGGTCATCCCCGTGCTACCCGATGATATCGACATCGAGATCGGCCCCGATGACATCCGCGTGGACGTGTACCACGCGAGCGGCCCGGGCGGTCAGGGTGTCAACACCACCGACTCCGCCGTGCGCGTGACGCATTTTCCCAGCGGCATTGTGGTTACCTGCCAAAACGAGCGCAGCCAGATCCAGAACAAGGCCGCGTGCATGCAGATCCTCAAGGCTCGCCTGTACGAGATTGAGCTCGAGAAGCGCGCCGAGGCGCTCGATGAGATTCGCGGACCCAAAACCACGATCGGTTTTGGCAACCAGATTCGCAGCTATGTGCTCTACCCGTACCAGATGGTCAAGGATCTGCGCTCGGGCGTGGAGACCAGCAATGTCGAGGCAGTTCTTGACGATGGCGACCTGGACCCGTTTGTTATTGGCTACCATCGCTGGGCGACCGGCAACGCCGATGCAGAAGGCTCGGAGGTCTAAAACATCGTGGCTTCAAGCCGATGCCAATCCCAACGGTTGGACGGGTTTGTATCCAGAATAAACCCTGCGCAGGGGTGGTTTTTGTTCGGCGAATCGGTAGAATCGAATACAAGAAGAAGTTCGAAGCACATCCGTTTGGGTGCGCTTTTTTGAGGGAGGCAGCATGGCATATCGTCTGGACATCAAGTGCATTCTTTCGATGAACTTCTTTCACGACCTGCCCCAGATTATGTTGGGGTGCGCTCTGGCCGCTATTGCGACCGACCTGTTTTTGATTCCCAACGGCCTTGCTGCCGGTGGCGTTACGGGCCTTGCCACCATTATCCAGGCGGTCGGCACGGCGCGAGGCGTGTCGCTTCCCGTTGGTATTCAGACGATCGTGATGAACGCCTTGCTGTTGCTGGTCGTTATGCGCGAGGGCGGCATGTTCTACGTGGTGCAGACGGCGACGGGCTTTGTACTGCTGGGCTTCTTTACCGACCTGTTCGCCCCGTTTGTAGCACCTCTGGCGCATGCGGACCTGATGCTTCCCGCTATGTGGGGCGGCATTATTACGGGCATCGGTTACGGCATGGTGCTGCGTGCCGGCGCCAACACCGGCGGCTCGGACACGATTGGCCAGATCATCTCGCGTAACACCTCGCTGCCGGTGGGCTCGACCGTTATGGCAATCGATGTTGCCGTATGCGCGGCATCGGCTCCGGTCTTCTCGCTCGAAAATGCCCTGTACGCAGGACTTTCGATGGTGATTAGCGGCTATGTGATCGATGCGGTGGTCGATGGCGGCAACAAGCGTCGTATGGTACTCATCATCTCGGACAACTTCCCCGATTTCGCGGCCGACATCATGTATGGTCTGGGCCGCGGCTGCACCAAATTAAAGGCGACCGGCATGTATTCGGGCGCCGAGAAGCCGGTGATCATGGTCATCGTGAGCCGTCGAGAGCTCAATACCCTCAAGACGATCGTGCGCGAGCGCGATCCTCACGCCATTGTGACGGTCGCCGACGTTACGGAAGCCTTCGGCGAGGGATTCAAGGACATTAACGCGTAGGGTCGACCGCGTTCCATCCAAAAGACGTTCACATTGATAAACCGTTTCATCAGCGGTTCTGCCTGCTCAATTGCTCAAAAAATGATAAAAAGTCTGGTAAAGCCATCAGTTTCCAGCATAATGAAGGACGTACGTGCATCGCGGCTGGGTTGGGACGACCTTCTGTGCCGTGCGCATTTTGTCTAATGAGGATGAAAGGAAGGCACAATGAGCGACGAAGAGCTCAAAAAGGTTGCCAACGAGGTAAGGAAGGGCATCGTCACCGGCGTGCACGCTGCCAAGTCCGGCCATCCGGGCGGTTCGCTCGGCGCTGCCGACATCATGACCTATCTGTACTTTGAGGAAATGAACGTCGACCCGGCCGATCCCCGCAAGGCCGACCGCGATCGCTTTGTGCTTTCCAAGGGCCATTGCGCTCCGGGTCTGTACGCCGTGCTCGCCGAGCGCGGGTTCTTCCCCAAGGAGGATCTTGAGACGCTGCGCCACATCGGCAGCCACCTGCAGGGCCATCCCAACATGAACGACACTCCGGGCGTTGACATGTCCACCGGTTCGCTCGGCCAGGGCATCTCCGCCGCCGTGGGCATGGCCGTTGCCGCCAAGCACTGGGGCGACGACTATCGCACCTACGCCCTGCTGGGCGATGGCGAGAGCGAGGAGGGCCAGGTCTGGGAGGCCGCCATGTTTGCCGGCAACCAGCAGCTCGACAACCTCTGCGTGATCGTCGACCACAACGGCCTGCAGATCGACGGTCCCGTCGAGGAAGTCAACGACCCCATGCCGCTCGCCGACAAGTTCCGCGCCTTCAAGTTCCATGTGGTGGAGCTCGCCGACGGCAACGATTTCGACCAGATTCGCGCTGCCTTTGCCGAGGCTCGCGCCACCAAGGGGCAGCCGACTGCCATTATCGCGGAGACCACAAAGGGCAAGGGCGTCTCCTTTATGGAGAACCAGGTTGGTTGGCACGGCAAGGCCCCCAACGATGAACAGTTTGAGCAGGCCATGGCAGAGCTCACGGCCGCCGGAGAGGAGCTCTAGGATGGCAGACGTCAAGAAAATCGCCACACGTGTAAGCTACGGCGAGGCCCTCGTCGAGCTCGCCAACGAGCACGATGACTTTGTGGTCCTCGACGCCGACCTGGCCGCCGCCACGCAGACCGGCAAATTTAAGGCCGCTTGCCCCGACCGCTTCTTCGATGTGGGCATTGCCGAGAGCAACCTGATGGGCGTCGCCGCCGGTATCGCGACCACCGGTCGCGTTGCCTTTGCGAGCACCTTTGCCATGTTCGCCGCTGGTCGCGCCTTTGAGCAGGTCCGCAACTCCATCGGCTACCCGCACCTCAACGTCAAGATCGGCGCCACGCACGCCGGTATTTCGGTGGGCGAGGACGGCGCTACGCATCAGTGCTGCGAGGATATCGCCCTGATGCGCGTCATCCCCGGCATGACCGTTATCGTTCCCGCCGACGACGTGGAGGCCCGTGCCGTGACGCGCGCCGCCTACGAGTGCGACGGCCCCGTGTACATGCGCTTTGCCCGTCTGGCCTCGCCGGTTATCAACGACCCCGAGACCTACAAGTTCGAGTTGGGTAAGGGCATTGTCATGCGCGAGGGCGCCGATGTGACCATCATCGCCTGCGGCCTGATGGTCGGCGAGGCTCTCGAGGCTGCCGAGCAGCTCGCTGCCGAGGGTATCGACGCCGAGGTCAT
>CABUBY010000088.1 GCA_902489955.1 uncultured Collinsella sp. | reverse complement strand
CCCGCCGCAACGCCTTTGCCCTGCTCAGTGAGCTCGGCCTGCTCGAGCACCCAGGCGCCGCTCGGCTTTTGGACAGCCTCGACGAGCAAACGCGCAGCGTGACAGCCACCATGATCGAGCGCGGCATCAACAGCCCGCGTACCAGCAGCATGGGGCGTCTCTTTGATGCCGCGGCAGCAATTCTAGGCATCTGCGACAAGGCGACCTACGAGGGCGAACCCGCCATCGAGCTTGAGGCTGCCGCCTGGCGCGCGCTCGACAACGAAATCGCCCATTTTCCCGACGACAACGCCGGCTATTTCGCATCTGGCCCATCGTGGCTGGACGGCCCCTATGTTCTGGACCAGAAAGCACTCTTTGAGGCACTTTTGGGAGGAATTGAAGCCGGAGCGCCCGCCGACAGGCTCGCACTCGACTTCCATGTCGCCGTCGCGCGCTCTTCGGCACGAATCGCACGCGAAATCTGCGCGCGCGAAGGCATCGATACCGTCGCACTCTCGGGCGGCGTGTTCATGAACCGACTTTTGCTTCAGCTCCTCACCCGCAAGCTTAAAGACGCAGGCCTTACGGTCTTGATTCCCCAAACCGTGCCCGTTAACGACGGCTGCATCGCCTACGGTCAGGCAGCAGTCGCACGCACTCGCCTCGCACAGGTCGCGCCACAATAGGCTGTTCGGCCAGCCCGCAAGCCGCCGTCTCACAGGTGTAGCGCGTTTGCCCGCAGCGCCCGCGAGCGCTACCATCAACTGATGGATTATTGAGCGCCCGTCCAGCGCAAAGCGTATAAAAGGGGAACAATATGTGCCTTGCCGTTCCCGGTAAAGTAGTCAAACGCGACGACGACCTCAAGGCCACCGTCGACATGATGGGCATCGAGCGCCCCGTGTCGCTGCGACTCGTGCCGACGGCGCAGGTTGGCGACTATATTCTCGTACACGCCGGCTTTGGCATCCAGATTGTCGACGAGCAGGAAGCACAGGAAACGCTCGAGCTTGTTAATGCCATGTCCGAGCTGGTCGAAGAAGACCAGCTGACCACCAACCCGGCGGAGGCTTACTAGTGGCGCCCGAGCAGCCGGCGCGCTCCGGTATCGATTTCTCGGCATTCCGCGATCCCAAGCTGGCTCGCGAGCTCATCGAGCGCATTCATGAGCTTGTCGGCGACCGCACCATCAACCTTATGGAAGTCTGCGGCACGCATACCGTGAGCATCGGGCGCTATGGCTTTCGCTCCATTATGCCGGCCGGGCTCAAGCTGCTGAGCGGCCCGGGCTGCCCCGTCTGCGTCACCGCCAACCGCGACATCGACCACGCAATCGCGCTCGCCAACATAGACGGCGCCATCATCACCACCTTTGGCGACATGATGCGCGTGCCCGGATCATCCACCTCGCTCGCTGCGCAAAAGGCGGCGGGGCGCGATATCCGTATCGTCTATTCCCCGCTCGACGCGCTCGACATTGCCGAGCAAAACCCTGATCGCCCGGTCATTTTTATGGGCGTGGGCTTTGAGACTACGACGCCCACCATCGCCGCCGCCATCTTGGAGGCCGAGACGCGCGGGCTTTTGAACTTCTCGGTCTATTGCGCCCACAAGGCCACGCCGCCGGCGTTGCGCGCCATCGCCAACGACCCCGAGACCACCATCGACGGCTTTATCCTGCCGGGCCACGTCGCCACCATCACGGGCTTGGCGCCCTTTAGCTTTTTGGTCGACGAATTCAATACCCCGGGCGTGGTCACGGGATTTGAACCGGTCGATATCCTGCAGGGCATCTGCATGCTGGTCCAGATGGTTGTCGAGGACAGGCCGGTGATTGACAACGCCTACCGCCGTGGCGTCAACGCAGACGGCAATCCCGTGGCGCGCCAGCTGGTCGAGCAGGTGTTTGAGCCGTGCGATACCACATGGCGCGGGCTGGGGCTGATTGCCAACTCGGGCCTTTCCATCCGCCCCGAGTTCTCGCGCTTTGATGCCCGCGCTCGCTTTGACGTGCCCGTTGAGGCGACGGTCGAGCCGCGCGGGTGCCGCTGCGGCGACGTGCTGCGCGGGGCCATTGCGCCGAGCAGCTGCCCGCTCTTTGGCCGCACCTGCACGCCCGAGCACCCCGTCGGCCCGTGCATGGTGAGCTCCGAGGGCAGCTGCGCGGCGTACTACCGCTACCGCGACTAGCCCGGGCACACCCGCACACCGGCACCACCCACGATTGGAGTTTTCGATATGTCCCATAGCGTTACCGATAGCACCGTCCTGCTGGGCCACGGCTCCGGCGGCCAGATGATGAAACGCATCATCGATGAGGTCTTTTTGGATGCCTTTGGGTCGCCCGAGCTGCTCGAAGGCAACGATGCCGGCGTCGCCGCGCTGCCCGCGAGCGGGCGCATCGCCATGTCGACCGACAGCTTTGTAGTCTCGCCGCAGTTCTTCCCCGGTGGCAACATCGGCCGTCTCGCCGTGTGCGGAACCGTCAACGACGTCGCGACCTCGGGCGCCAACGTGCGCTACCTATCGTGCGGCTTTATCCTCGAAGAGGGCTATCCCATGGATAAGCTCCGCCAGATTGTGCAGACGATGGCCGAGACGGCGCGCGAGGCGGGCGTGTCCATAATCACGGGCGACACTAAGGTGGTCGAGCGCGGCGGGGCCGACGGCGTCTATATCAATACCGCCGGCGTGGGCGAGGTGCCTGCGGGCGTGGCGCTCAGCGGCGCAAACTGCCAGCCCGGCGATGTCATCCTGGTCTCGGGTACACTGGGCGACCACGGCATCGCTATCATGAGCCAACGCGAGGGCCTAGCGTTTTCGAGCACGATCGAAAGCGACGCCGCACCGCTCAACCACCTGATTGCCGATGTGCTTGCCGCAGCACCCGACACACGCTGCTTTCGCGACCCCACGCGCGGTGGCCTGGCGTCCACACTCAACGAGTTTGCCCAGGCCAGCGGCGTTGCCATGGAGATCGACGAGGACGATGTGCCCGTGCGCCCCGACGTGCAGGCCGCCTGCGAGATGCTCGGCTACGATGTGCTGCAGGTGGCAAACGAGGGCAAGATGGTTGCCGTCGTGCCGGCCGAGCAAGCCGATGCCGCGCTGAGCGCCATGCGCGCCGCCCGCTACGGCGAGAATGCCGCCGTCATCGGTCGCGTGCTGCCGCTTGCCGAGGGCGCCCGTCCCGCCGTGCGCGTGCGCACCGGCTGGGGCTCGACCCGCATCCTCGACATGCTCGTGGGAGAGCAGCTGCCGAGAATTTGCTAACGACAAAGGCTCAGGGCTATTAAAGATATTCAGATTCCAAACATGCCCGGCACGCATGCCCAGTATTATGAGGTGCGTTTTGAAACCCAATGACGGGAGCTTTCATGGCAGCAGCTTTTTCCCATGTGATTTTTGATCTGGACGGCACCATCCTCAACACGCTCGAAGACCTGGCGGCCGCCGGCAACCATACCTGCGAGATGCACGGCTGGCCCACGTTTGCCGTTGACGAGTACCGCTACAAGGTGGGAAACGGCATGCTCAAGCTGGTTGAGCGCTTTATGCCTGCCGAGTATGCGGGCGACGGCCGTATGTTTGAGCAGACGCTTGCCGAGTTTAGGGCTTACTACGGCGAGCACAAGGAGGACCACACCGCCCCCTATGCCGGCACAATCGAGATGCTCGACCGTTTGCGCGCCGCGGGTGTGCAGCTTGCCGTGCTCACCAACAAGGACCACGTCTCGGCGGCTCCGCTTATCGAGAAGTATTTTGGTTCCGAGCGCTTTGCGCTGGTGCAGGGCCGTGTTGACGCGTTTCCGCCTAAGCCCGAAGCACCCGTCACGCTGCATGTGATGGAGGAGCTGGGCGCCGATCCGGCAACCACGCTCTATGTGGGCGATTCCAATGTCGATATCCTGACCGGTCACAACGCCGGCCTTAAGAGTGCGGGCGTCAGCTGGGGCTTCCGCGGCCGCGCAGAGCTGGAGTCCGCCGGCGCCGACTACGTGGTGGACACCCAGGACGAGCTAGCGGCGCTGATTCTGGGCGAGTAACGCTGGTGCTGCTCAACCCAGCCGCCGCAATACCGTTGCGCGGAAAGTAGTCGTTGGGGACGTTCTTAAACGACTAGTCAAACAAGAACGTCACCAACGACTAGTCATTTAAGAACATCCCCAATGACTGCCATGGCAACGCCGATGTTTTGGCAACGACAGCGAGCGGGCACCAGAGCGAACAAATTGGCATGAAAAGAGGGCGGCATAGACCTTCTGGTCATGCCGCCCTCTTTGAATGACAAGTTGTCGCTCTGGTGCCCGCGCAGCGTCGAGCAGTTGCGGCGTTTGGTAAAACGCCGCAACGAACTAGCTCAGCATTGCATCCATCATCTCGGAGTTGACGGAGTCGTCGGCAGACCACTCGCCGTCGTCGTTGCAGGTGTACTTGAAGACAACCGTGGTCTTCCTGGGCTCGGTGGCCTTGGTCACATCGACCATAACCTGACCGGCCATCTTGTACAGTTCGTCATCGGAAGGAACCGTGTCAAGCGCAGCGACCTTCTCCTGATACTGGGTGGAGAAGTCCTCGACGATCTTGTTCATGGACTTGCAGGTGATAGAGACCTCGGCGGTCGCGACACCCTTGTCCTCGTCGACCGTCACGTCGCCGATCTTGTAGTCAAAGCCCTCGAGATAGGTCTTGGCATACTCCTTGGGATCGATACCCAGCTGCTCGAACTCGTCGCCCGAAGCCTCCTCCAGACCAGAGAGGAAGTCGTCGCCACCGTTCTTGACCTCGTCAAACTGCGTCGTAAGATCCTCGGTGATGAGCTCCTCAACCGAAGGACCCCCACAGCCGGAAAGCACGACCACGCATGCAACCAAGACGGCCATGAGGGGCGCAAGCAGCAGCTTCTTTTTCATGTTGTTCCTCCCAATGAGCGGCACCGCGCTTCCCGGACGCGGCACACGTTGTAATAAGTAAGCCCATACTATCCACTTATGAACACCCTCGGCAACGCGAAGGCGCGGTCGGTTCGTTTTAGCGTCCGAACGGTTTGCAAGCCCGCCCAACGTGCAATAAAACGCTTCCCCGCGATGCAATAAAAAAGGTGGCCGGAAAACCCGACCACCTTTGCACATCCTTTGGACGCCGCAGACTACTTGCGGACGACCTTAACGATGACGTCACCGGCGGCGACGGCAGACTCGGCCTCGACGGCGAGCTCAACATCGGCAAACTCGGCAGTGTTGGACACGGCCACGACGACGCAGTCCTTGTAACCGGCGGCAGCGATCTTGGCGCGGTCGATCTTGAGTATGGGCTGGCCGGCCTTCACGACGTCGTCGGCCTTGACGAAGCCCTCGAAGCCGTCGCCGTTCATGTTGACGGTATCGACGCCAACGTGCACCAGAACCTCGATGCCGCTATCAGACTGCAGACCCACGGCGTGACCCATGGTGACGGTCACCTTGCCGTCGCAGGGAGCGTAGACCAGGTCGTCCTCGGGCCACACGGCGCAGCCCTTGCCCAGAACCTCGCCACCAAAGACGGGATCGGGCACGTCGGCCATCTTGATGACCTTGCCCTTGACGGGCGAGCACAGCACGTCGGCGCCGGCAGAAGCAGAGATGGAGGCCGGGGCAGCGGCAGCCGCGGGCTCAGCCTTCTTCTTGAACATGTCAAACAGACCCATACGTTTTCTCCTCTTGATTAAGCGCAACGTTATGCGCATGCCTATGGTGATTATAGTGCTAAATGACCAAAATACTAAGGCGAGGGCTCGAATCGCAAGCCCTTCCCGGTAGTGCTCGTGGGATGAGCATCTCCTTTGCATCGCGGGTCGATAAGCCGAGTATCGCCTGCGCACGGGACGGGCAGAAGCGGGCGCACCAAACCCGATACTTCTTTTCGCTCTCGAGTCCTGCCGCCGCCCCGTCCCTGGCGCTTCCTGATACCGACCGAAACGTGCCAAAATAAACCCGTCCCTTTTTGGTAGGTTTGGCGAGTGTGGGAGTTCGCATGGATATCAAACGCAAGATCACCGAGGCGCAGGGCCTCACCCCCACCGAGCAACAACTCGGCATTGCGGCCCTTGCCATCGGCGAGGACATCCGCGGGCTTTCTATTAAGGAATTTGCCGCGCGCCAACGTTTCTGTTGCGAGCGTGCACCGTTTTTGCAAAAAGCTCGGCCTCGAGGGCTTCAAAGATCTCAAGGTCGAGCTTATTCGCTTGGCAACTGAGGCGGGAAACCGCCGCGACGTGGACATCAACTTTCCCTTTGATGCTACGTCCAGCCCTGCGCAGATCATGGAGCGCATGGAGGGGCTCTACCAGACCACGCTGGCCGAAACACAGGAGCTGCTCGACCCCACGCAGCTTGACCACGCCGCCAAGCTCATCGCGAACGCCCGACAGGTCGACATCTACACGGGCTCGCACAACCTCTATCCAGCGGGAATGTTCCGCGACCGTCTGCTCTCCGCCGGCAAGAGCGCGACGTGCCACGACGGTGTCGAGGCCCAGGTGCGCACGGCGCTCGCCTCGGGCCCCGACCATGCGGCAATCGTCATCTCCTACAGCGGCCTTGCCCCCAACCTCAAGGACATCTTGCCGATCCTCAGCAGTCGACATGTCCCGGTCATCGTCATCGGCACGCCATACTGTGCACGCCTGCATCCCGGCTTTGCCGCCTACCTTACGGTGAGTGACCACGAGAGCATGACGCATCGCATCACACAGTTCGCGAGCCACATCGCCGTGCAATACGTGCTCGATTCGCTCTACAGCAGCTACTTCGCCAAAGACTACGCCCACTGCTCCGAATTCCTGGAGCGCTCATTCCCCTACACCCGCCTGCCCGGGCTCAAGTAGTCATTTAAGAACGTCCCCAATGACTAACGGCCGACCTAATAACGACTTCTCGTCATTAGGTCGGCCATATCAACTCTAATAACTATTTATTCCGTAAACTCGTTATTAGAATCTGACGCAGGAGGCCAGGCTCACATGTGGCACCGCGGCGGAAAGCAGCTTGCCCCCGCGCTAACCGAATGAGCGGGATTTTCGGACGTCTATCTAACGAGCGTGGATAATCTCCCACTTTGAGCCCACACGGGGACCAAAAACGGGAGATTATCCACGCTCATTTCTGACTAGTCATTGGGGACGTTCTTAAACGACTAGTCAAACAAGAACGTCCATTGACTACTCCGGCAACGCCGATGTTTTGGCAACGACAGACACTATGACCCAATCCGAGGGCACTAAAAAGACAGGAGC
>CABUBY010000087.1 GCA_902489955.1 uncultured Collinsella sp. | reverse complement strand
GGGGGAGGCCTCGCGGCCTCCCCCTTTTTTGCGTTGTATACATGTTGTGCTTTGGGACCTAGCTTCCCCGTATGCGCTCTTACTGTTTGGCTGTTTTTTGAGTCCATCTAGTTTATTTGAGCGATAATTACTCGCATTGGCGTTAGGGAGGGCTTGATGTTTACCGTATTTGTCTTGGGCAATATTGCTTCGGGTAAGTCGACTGCCTGCCGCTATTTCGAATCTCGTGGCGCTATGCTTATCGATCTGGATGAGCTTGCAAAATCGCTGTATGTGCCGGGCTCTGATATCGTCAATGCTCTCGCGGATGAATTCGGTTGGGACATTTTGGATGAGGAAGGCGGCATTCGCCGCAGTATCCTCGCTTCTCGAGCTTTCGCTTCTCCTGATTCGGTCGCACGGCTCAATGGCATCGTGCATCCCGTTCTGATTGAACAGCTTTCGCTTAGGATTCTCGATCCGGTTTGTTGTACGGTTTCATCTCCCCGTTATCCCTTTGCGGTGGTCGAGGTTTCAGCTCCGACTGGTTTTGAGGATGCATTTGGCTTGGCTGATGAAATTCTGGTCATTAGCGCCCCTTTGTCAGTTCGTCGCGAGCGCGCTATTCAACGTGGCATGGAGCCATCTGATTTCGATGCCCGTTCTGCTTGCCAGCCCGATGAGTCTGCGCTGTGCAATCTCGCTACAACGGTGATTGATAATTCGGCAGCCGATAATTCGCTCTTTGAGCAGCTTGACTCATGGCTTGCATGCCACGGGTTTATAGATACTCCGGATAAGGAGGAGGCCGATGCCTAAGGCACGTTTCTTTACGTGGTATCGCGTGGCGCCACTTGCCGTTGTGTTCGTCTTCGGCCTTATTTCGCTCGTCTACTCGTGTGCTCCTGCCGCTTTCTTTAAGCCGCTGTATCCGATTGACTACGAGGCGTATGTAAAGCAATCCAGTATTTCGCATAATCTGGATCCGTATCTGGTGTGCGCTGTCATTAAGTCGGAATCGAATTGGGATCCCGAGGCCGAGTCGAATCAGGGTGCTCAGGGATTGATGCAGCTGATGCCCGAGACTGCCCAGGACATGATCGCCAAGGGCCTTGTCGACGGAGGGGAGTATTCGGTCGACAATCTTAACGATCCGGCTACGAATATCGAGTTTGGCTGCGCATACCTCTCGTATCTTCTCGCCTATTTCAACGGGTCGACGGATAGTGCCATCGCCGCCTATAACGCTGGTATGGGCAATGTCGACGGATGGGCGCAGCAGAACACGTCACTCCATAATGCGATTACCTTCCCTGAAACTCAGGCTTATCTGATTCGCGTCAATAATGCCTGGGTTCGATATAAGACTCTCTATCCCGATCGGTTCGTATAGGACTAAGCCCACCGCCTGCGTATACTGCAGATGTACGAGTTAGGAGTATCCATGGCGGAATTTGAAGTAGAACGCGTTGGTGGTGAACTTAAGCGCTTTGGCGTTGAGGGCGCTGATGTGCCGTTTAAGGTCGTGTCTCCATACGAGCCCGCTGGTTCCCAGCCTAAGGCCATTGAGTCACTTGTGCGGGGCGTGAGGGACGGAGACCGCTATCAGGTTTTGCTGGGCGTGACTGGTTCGGGCAAGACCTTCACGATGGCAAAGACTATTGAGGCCCTGGGAAAGCCGACGCTGGTCATGGCCCCCAATAAAACGCTCGCTGCTCAGCTTGCGAGCGAGCTCAAAGAGTTCTTTCCCAACAACGCTGTGGTCTACTTCGTCTCGTACTACGACTACTATCAGCCCGAGGCGTATGTGCCGCAAAGCGATACATATATCGAGAAAGACTCCTCGATTAACGAAGAGGTCGAGATGCTGCGCCATCAGGCGACCGCGTCACTGCTCTCTCGACGTGATGTGATCGTTGTCGCATCGGTCTCGTGTATCTATGGCATTGGCTCTCCTGAGGACTATGCGGGTCTGGCTCCAAACGTCGACAAGAAGGTGCCGCTCGAGCGCGATGACTTTATCCATGCACTTATCGACATTCAATATGATCGCAATGACTATGACCTGGCACGTGGCACGTTCCGCGTGCGCGGCGATGTTGTTGACGTGTATCCGCCTTATGCCGAGCATCCGTTGCGGTTTGAGTTCTTTGGCGACGAGGTCGAGCTGATTGCCGAGATCGATGAGGTCACCGGTGAGATGCTTCGTGAGTACGAGGCCATTCCCGTATGGCCGGCATCGCACTACGTGACCGAGAAGCCGAAGGTCAAGGCGGCTCTGAAATCGATCAGCGAAGAGTGCGAGAAGCGCGTGGCGGAGCTCAAGGCGACCGACAAGTTGCTCGAGGCGCAGCGTCTGCAGCAGCGTACCGATTATGATCTTGAGATGCTCGAGACGATGGGCTTTTGCAACGGCATCGAGAACTACTCGCGTCATCTGGACGGTCGCAAGCCGGGTGAGCCGCCGTTTACCCTAATCGATTACTTTCCCAAGGATATGCTCTGCATCATCGATGAGAGCCATGTGACGGTGCCGCAGATTCGCGGCATGCACGAAGGTGACCGCTCGCGTAAGGTGACGCTGGTGGAACACGGTTTTCGCCTGCCCTCGGCGCTCGATAACCGCCCGCTTCGTTTCGATGAGTTTGAGGCAAGGATCCCCCAGTTTATCTATGTTTCGGCCACGCCGGGCGACTACGAGCTACGGGTGAGCCAAAACGACGTGGAGCAGATTATTCGTCCGACCGGCCTGCTCGACCCCAAGATTGACGTGCGTCCAGTTCGCGGCCAGATTGACGATCTTGAGGACGAGATTCGCGAGCGCGTTGCCCGCAAGGAGCGCGTGCTGGTGACCACGTTGACCAAGCGCATGGCCGAGGACCTGACCGACCATCTGCTCGACGCGGGCATTAAGGTCAATTACATGCACTCTGATACGGCGACAATGGACCGTGTCGAGATCCTGCGAACGCTGCGCGAGGGCAAGATCGATGTTCTCGTTGGCATCAACCTGCTTCGCGAGGGCTTGGATCTTCCCGAGGTCTCACTGGTGGCAATTCTCGATGCCGATAAGGAAGGCTTCTTGCGCAACCGCCGTTCGCTGATTCAGACGATTGGCCGTGCGGCCCGTAACGCCGATGGCGAAGTCATCATGTACGCAGACGTTGTGACCGATTCGATGAAAGAGGCCATCGAGGAGACGCAGCGCCGTCGCGAGATTCAGATGGCATATAACGAAGAACGTGGCATTGTGCCCAAGACAGTGCGCAAGGCCATCAACGACATCTCAAGTTTTATTGCCGAGGCCGAAAAAACTGTGGGCTCCAAGGGACGCTCGAAGGGCGACTCTCTTGGCCATGGCGCATTCTATACGCCCGATGAGTCGGGCGAGGGCGGTGTGCCGGAAACGGTGGCGCCCGAGCAGACACTTGCGGAGCAGTTGGAAGAACTGCCGCATGACGAGCTTGTGCGGATTGTCGAATCCATGGAAGAGGATATGCGTAACGCTTCTGCCGCCATGGACTTTGAGGAGGCGGCGCGCCTGCGCGATGCCGTCGTTCAGATTCGGGCGATGCTCGAGGGTGCGTCTGAGGACGAGACGATCGAGCGCTTACGCTTGCAGGCCCGCAAGGGTTCCACGTTCGCATCGGGCAGAAAACGCCAGGGTGCACGGTTTAAGAAATAACGAACAGGCCCCGAGTTCCCTGTGGAGCTCGGGGCCTATGTCTTTTGCGCGCTGGAATTTGTGCGTTAGAGGTCTGCGATCAGGGCTTCAGCACAACGGATGCCGTCGGTGGCCGCGCTCATGATGCCGCCGGCATATCCAGCTCCCTCACCACAAGGGTAGAGGCCCGGGGTCGACACGGCATGGCACGTTCGGTCTCGGGTGACAGTGACCGGTGAGCTCGAACGAGTCTCCACGCCGGTAAGAACGGCATCGGGACGGTCGTAGCCTCGTAACTTTTTTCCGAGTAGGGGAAGTCCCAGGCGGATCGACTCGACGATATGCTGCGGCAGGGCTTCGTCAATTGCCGTCCAGGTCACACCGAGCGGATAGGTGGGCTTTACCTTTCCGGGCGCCTTGCTGGCGCGTCCTGCGAGGAAATCTCCGACGAGTTGTGCCGGTGCGTTCCAGTTGGAACCGCCCAGGCGATAGGCGGCCGCCTCGCAGGCACGCTGGAGCTCGATGCCGGCGAGCGGGTCATCGTTGGGAAGGTCCTCAGGCGTGACGTTAACGAGCAGGGCGGCATTTGCGTTGCGTCCGTCGCGGGCATTGAGACTGGCCCCGTTGACGCACAGATGGCACGGTTCTGAAGAGGCGGCAACAACCTGTCCGCCGGGGCACATGCAAAACGAGAACACGCTGCGGCCGTTGGGAAGATGGGCAACAAGTTTGTAGGGGGCCGCCCCGAGCGCTGGATGTCCCGCCGAGGCTCCATATTGGGCTCTGTCGATGTCGCGTTGCGGATGCTCGATGCGAACGCCCATGGCAAAGGTCTTTTGTGCGAGGGCCACGTTGTGGTCCTTAAGGAGCTCAAAAATATCGCGAGCAGAATGCCCGCAGGCGAGGATGAGGTGCTTTGTCTCGATTGGCTCGTAAGCGGCGTCTTGGGACGATTGGACATCAATACCGGTGATGGCGCCAGACGCGTCGATGCGAATGTCGACGAGCTTCGTTCGATAACGGACGACACCTCCGAGCTGCTCGATGCGCTGGGATATAGCGGTGACAACCTTGGGAAGGATGTCGGAGCCAATGTGCGGCTTGGCATCCCACAGAATATCGCGGGGCGCACCCGCCTCGACGAAGGTTTCGAGGATAAGGCGATGGGCGGGATTTTTTGTTCCCGTATTGAGCTTGCCGTCCGAGAAGGTCCCCGCGCCGCCCAGACCAAACTGAATATTGCTCTCGGGGTCGAGGATGCGCTCCTTTAGAAAGAGGTCGATCGCCTGCGAGCGGCGAAATGCCGGGTCGCCGCGCTCGATAAGCAAGGGCTTAAGACCTGCTTTGGCGAGCGTGAGCGCAGCGAAAAGGCCGGCGCATCCGGCGCCGACAACGACAGGGCGTTCTTGAGGTGCGTCGGAGACGGGGGAGGGGAATGAAGGCTCATCGTCTTCTATCGCGCGTACGCGCGAGCGGTCACGTTCGGCAACGCTGTCGACCGCTTCTCGCTCGAGGTGGGGACTAGTCAGCTCAACACGAAAGCTCAGGATAAAATGGACGTCTCGTTTTTTGCGAGCGTCGATTGACTTGCGGTGGAGTTCGATGGACTTGATCTCGGAGTCCTTGCAACGTAGGATGCGCTTGGCGACTCGCTTGCCAACAATGAGGCAGGCATTTTCATCGCCGGCTTCATCGAGCGACGCGTTGACTTGGGTGATTTCGATCATCGAGGTCTCCTTAGAGGCAAGAAAGAGGCCGTCCGGTATCCCAGACGGCCCGAATGCGTTTTTGATTATAGACTGCGCGGCTACAAGCTGCTTGCAGCGCGAATGCCCGAGAGCCAGGCCCACGCAAGGTTAAAGCCTCCGCAATCGGCGTCGATGTCGAGCGCTTCGCCGCAGACGTAAAGCGGGGCGTCGACAGCGCTGCGCGCGCGTAGACTGGGTGTTGAGATGCTCTCGACAGATACGCCACCACGCGTGACCTGCGCCGAGCGCTCCTCGGCTGCTCCCTCAACGAGCAACTTAAAGTGCTTGAGGATCGAGACCAGGTGGATGACATCGTTGGAGCCTGGATGGCACTGCCCGAACGCCGCGCAGACGACGCGGGAGAGTTGCGGGGCGAGCATGCCGTCGAGCCAACGGGGATCGCGGGGCGAAAAGCCGCCGAGCAGCTCAACGCGTCGGTTGAGCATATCGAGCAGCTCGTCTTTGGAGAGGTCGGGGAAAACGTCGAGCAGGATCGTATCGCCGCGCTGGATACGACGGGAGAGGTTGAAGACAGCGACGCCCGAGATGCCGAAGGCTCGAAACAGTACTTCACCGTCTTCGTGCCAGAGCTCACTATGGTTACGGGTGAGCGTCAAGCGGGCGCGGACGCGCAGACCATCCAACGTCTTGAGTGCCGCCCGATCGCCAACGACCGTTGCCGATACGGGGCAGAGGATGGGGCGCAGCGAAGTGAGGGGGAGGCTAAACGTATCGGCGATACCGGTGGGGTTGCCGCCCGTGGCGATAATTACGGCATGCGCCTGCAGGGCCTCGTTCTTGCGAGGGACATCGGCGAGCACTTTCCGAAGCGAGCGGAGCTCCGATTTTCGGTCGTCGTGCTTTTTTGCCTTGAGCGCCCGCGCTGGACGGTCTATTTGGAGTGCCCAGCCTTCGGAAACTTTGCGCGCCGAGGCAACGTTGGCTCCGCAGATTAAGGTGATACCTAGGCGGTTGCAAACGTTGAGAAGCGCGTCGCGCACCGATTCGGCGCGAAGGGAGCGCGGGTACAGCCGGCCTTCCTCGGAGGTTGTCATGATGCCCAGTGAGGAGAAGAAACCCATAAGCTCTTGTTCGGGCTGGGGGCCCATGACGGATTCGATGAATGCGGGGTGGTTATACCGCTGAGGATCAATCGATTCGTTGGAGAGGTTGCAGCGGCCGTTACCGGTCGCAAGAAGCTTAAGGCCGCAGGCGACATCGCGCTCAACGATGCAGACGCTTTTGCCAGCACGTGCGGCCGTAATGGCGGCGGCGAGGCCTGAAGCCCCGCCGCCGATTACCAGGACGTCATAGAAGGCGCTCGTGTTCACTTAGGCCTCGTCGGTCTCGTGCGGGGTAATGGCCTCGACGGCAGAGACTGCCTTGGGCAACATGCCATCGGGCAGCGCGGTCTCGACCTCGCCCTTATCGCAGGCCTCGGCGAGTGACGGATTGATGGGAAGCGTGCCCAAGATGTCGAGGTTATAGCGCTCTGCGACCTCGGGGAGCTTGCTCTTGCCAAAGACCTCGATCTTCTTGCCGCAGTCGGGGCACTCAATATAGCTCATGTTCTCGACGATGCCCAGAATAGGGACGTTCATCTTCTCGGCCATGTTGACCGCCTTGGCGACGATCATCGAGACCAGATCCTGCGGGCTCGTGACGATGACGATGCCGTCGACGGGCAGCGACTGGAAGACGGTGAGCGCGACGTCGCCTGTTCCCGGAGGCATGTCGACCAGCAGGTAGTCGATGGGGCCCCACGAGGTCTCGCTCCAGAACTGCCTAATGGCGCCTGCGATGACCGGACCGCGCCAAAGGACGGGGTCGGTCTCGTTTTGGAGCAGCAGGTTGGAGCTCATGACCTTGACGCCGTGCTCGGAGATTTCGGGTAGCATAAGGTTGCCAAGGGC
>CABUBY010000086.1 GCA_902489955.1 uncultured Collinsella sp. | reverse complement strand
GCGCGGGTAATCGCTCCAGGTGCCGCCGAGCACGATGAGCTCAATCTTATCGGTTGCGTGCCCCATCTGCGAAAGCGCGGTCAGACGAGCGCTCACCTGCAGATACGGGTCAAAGCAATTTTGCTCCGCACGGGCGCACGCCGGCTCGGCGTGCAGGTAGCTTTTGGGCATGCGCAGATCGTTGGGGCAAAACAGGCAATCGCCCGAGCATGGCCAGGGCTTGGTGATAACGGTAATGGTCGCCACGCCCGAAGCCGTACGACGCGGCTTCATCCTCAGCACCCGCAGCAGCTGGCGTTCCAGATCGGCATCGACATTCCACCCAGCCCAACGAGCCGGCTCCTCACGTTTTACCCGCTGGTAAAACGGCAGCAGACGGCGCTTGGCCAAATCACGTTTGTCGGCGCCCTCACGGCGCGCCTCGGCATGTATCAGTTTGACGAGCGCCTTGTCGTCCACGGTCTCGCCGCGACGCAGGGCCTCGAGTATGTTCAAGATAATCTGTTCCATGTCCCCATTGTAAAGGTAAAGGCGCCGGAGCCGATCCCGGCTTCGGCGCCTTCATCAAACAGCGCGTCTATATCTTCGCCTAGGCTTTCGTCTGCCTCACTACTCCGAATCAAACGACATATCGCCCGAACCGACCTCAAAACGATACGTAGCAGACTTATCGCCGTTATCGAATTCAAGATTCAAAATGGTCTCGCCGTCGTAGTCAAGCGGAAGGAAATCGCTCTCAAAGTCGCCGCTGCCCAAGGTGAGGCTCGCCTTAAAGCCCGTCGAGTTCGGAACCGTCATCTCCACATCGCCCGAGCCCACACTCACGTCCATCGATTTCGCGGGGGCCTGGTAAAGCTCGAACGTCACATCGCCCGAACCGACCTCGGCATTCAGAGTGTCGGTCACGGTGCCCGCGAACGCGACGTCTCCCGAGTCCAACGTCAAATCAAAGTCGTGGCACGCAATGTCCGCGACCGTCAGGTCTCCCAACCCCACGTTTGCCGTAATGCCCATCATGTTATCGGCAAGCTCACGCGGCAGTTCAATGGTGACCTTACGGTCATGGGCGCGCTCGTCATCGCAGTCGAACTGGCTAATCTTGAGTGTAGAGCCCTCGATCTTAACCAGATTCTGAGTGGCGGCATCGGAAGCAGACGCCCCCTTTGCAACGCGCCCGCTTTCGATGACACGTACCGGTCCGCCAGAGACACGTTTAATCTCGACCGTCCCCGACGTCACATCCAAGTCGAGCGATTGGAACGCGTCTTCGTCAAAAGTCGTGCTCGAAAGTTGCTGAGGCCGAGCGGAATATTTACCGCCATCGTTCATAAAATCGTCGTCGTCAACCACATCGTCCATACCGGACAAGCCGGATACAACATCGTCGAGATCCCACGGGCCATCAAAATGAATCAAAGTCCGCGAAGTGCCAAAGACGAGCCCGATGATGAGCACAAACGCTCCGATGCCAATGCCCAAGCGCCTCTTAGACTCATGCGAGAGCTTCATCATTCATCACCTTCTTTGGCACTCGACTCAGCGGTGGTCGCGGCAGCCATGTCAGCGTCAACCGCTGTGAAAACGTCCTCCCCCTTAGTCCTAGCGACCGCCGGCGCCGGACCAACCTGGATATCCCCGCGCGCCCAATCGCCATCGAGCGCACGCGCCACCCAGTGATAGATGGGGATCGTAAAGAAGATCAGCGCGGCAAAGGGACCGGCACCAAACAGGAACATCAGCAAAAAGAACAGTAGCCAACACACGGCCCAATACGGGAACGACTGGAACGGACCCTTCACCGGAGTCGAGCCAACCGCGGTGCCACTCGTCGCCTGCGCCGTAGCGGCATTGGCGGCCTGTGCACTCCAGCTTGCCGCTTGCGCCGCCTTGGCGGCGGCGTCACTCGCCTGTGTTGCCGCCTCGGTTGCGCGTACCGCCGCTTCATGGGTACGGGCGCGCTCTGCCGCCTCGGCCTCGCGCTGACGGGCACGGTCCTCGTTCTCAAACTCGATATCGTCCTCGATCTCATCGCTCGGATTGAGCAGCTCGTCCAAGCTCACGCCATAGAGCTTGGCGAGCGAGATCAGGTTCTCGGTATCGGGCGAGCTCTCCGCGCGCTCCCATTTACTGACCGCCTGGCGCGACAGCCCCAGCTTTCGTGCCAGCCCTTCTTGGCTAAAGCCTTTGCTGCGGCGAAGGTCGGCGAGCCGCTGCGCAGTTTCTACATTCATGGTTCCTCCTATGTGATGCCAGCCGTGCCGCCGGACCGTTTTTGTTCTTAAGGCGCCTTGCACAGTTAAAAATGTATCCGCCACCGCCAAAAACATGCCACCTATTTTAGTGAGATTTTTGACAACCGGCGGTTGCGGGCACATATGAGCTGCGGAAATGTGTCCAAACAAAGCAATGAGCCGCAGCTCGGTTGTCCCCGTTGCGGCGTTAACGGTAGTATGGTCGTACTGTTTATTTCGCACCGCTAACGGAGGGAGTTCCGCGCCGTGAACCGCGATTTCGCCTCATCGCTCATCCAGCTCAACAACACGTTCTATCGCGAGCACTCCGCTTCCTTTTCCGATACGCGCCAGGCCCCGTGGCCCGGCTGGGTACGCACCATGGATATCGCGCTCGAACAGCTCGACGTCGCCACGATCGAGCATCCCGTCCGCGTCTTCGATCTTGCCTGCGGCAATATGCGATTCGAGAACTTTGCCGCCGGCGGCGCACTTGCCGCCAAGGGCGTCGATGGCGCAAACCCCTCGGCAGATGCCAGCTGCCCGTTTGAGTTCTATGGTGTCGACTCGTGCCAAGACCTGGCCATCGATGCACATGGCCACGCGCTGCGCATTCCCAACCTGCACTTCCAGGAACTCGACGTGCTCGACGCCCTTATGAAGCTCAACCCCGCCGAGACGCCCGACGTGCTTTTCGACGCCCCGCTCGCCGACATCTCGGTCTGCTTTGGCTTTATGCACCATGTGCCGTCGTGCGAGTACCGTGTACGCGTGCTCGACGCTCTGGTGCGCCAGACGCACCCGGGCGGCATCATCGCCATCAGCTTTTGGGAGTTTATGAACGACGAGCGCATGGCGCGCAAGGCTGTTCGCGCCGAGGCCCGCGCCGAGCTCACCCCGCCGTTTGAGGGTTACGATTCCGCGCAGTTTGAAGCCGGCGACCACCTCATCGGCTGGCAAAACGACCGCCACGCCTACCGCTATTGTCATCACTTTGACGATCAGCAGATCACCGACCTGGTGCGCGGCGTCCGTACGTTCTACAAGAGTGGCGAGGTCCCCGTGCGCGAGCTTGAGCGTTTCCATGCCGACGGTCGCAGCGGCGAGCTCAACCGCTATGTGATTCTCAAGCGCCTGTAGGTATCGGCGACTCGCCGCCGGGCTGCACCGCATCTTTCGGGCAAGCTATGCCCGCCCTTTTTCAATCCATTGACGGAACGTGCAGCTATGCGTTCCAAACTTATGACCAAGGAGCCTCATGGGAGCCGTCCACGTTCGCACGCCTAAGAACTTTGTGCTCGAGGAGCGCCTGGAGCGCTACGCCGATGCGATTGAGACGAACCCCGAGGCCTATGCCGGAGATTGGCGCAAGGCCTGTGCGCCCGCAGGCAGCAAGCCCTTCGAACACCTTCACCTGGATCTTGGCTGTGGCAAGGGAACGTACCTTGTAGAGCGCGCGGGCCACGAGCCAAACACCCTCTATATCGGCATGGACCAGGAGCCCATCTGCATTGCCTATGCCGCGCAGAAAATCTGCGAGCAGGAGCTATCCAACGCACTCGTCCTGCCCCGAGGCGCCGCATCGCTGCCACAGCTATTTGCCGCAGGCGAGCTCGATGCCATCACCATCAACTTTCCCACGCCGCAGCCCAAGGCCAAGTACGCCAAAAAGCGACTCGTCCATGTCGACCACCTAATGCTGTACCGCCCGCTCTTTGCAGCCGGCGCTACCGTCACGCTGCGCACCGACAGCAAGCCGTTGCGCGACTACGCCCTGGGGCAGTTTGCCGCGGCGGGCTACGACACACTTTGGGTAAGCGATGACGTGCGCCGCGACCATCCCGAGCATCCCGAGACCGAGTACGAGTGCCGCACGCGCGAGATGGGTGCCGTCGTCTACGGCATTTGTGCCACACCCGGCGAGAAGCCTACCGAAGAGCAACTCGCAGCAGGCCGAGCGCAGGAGCAAAGCCTTGCCTGCTACCTGCCCGATAACCTCGATGAGCTTACCTATGTGCCCCTCGGCATGGAAGAGGCCGTCGAGAACTTTAAAAACCGCGCCCGCAAGGGCAAGAAGCGTCTGCCGCAAGAGTCCTAGGGGCTTCTGATGGTCGCGACGTCGGCAAACAAGCGCGAATAGGCGCCGGCGAACGACCCTCAAGCCTAAGTGAGTAGACTTTTTTGCAATAGCCAAGCACAACCCGCGTAGCGAAAAAAAAAACCGCAGGTAGAGCCCTTGTGCAAAAGCCATGTGCTCGCGACATCGCAAAAAGTCTACTCACTTAGCTGGCAACCGCACCAAACGGCCGGGCAGAACGCCCATTTCCTGCATTTTCTCGCGCGCTGGCACCCCGCGCCGCCGCTACGCCATAATAGTTGGCGGACAAACGGCGAGAGAAAGCAACCACATGGCACAGACCACGACAGATACCGCCGCCAGCACCATCTCCGGCGCCGGGGCCGCCAGCTCATTCTCGGGCGGCACGGGAACCGAAGCCGAATTCGGCTCGCTCGGCGCGCTCTCCCCCACCTGGTGGGAGCCCGAGGACGGCAGCGAGCCCGAACCGTGGCTCACGCCCGATCAAGCCTTCGAACGCTTCTTTGAATGGACGAGCGATCGCGGCATTGAACTGTGGGATCACCAAGAAGAGGCCCTCATGGACCTGGCTGCCGGCGATCACGTCATTTTAGGCACACCGACCGGATCGGGTAAATCGCTCGTCGCGCTGGGCATGCTCTTTATGGGCATGGCGCAGGGCAAGCGCTGCTACTACACGGCTCCCATCAAGGCTCTGGTCAGCGAGAAGTTTTTCGACCTTGTGCAGGTGCTCGGCCGCGACAACGTCGGCATGATCACCGGCGACACGCATATCAACACCAAGGCACCCGTCATCTGCTGCACGGCCGAAATCCTTGCCAACGATGCGCTGCGCGAGGGCGAGGACGCCGATGTGGGCTGCGTGGCCATGGATGAGTTCCACTACTTTGCCGACCCCGACCGCGGTTGGGCCTGGCAGGTACCGCTGCTCACCCTGCCCCACACGCAGTTTATGCTCATGAGCGCCACGCTCGGTGATGTCACCGCCATCGCCGCCTCACTCGAGGAGCACACCGGCGCTGCTTGCGACTTAGTTGTCGACGCCCCGCGTCCTGTTCCGCTGAGCTACGACTATGTGACGACCTCCCTCGAGGGCACCGTCGAGCTCGCCATGCGCCGTGGCGAGGCCCCGCTCTATATCGTACACTTTAGCCAGGATGCCGCCCTTGCGACGGCGCAGTCGCTCGCCAATTTTGGCATCGCCAGCAAGGAGCAGCGCGAGGCCATTAAGGAAGCTGCCAAAAGCACGAGCTTCTCCACGGCTTTCGGCAAGATCCTCAAGCGCTTGCTCGGCTGCGGCGTGGGCGTGCACCATGCTGGCATGTTGCCGCGCTATCGCCTCCTGGTCGAGCGCTTGGCGCAGCAGGGCCTGCTGCCCGTCATCTGCGGCACCGATACGCTCGGCGTCGGCATCAACG
Organism: uncultured Collinsella sp.; assembly: GCA_902489955.1. GTDB lineage: Bacteria > Actinomycetota > Coriobacteriia > Coriobacteriales > Coriobacteriaceae > Collinsella. The sequence goes on along the minus strand of CABUBY010000086.1, from coordinate 1,605 downwards.
TACCCATCCACACCGTGGTGCTCACCGCGCTCACCAAGTTCGATGGCTACAAGATGCGTCGTCTGCGCGCCCGCGAGTTCCATCAGATTGCCGGTCGCGCCGGCCGTTCGGGCTTCGATACCGAGGGCATGGTCATCGCCGAGGCCCCGGAGCACGAGATCGAGAACGCCAAGCTCATGGCCAAGGCGGGCGACGACCCCAAGAAGCTCCGCAAGATTAAAAAGAAGAAGGCCCCCGAGGGCTTTGTCACCTGGAACAAGCAGACCTTTGAGCGCCTGATCGAGACGCAGCCCGAGACGCTCAAGCCGCGCCTGCGCATCACACACTCCATGGTGATTAGCGTGGTCGAGCAGGGCGGCGATGCCCGCGCCCGCGTGCACGACCTCATAGAGACGAGCTTGCAGACCCCCGAGGAAAAGGCCAAGCTCGAGGTTCGCGCCGACGAAATCTTCGCCACGCTCATCGATTCCGGCGTCGTCATTCGCACCGAGGTGCCGCCCGCGCCCGACGCCCCGACTGACGCCGCGCCAGACATCGACTATGCACTGACGGTCGATCTGCCCGAGGACTTTGCGCTCGACCAGCCGCTCTCGCCGTTTTTGCTTGCCGCGCTGGAGCTGCTCGACCCCGAGAGTGAGACCTATACCATGGATCTGATCTCAATGGTCGAGGCTACGCTCGAGGATCCCAAGCAGGTGCTGCGCGCGCAGGAGCGCGCCGCGCGCGACCGCGCTATGGCCGAGATGAAAGCCGACGGCGTCGAATATGAGGAACGCTTGGAGCGCATTCAGGATGTCACCTACGAAAAGCCGCTCGAGGATTTGCTCGATGCCGCCTTCGACAAGTACTGCCAGGAAGTACCTTGGGCCAACGACTACCAGCTCTCGCCCAAGAGCGTCCTGCGCGACATGTTGGAGAGCGCGAGCGACTTTAAGGGCTATATCCAAAAGCTCGGCATCGCCCGCTCCGAGGGCATTCTGCTGCGCTACCTAGCCGAGGCCTACCGCTCCCTCGATCGCACCGTGCCCATTGAGAAGCGCGATGAGCGCTTGCGCGACATCATTTCGTGGCTCGGCTTTGTGGTGCGCTCGGTCGACTCGAGCCTGGTGGACGAGTGGGAGAACGCCGGCAACCCGGCGGCCCTCGACGCCGCGCCGCCGCAGGGCATCGACGAGGTCGTTGCGGACCGTCGCGGCTGCACGCTGCTGGTGCGCAACGCACTCTTCCGCCGCGTGACCCTTGCCGCCCGCGAGCACGTTCGCGACCTGGGCGAACTCGACGAGGACTGGGGCATGAGCGAGGTCCGCTGGCAAAAGGCGCTCGATGCCTACCATGAGCAGCACGAGGAAATCCTCACCGACGGAGATGCCCGCAGCGCCGCGATGTTTACCATCGACGGGAGCGACGAGAAGACCGATCACGTGTGGCACGTGCACCAGATTTTTGCCGACGAGGATGGCGACCACGACTTTGGCATCATGGGCGATGTCGACCTGGATGCCACGCAAGACGGCGGCGAGGTCATCTTCAAAAACTACCGCGTCGGCTTTATCGAGGACCTGCTCGAGGACTAGTCCTCATGCAAAGCGCGGTGACCGGCTCGCC
>CABUBY010000085.1 GCA_902489955.1 uncultured Collinsella sp. | reverse complement strand
TTCGTCGGTCAGCGAGGTGATGACCAGCACTTCCTCGTTGTTCTCGGCCGTGGTCTGAGCGCGCACCACAATGGTGTAGTACACGTCGTTTGCCGATTTCTCAACCGACGAGACGGTGCCAAGCGGAAGGCCCTTGGGGAACACGCCACCGATGCCAGAGGTCACGATGATATCGCCAACCTTAACATCGGAGTCGACGCTCACGTACTCAAGACGCAGCGTGCCGTCAGCCTGACCCTGCAGCATACCCTGGGCGCGCGTGTCCTGCACCATGGCGGACACGCCCGAGTTCTCGTCGCCAATCAGGCGCACGGTAGAGGTCTTGGCCGATACCTCGATAATCTGGCCGATAACACCGGCAGAACTCGTCACGGGCATGTTGATGGTAAGGCCGTCGGCAGAGCCCTTGTCGATGGTAACGGTCGAGGTCCAGGCATCGCCGGAGGCACCAACGATACGAGCTGCGGTCGATTTGAGGTTGTAGGTCGATTGCAGCCCGACCAGGCCCTCCAGGCGCTCGGCAGTCTTTTGAGCCTCAGAAAGCTCGGCGACCTTAGAGGTCAGCTCCTCATTTTGCTTCTTGAGCTCGTCGAGCGTGTCCTGCGACGCCGTTAGGTTAGAGAACACGTTGCCAATCGCATTGAAGGGAGCCGCCACAGCCGAGCCCACAAAGCGCACCGGAGAGGTAATCGTCGTTACGCCCGAACGCACGGCATGAATCGGCCCTGCCTCGCCCTCGCGGATGTAAAACGTGAGCAGCAACACCGAAATCAGGCTGAAAACAATCAACGGGCGCATACCCGTTGATTGTCGCTTGGTATTCAGATTTGTGGAGAAACCCGAAGATCGTGCCAAATGGAATCCACCTTTTGGAAATTAAGCATTGGTCTGGACGAAGCCGCCATCAAACGCATTGGCCTCGAGCACGCGGGCACATCCGTTAACGACGTTATCGAGCGCCGTGGGGCTGACGTTGACCGAAACGCCGGTCTCATCGCGCAGGCGCACGTCGAGACCGCGCAGCAGCGCGCCGCCACCAGTCAGCAAAATGCCGTAGTACATAAGGTCCGAGGCAAGATCGGGCGGCGTGGCATCGAGTGCGTCCTTGACGGCCTTGGCCATCTCGTCGAGCGGCTTGTTGAGTGCGCGACGAATCTCCTCGCTCTCGATGCGTACGGTCTTGGGCAGACCGGTGATCACGTCGCGGCCGTTGACCTCGACGTCGAGCTCGTCCTTAAGCGGCACGGCGGAACCGACCTTGATCTTGATGTCCTCTGCCGTACGCTCGCCGATGGCAAGGTTGTAGGCATCACGAACGTGCGTGAGGATGGCCTGATCGAACTCGTCGCCTGCAATACGGATGGACTGCGAGACGACGATGCCGCCCATAGCGATAACGGCAACCTCGGTGGTACCGCCACCGATGTCGATGACCATGGAGCCGGTGGGCTCCTCGACGGGCAGGTCGGCGCCGATAGCGGCAGCCATGGGCTCCTCGATCAGATAGGCCTGGCGAGCGCCAGCCTGGATCGTGGCCTCAAAGACGGCACGCTTCTCGACCGACGTGACGCCGGAGGGAACGCAGACGACAACGCGCGGACGCGGGGTCCACGGATAGCGCTTCTCGGACGCCTTATCGATAAAGTAGCGAAGCATGGCCTCGGTAACATCGAAGTCGGCGATGACGCCGTCCTTCAGGGGACGAACGGCCACGATGTTGCCGGGCGTACGGCCGAGCATGCGCTTTGCCTCGATACCGACCGCCAGGATGCGCTCGTCGTTCTTGTCGATGGCGACAACAGAGGGCTCGCGAATGACGATGCCCTTGCCGCGCACGGAGACAAGCGTATTTGCGGTGCCGAGGTCGATGGCAAGATCGCCCGCATAGCTACCGAAGAACATATCCATCAAAGAAAACAACGCAACTCCTGATGTGTTGGATGATTGCTGGAAAACTACTAGCTCATCATACTAGCGCAAGCCCGGCACCTCACTTGCGGTGAAGCGCCGGGCAAAGCTAAATCCCATAAGGTCACTACTGGTTGTCAGCAGCCGAGAAATCCATATCGAGCGAGGAAACGGCCCAGCCGATATGGTTGTCGGAGCGCACGAATTTGACGGTGTACTCCTGCTCGCCGCCCTTGGACAGCGATGCCTTCACCTTGGCGGTCGTCTCGGTCATGGACTGATCCATGCCCTCGACGGACACGGTGGCACCCTGCGGAATCGAGGGGATGATCATCGACTTAGCGTCCTCGGACAGGCTCGATGCCAGGCAAGACTCGGCCTTTGCGGTGTCACCGTCGCCGGCAGCCTGGAACAGATCGGTGATAACCGACTCCTGCGAGGGGAAGCCAAAGCCGCGCGTGTAGGCAAAGCCCAGACCGCCCGCAGCAATCAAAATGAGCAGAAGCAGCACGATGAAGACTTTGAGACCCGTGTGGCGATGGCGACGACGGACCTTGGCCTGCTTACGATCCTGACGGTCCTGCTGGACCATCTCGGACTCGGACAGCGTAAAGAAGCCGGTGTCCGAGGGATCGGGCATAAACTGACCGGTCGCGCCCGTAGGATCGAGCGGATCGACGGCAGGAGCGTCCATCGCAGGCGCCGGAGCCGTGGCCATAGCCGTCTGGGCAGACAGCGCGGCAAGCGAATCGTGCACGCGGGCAAGCTCATCGGCCTGCTCGGAGGTAAGCTGGTAGATGCCATCGGCAGTAGCGGCGTTAAAGGCGTCGAGTGCGTCGGAGGGACGGCCGGCGGCAGAAAGCGCCTGACCCATGCCGGCGTTGAGCGCGCGCGTGTCGTCACGGGGACCGGCAAAGTCGATAGCCGTACGGTAGGTCTCCACGGCATCCGCCGGACGGCCGAGCTTGATGAAGCAACGACCGAGCTCGCCGAGTGCGGCGGCAGGAGCCGGATTGGCGCCGTCGATGGCAGCCTGACGGAAGGCAGTACCTGCGTTGGCATAATCGCCCGACTGGAACAGCGCATTGCCCAGGCCCAGATAGGCCTTGAACGGCGTGGCATAGGAAGCATCCTGCGTAGCAGCAGAGAACGCCTGGGCGGCCGTCGTGTAGTCGCCCACGGCGGCGAGCGCCTTGCCGCGGTTGGTGAGCAGCGCGCCGCGCTTGCCGTAGGTGCCGTCGTTGAGGGCGGCAGCATAAGCCTCGGCGGCCTCGGCATACATGCCCAGGTGCATCAAGGCGTTGCCACGAAGGTGATCGGCCTCGCCCATAATCTCATCGGGAGTCTTTGCCGCCCCAAGCATCTGGGCTGCAGCGGAAAAATCACCCGCGCGGTAAGCGGCGCGGCCCTGTTGGATCAGCTGGCTATTCAAGGAAGTCCCCTTTACTCGTGAACGATCTCGACATGGACGATCTCGTCGCCGGCACGCAGCTGCGAAATCACATCGAGACCCTCGACCGTGGTACCAAAGACGGTGTAACCGGAATCGAGGTTATGCTGGGCGCCCAGGCAGAAGTAGAACTGCGAACCCGCGGAATCGGGGTCCATGGAGCGTGCCATGGCAAGGGCACCATCGACATGGCTGTTGCGCGGATTGGTGGCAAACTCGCCCTTGATGCAGTAGCCGGGGCCACCGGTACCGGGCATGCCGTCGGGGCCCTCAAGACCAGCGGCGACGTCGGCGCCGGACATATCGCGGGTATTGGGGTCGCCGCCCTGGATGACAAAACCGGGCACATAGCGATGGAACTTAAGGCCATCATAGAAGCCCATCGTAGAAAGCTCGCAGAAGTTCGCGACATGAATGGGAGCGCCCTCGCCGTCAAACTTGACCTTGATGGTACCCTTCGACGTCTCGATAACGGCGCACTCGTCGCCGGCAAGCTGATACTCGGGCGTGTAGAGCTCTTTCTTAAAACCAAACATGTGGTTCCTTCCTCGTGCGTTTAAAGCATATTTGTACAAATTGTAGCAATAAGCATGCGCTTACATCAATTGCGCACGTAGGTTATGCCGACTATGGCGAACTAATTTTGGGAACGCTGCTGCGGCTTCCAGGAGCCCACATTGGCGTCGTACTGGTTCAGCGCGCTGTTGCCGCCCTGTGCGATGGGCGCCAGGATCTCGCTTTGGTGGGAACTCATCGACTCGCCATCGGGAATGGCCAGCGAGATATCCCAGCTCTGGCAGATCACGTCGACACGCTCGTACATCCACTCGGCAAGCTGCTTTAAGTGGGCGATGTCGTCCGCATAGACCGTATCGTCCTGATACTTAAGGTTGTTAAGCTCATCTTGCGTCTTTTTGATCTGGTCGCGCAGGGCGTAGGCACTCTGCGACAGCTCCTGGCGGGTGGACAGCGGCGTTCGGAGATAGCCGTTGTTAAAGGAATCGATGACCTCGCCGATCTGGTCCTCATCACCGTAGGACACGATGGTCTGATACAGACCGTCGAGTCTAGTATAGAGCTGATCATCGGTGAGCACGGTTTCTTCCTGGACCACCTCGGCAGAATCGTCCTGCTTGGTATCGTCCTCAGTCGCCTCGCCCTTTTGGCGCGTGGGGAAGGTGGTCTGTGCAGCTTGGCCAAACTGGTCGTAGAAGCCAGGCATGACACCCATGGGATCGGTCGTCACGAACCAATAGGCACCGCCGCAAACGACGGCAAGGACCGCGATGACGATGAGCGGTTTGGGAATATGACGCTTGTGCTTGTGATAGGCGTCCTCGTCGGGATGCACCTTGCGCTTGGGTTTTTGAGCATCGTCATGCAGGGAAACTGGCGTGGGAATATCGACCTTGGGGATACCGAAATCCTTATCGAAAGCCGGCAGCACGCAGGTCTCATTGGGGTCGGCGGCGTCTGAAAGCACCGCAGCGGCAGAGGCCGGCGCATGCGGCACCTCGGTATCGATCTGCTCTTGCGTTAGGCGCGGAAAGCCCGCCGTGCGGCCCGCTGCCAGGTCGGATGCGGCCGCGTCCTCGGAGAGGATACCCGGAGCGGGGCGTCCGCATTTGGGGCACGTACGATCATGCGGAGAAAGACGGGCACCGCAGCCCTCGCAGAACACGAACTCGGTGTGCTCGGGACCATCGCCCGGACCCACATAGGCGTTGCAGTAGGGGCAGAACGAGGCGCCGTCCTCGATAGTCTTAAGGCAATGCGGGCAGATCACGGCATCCTCTTTTCGAAGCAATTCAAACAATCGAGGTTAGAGCATAACATCGCCACGGCCCCACAGGAGCAAGGCACCAATTCAACATCGCCAGGGCACGTAGTTACTTCTTCTTTTTGCTTGGCATCGAGACTTTGATGCCTTGGGCGGACTTGGTCACGCGAGAGCGCTTGGCTCCGGTACTCTTCTTTTTCTTGGGCTGGGCCTGGGCCACGCCCTCGAGTGCGCGGGCCTCGGCCTCGCGAGCGGTGCGATCTTCACGGCGCTGCGCCATGTCGGCGGCGAAGCGCTTGGCAAAACGCTCGGCCGTCGAACCCGTCGAGCTCACCTTGCCGCCACCGCGACCCAGGTGGACGCGCACACCGCGGCCAAAACCAGTTGCAGCATGACGACGACGCGACTTGAGCGAATCCATCATCGTGGCGAGCTTAAAGAACACCGAGCAGGTAAAGACCACGATGACAGCCAAGATAACCATCTGGCCCATCGACAGGTTGGCAATAGACAGCAGCTCTGGGAATCCGATAACGCCCACCAGGATGCCGGCGACTACAAACACAAAGAGCACCACACGTAAGGGCGTGAGCGGCTGCGAGATGCGCCAAATCAGGCTGACGCTCGCCGCGCACGACGTAAGCAGGCACATCGTGGACAGCGTGAGCTGGCTAAAGCCAAACACGCGCGCCACAAAGATATCGAGTGCCGCGGCCAAAATGACCGCAATCGACGCCGGCAGTGCCCGCTTGAGCACGTTTGTCAGGAACGACCCCTTCACGCGAGCATTGTTGGGCTCCAGGCCCAACACAAAGCCCGGCGCGCCGATGCAGAAGAAGTTGATGAGCGTCATCTGGATGGGCTCGAAGGGATACGGCGGCAGCGCAATGCACAGCGCCGCCAGGCCCATCGAGAACAGCGTCTTGGTCAGGAACAGTGAGGCCGAACGCTGCAGGTTGTTGATGGAGCGACGGCCCTCGGCCACCACGGCGGGCATCGAGGCAAAGTCGTTGTCGACGAGTACGATCTCGGCCACGTTACGCGCGGCATCGGAGCCGGCCGCCATGGCCACGGAGCAGTCGGCCTCCTTGAGCGCCAGCACGTCGTTGACGCCGTCGCCCGTCATGGCCACGGTGTGCTCGCGGCGCTTGAGCGCCTGCACGAGCTCGCGCTTCTGCTGCGGGGTCACACGACCAAAGACATGGTAGCGGTCCACTGCGGCATCGAGCTTGGCCGGCGTATCGAGCGTCGTGGCATCCACATAAGCGTCCGCCCCCGGCACGCCCACCACGCGCGCGATCGACGACACCGTACGCGGGTCGTCGCCACTGATCACGTTGAGGGTCACGCCCTGCTCGTTAAAGTAGCCGATGGTCTCGGCCGCCGAGGTACGAATCTCGTCGCGGATGGTCACAAAGCCCACGGGCTCGGCCTCACCCACCATATCGCCATCGGGCGTAAAGCCGTCCACGCGCGCCACCACGAGCACGCGGCAGGTATCGGCAAGCTCGGCGACACGGTTCTCGACCTGGGCAAACGCACGATCAGAGAGCACAAACTGCGCCGCACCCATCACATAGGAGCCCTGCGCAAACGACGCGCCACTCCACTTTTTGGAGGACGAGAACGGAATGACCGACAGCGGCTCGGACACCTCGACCGGGCGATCGGCGTAATAGTTGAGCAGCGCCTGGCATGTCTCGTTGGCATCGGCCGAGGTCGCACGTGCCACGTTAGCCAGCGCAAAATCGAGCACTGTGGTATCGACGGGAACAGCCGCCTCGTCCGAGTCCACGCCAAAGCCAACACCCTCAACAGGCAGCGGGTAGGTGCCCTCGACCTCCATACGACCCGAGGTAATGGTGCCCGTCTTGTCCAGGCACAGTACGTCGACGCGAGCGAGCGTCTCGATGCAGTAGAGCTGCTGCGCCAGCACCTTGCGGCGGGCCAGGCGCACCGTGGCGATGGCGAGCACCGACGAGGTCAGCAGCACCAGGCCTTGCGGGATCATGCCCAGCAGGGCGCCCACCGTGGACAGCAGCGCCGACGAAGGCACATGACCAGCCAACAGCTCGGAGAAGCACCATGAAAGCGCACTATCGCCCGGGGTTCCCGCGGCATCCCACAGCTCGCTCACACTCGAGGCAAACAACGCCAAACCGAGCGGGATCATGATGATGCTCGCAAAGCGCACGATGGCGTTAAGCGCGTTCATGA
>CABUBY010000084.1 GCA_902489955.1 uncultured Collinsella sp. | reverse complement strand
CCTGCCCAAGCTGTGGCGGCCGCGGCCACATCGACGTCGACCTGTCCTTCCTGTTTGGTGCGGGTACGTTCCAGTCGGTCTGCCCCGAGTGCGGCGGTTCCGGTAAGGTCGTGGCCGACCCCTGCCCCGATTGCGGTGGCAGCGGTCGTACTCGCGCAACCTCCGAGCAGACGATTGAGTTTCCTGCCGGCACGCACGATGGCGACGAGGTCCGCATTAGCGGCATGGGACATGCTGGCACCAACGGTGCCGCGGGCGGCGACTTGGTCGGCCGCGCCCATGTTGAAGCCGAGCGCTTGGAAGGCAAAGCTCGTACCGGTTTTTACCTGATGGGCATCGTGGCGCCGTTTTTGGTGCTGTCGGCCATTTCGGGCGTGTTCTCGGCCTTTGCCGTGATGTGCTTTATTCCGTTTACCATGGGCCTGTTTATGGTGCTTTCGGACGGTGTGCTTCATCGTAGTCTGCTGTGGTGGAAGCGCGGTGCGATGCAGTTTGCCAACGGTTTTGCCAACGGCTTCATGTTCGCGCTCGTGTCAGTTTGGTTCGCGAGCTGCTCGCAACGGGCCATGCTTTCGCCGTACCAAATGCAATAACATCAAACCCTCTGTTTGCGGCCAGCCCAGCTTGGGTATAGGACGCACTGTGACAATAATGAAAGTCGGAAGGATTCGGTCGTGTCGGAAAATAGGGATTACTACGAGGTGCTTGGCGTCGACAGGGATGCCGACGCGCGGACGATTAAGCGCGCGTTTCTAAAGAAGGCCCGTACCGTACACCCGGACGTTTCGGACGACCCCGAGGCCGAGGCCAAGTTCAAGGAGCTCAACGAGGCCTATTCCGTTCTTTCCGATGAGCAGAAGCGTGCTAATTACGACCGTTACGGCACCGCCGACGGTCCTGGTGGTTCGGGCTACGTCGATATCAACGATATCTTTGGTGGCATGGGCATGGACGACTTGTTCTCGTCGTTCTTTGGCGGCGGTGCCGGCGGTGGCGCCCGCAGCCGTCGTGAGCGTCGTCGCGGACGCGACATGGCCATCTCGCTTTCGGTGACGCTCGAGGAGGCGGCGCTCGGCTGCAAAAAGACGATCAGCTATGACCGCCTTGCTCCTTGCGAGGACTGCAATGGAACCGGTAGGGCAGAGGGCGCACAGGAAAAGCAGTGCGGCCGCTGCCACGGTACGGGCTACGTCACGACGGTTCAGCGTTCGTTCTTGGGCCAGGTTCAGTCTTCCTCGCCTTGTCCCGACTGCCATGGCGAGGGCACGGTTATCGACCATCCCTGTGAGACCTGCGACGGTCAGGGCCGCACGCCTTCGCATGAGAAGATCGACATCGATATTCCCGCCGGCGTTTCGACCGGTCGCCAGCTGCGTGTGGGCGGCTTTGGCGAGGCCGGCCTTCGCGGCGAGCCCTCGGGCGACCTGATTGTCAACGTGCGTGTTGCCGACCATGAGCGCTTTAAGCGCAACGGTGACGACCTGTACCTCGTGAGCGATATCTCGATTGCACAGGCTGCGCTCGGCTGCGAGATCGAGGTCGAGGGCATTATGCCCGACGAGGTCGTTAAGGTGACGGTTCCCGCCGGCGCCCAGTACGGCGACACCGTGAGCGTCAATAATTACGGCATGCCGCGCATTGGCGGTGGCGGTTCGCGCGGCCGCCTGATCGTGCAGCTGCGCGTGGTCGTTCCCACCAATCTTTCCAATAAGCAACGCGAACTGCTCCGTGCTTTTGCCGATGAGATGGGCGATGACGTCGCTTCTGGTAAGAAGTCGGTGACCGACCGTATCAAGAGTGCCCTCGACGATATCCTCGATTAAGGAGCCCGCGTGCTCGCACCCCATATTTCCGTCGTCAACCTCGGCTGCCGCGTCAACCGGGTTGAGTCTGACCGTATCACTGCCGATCTTATGCGTCTGGGCTTTGCTATTGTGGATCCCCAGGATGCCGATCTGATCGTCATTAACACCTGTGCCGTTACGGGCGAGGCCGAGGCCAAGACCCGTAAGGCCGTCCGTCATGCGCTGGCTTATCCAAACGAGCCCTATGTGGTCGTGACCGGATGCGTGGTCAATCTGCACCCCGAGGAGCTGCTGGAGCTTTCGGACCGCGTGATCGCCGAGCCGTCCAAGATTGATGTTGCCGAACGCGTCTGCGAGGTGCTGGGCGTTGAGTCCGATAGCGTTCCCGCCTGCAGCGATGGCGAGGTGGTCGATGCGCTCGGTCGCTCTCGCCTGGGCGTGAAGATTCAGGACGGCTGCAACCATCGCTGCACCTATTGCATTGTGTGGAAGGCACGCGGCCCCGAGCGCTCCGTGCCCGTTGAGTCCGTGCTCGAGCAAGTTCGCGAGGCCCAGGAGGCCGGCGTGCCCGAGGTGGTGCTGACCGGTGTGAACCTGGGCGCCTACGATGGCAAGAGCGCGACCGACGAGCATGTCGAAATCGATGAGCTGCTCGAGGCCATCATGGAGCGCACGTCTATCCCGCATGTGCGCATTTCCTCGGTTGAGCCCATGGATATCTCTGAGCGCCTGCTTAAGGTTATGGCGCGCTTTCCGCAGCGTATCGCCCCGTTTTTGCACCTGCCCCTGCAGTCCGGCTGCACGGCGACCCTGCATCGCATGGGCCGTCCCTATAGTGCGGAGGCCTTTGAGGACACGGTGCGTATGATTCGCGCCAATCTGCCGCAGGCGTCACTTTCTTGCGACGTTATTGTCGGCTTCCCTGGCGAGACGGACGAGGAGTTCGAGGAGTCGCTGGCGCTGTGCCGCCGTGTGGGTTTCTCGCGTATGCACGTGTTCCGCTACAGCAAGCGTCCCGGTACCCTTGCTGCCGACATGCCCGACCAGGTTCCGCCCGAGGTTATGGCCGAGCGCAGCCGCCGTATGCGGGCCGCTGCACAGGAGCTCGCTATTGCCGACGCTCGCCGTCGCGTGGGCACGGTCGAGCGTGCCGTGCTCGAGTATAGCGACAACCTGACGCTCGGCTCGTTCCATCATGCCCGTCTTGACGATACCTGTGGACTTACAGCCCCGTGCCTGCTCGATGTTGCTATCATCGGAGTCGATGATTCCGGCTTGGTCCATGCACGCAGGGAGGTTCATGGAAGCCTCGAAGATTAGACTTACCGTTCCCGAGGGGATTGATCCCTCGCGCGTTTTGGGCGCCGGCGACGGCGTCCTTCGTGCGCTCGAGAGTTTGGTTCGCGCTCATGTGGTCGCCCGTGGCGATAGCATCTCCGTGAGCGGCGACCCGGACGAGGTCGAACTCGTGGCGCGCTTTTTCGAGCACGCTTTTCGCGAGGCGGCCGCCGGGCGCACGCTGTCTGCCGACGATGTCTCTCGCTGCCTGGCCGTCTTGCGCGACGGTGAGCACGAGGCTACGTCGCTTCGCGATGACGTGCTGCTTTCGTATCGCGGCCGTGTCATTCGCCCCAAGACGCTCGGCCAAAAGCGCTATGTGGATGCCATCCGCACGCATACCATCACGTTTGGCCTGGGTCCTGCCGGCACCGGTAAGACCTATCTGGCCATGGCGCTCGCCGTTGCCGCGCTCAAGCGCCACGAGGTGGGCCGTCTGATCTTGACGCGTCCGGTTGTCGAGGCGGGGGAGAATCTGGGCTTTTTGCCCGGCACCCTCGAGGAAAAGATCGATCCCTACATGCGTCCGCTTTACGACGCCCTTTTTGACATGATGGATCGCGAGCGCACCGATGAGCTTATGGAGCGCGGCGTGATCGAGATCGCCCCGCTTGCCTACATGCGCGGCCGCACGCTGAGTGATGCCTTCGTGGTGCTCGACGAGGCACAAAATACCACGCCCGAGCAGATGAAGATGTTCCTGACGCGCCTGGGCTTCAACTCCAAGTTCGTGATTACCGGCGACCTGAGCCAGCGCGACCTGGTGGGTCGTCGCGGCGGTCTTGCTGACGTTGAGCAGATTTTGGGCCGTGTCGACGATGTGGCGTTTGCACACCTGGAGCGCGCCGACGTGGTGCGCCATGCCTTGGTGGGACGTATCGTCGAGGCATACGATACTTATGATGATGTGCGCGAGAAGCGCGTACGTGACCGAAAGGAGTCCCGTTGAGTGTATTGATCAGCAACGATGCCGAGCTCGATACGCTGCTCGACGCGCAGGAGGTGGAGCACATCTGCGAGGTTGTGCTTGCCGCCGAGGGCGTTGAGCGTGAAGTCGAGATTTCCCTTTCGTATGTCGACGAGGACGAGATGCACGAGCTCAACCACGAGTGGCGCGGTATCGACCGCACCACCGATGTGCTCTCGTTTGAATGCGACTCGGCCTTTGACGATGACATTCCCGCCGATGAGACGCTCGAGCTCGGCGATATCATCTTGGCCCCGCAGGTTATTGCCCGTCAGGCCCCCTGTTTTGGCAATAGCCCCGCTGACGAGTGTCGTCTGATGCTCGTACACGGCATGCTGCACCTGCTGGGCTATGACCATATCGAGGACGACGAGGCCGAGGTCATGGAGGCCCGCGAGGACGCCATCCTCCGCGATCTGGCGCTCGAGCGCGGCGAGGACCCCAAACTCGTTCACGTCGGCCCCATCACCAATCATGCCCACGACTAGGAGCCGTTTATGATTCCCGGATCGAACAAGGACCATCCGTCCTTCTTAAAGTCGTTTTCCTACGCCATGGAGGGCTTCGTCACCGCCGTCAAGACCGAGCGCAACATTAAGGTCATGCTCGTAGCGGGCGTGTGCACCGTCATTGCCGGCTGCATCGTGGGGCTCGACATTGCCGAGTGGGCCACGATTATCATCTGCTGCGGCCTGGTGATTCACGGCGAGCTGTGCAATACCGCCATGGAGGCCATTGTCGATCTGGCGACCCAGGAGCTCCATCCGCTGGCAAAACGCGCCAAGGACATCGCCGCCGCCTCGGTATACGTACTTTCAATCACCGCCGCGATTGTGGGCTTGCTGGTATTTGCCCACGCGCTCGGCTTTATTTAGAAAGGGATTCCCATGTCCGACAATATGCAGCCTATCGATGAAATTTTGGACGACGAGTCCCCGGATGCTAAGGCGACCGAGGCCTATGAGGAAGTCGAGGAGTTCGACCCGTTTGAGGGCATGAGCGACGAGGAGCTCGACGCCCTGTGCGATGAGGACGACAACCTCGCGGGCTTTGGCGACGTTGAGCCTGGTTTTCGCAGCGGCTTCGTGGCCCTGGTCGGACGCCCCAACGCCGGCAAGTCCACGCTGCTTAATGCCTGCTATGGCAAGAAGGTCGCCATCACCTCACCGGTGGCCCAGACGACCCGCCGCCGCATGCGCGCCGTCGTCAACCGTCCCGGCTACCAGCTGGTCTTTGTCGATACCCCGGGTATTCATAAGCCCAAGGACGGCCTGGGGTCCGAGCTCAACAAGAGCGCGTTGTTCGAGCTGAACGATGTCGATGTCGTCGCGTTTTTGATTGATGCCACCAAGCCGATCGGCAGGGGAGACGCCTGGGTTGCCGAGCGCGTCAAGAGCGCCCGTTCCAAGAAGGTCCTGGTGCTCACCAAGGCCGATGAGGCCGACCCCGCACAGGTCATGGAGCAGCTTAAGGCCGCCCACGAGCTCATGGAATATGACGACGAGATCGTGACGTCGTCGGTCAAGAACTTCAACGTTGACGCCTTTATCGAGACCGTTGCGCACTTTTTGCCCGAGGGTCCGCGTTGGTTCCCCGAGGACATGGGTACCGACGCTTCCGACGAGACGCTCGTTTCCGAGTTTGTGCGCGAGAAGGTCTTGCGCCGCACCCGCGACGAGATCCCGCACTCCGTGGGCGTGATCTGCGATGCGCTCGAGCAGACCAAGAAGGTGCTGCGCGTGCACGCTACCATTTACGTCGAGCGCGAGGGCCAAAAGGGCATCATCATCGGCAAGGGCGGCGAGATGATCAAGCATATCGGTATCGACGCCCGTCGCGATCTTGAGCGCATCTTTGGCACGCAGGTCTTTTTGGAGCTGGACGTGAAGGTCAAGGCCGGCTGGCGTGACGACGAGGCCCAGATTCGCCGCTTTGGCTACAACGCCGAGGACTAAGGACGCGCGGCGCGCATGGCAGGCTCCCGGACATATCGCACGAAAGTGCTCGTGCTCGATAAGACTAAGCTCAAAGAGACCGACCTGATCTTGACGATGCTTGACGAGCGGGGACGGCAGGTTCGTGCAGTGGCAAAGGGCGCCCGCAAACCCGGCGGACGCCTGGCTGCGCGCTGCGAGCTGTTCTGTACGGTCGATATGCTGCTCGCACATGGACGGTCACTCGACGTGGTTTCTCAGGCCGAGCTTATGGAGGCGCCGCTCGGCGCTGCGCCCGATTACGAGACGACCTGCGCCGCAAGCGCGATCGCCGAGGTCGCGCGCGTGTGCTCGTTCGAGGACGCCGAGGACCCGTTTGCCTTTGCCATAACGCAGCGAGCGCTTGCCCTGGTGGGCAGCGGGCTTGATACGGCACATATGGACCTACTTGTGGCGGCATATGTCTTTAAGCTGCTATCGCACGTTGGCTATCGTCCCGATTTTTCGGCCTGTGTGCTGTGCGGAGACCCCATGCTGTCGTATTTTTCAGCCCAGGCGGGCGGTCTCATGTGCGGGTCGTGCGCGTCGAGCGTTCCAGGTGCCGAACTGGTGTCGACCGGTGAGACCGCATGGCTGCGCGCCCTCATGTCCATGACCTTCGATGCGCTTATGGCCGAGAAAATCGACCCGCATACGGCGGCGTTCTTGCTCGGGCTTTCGCATGTGTGGGCGGCGACGCATACCGACCAGCGCCTCCGTGCGATGGAATTCATGTTGGGTCGGTGATGATGCGCAGGCGCGGGCTGCTTGTGGTAACATACCGACCTGTTGGTACCTCGACCTTGGTTGCTCGCTCCACCGGCGGCTTCCCAGTCCGAGGCGAATCGAGTCGCCCGATGGCGACGTAAAACGAAAGGTGAAACAATGACTGTTTCCAAAGAGCGCAAGGCGGAGCTGACTGCCCAGTTCGGTAACACCCCGGTCGACACCGGCAACCCCAAGGTTCAGGTCGCCATCCTGTCCGAGCGCATCAAGGAGCTGACCGAGCACATGAAGTCCCACCAGAAGGACTTCCACACCCGTCGTGGCCTGCTCATGCTCGTCGGCCGTCGTCGTCGTCTTCTCTCCTACATCAAGAAGAACGACATCGTCGAGTACCGTGAGCTCATCAAGGCTCTGGGCATCCGCGACAACATCCAGTAGGATTTGTACATGCTAAGAGCGTCCTGCGCAGCGGGGCGCTCTTTTTGTGTAAGGGCGCGAACAATCACGCTCTGAAGCGTGGCGGGGGCAGGGGGCCCGCGTCACATGAGAAGCCCGC
>CABUBY010000083.1 GCA_902489955.1 uncultured Collinsella sp. | reverse complement strand
GTTCAGTCCTCCGTGCTCGACGGGTCGCGCGACTCCGAGGGGAGGCGCATGGCGAGCGGAGACCTCTTTGGTTTTGCCGCCATGTCACTCGAGCGCGAGCTGGGCGGCGTTGCCCTGTTGCTGCCAGGCGCCGCGGGCGACCAAAGTCCGGCGGAGCGCGCCATGAACGTCATGTTCGATGCGGCCGGCGTTAAGCAGACGGTCGATGCCCATGAGGACGGATACCGCATGTTGCACCAGCAGGGGCAGGCCTTGGGCGATGCTTTAATCGAGACCGCTCGCATGGCGCGTGAGGATGACGCTACCGGCATCGATGCCCGCACGGTCGACGTTCTCCTGCCCGCTCAGACACGCGCCGATTTTCACTCTTTGGCTCCGCACCGAACGTATGAGTTTCATGCCGCTGGCGAGCAGCGCACGAGGGTCTATCTGCTCCGGCTGGGAAACGTCGAGCTTGTCGGCGTACAACCCGAGGTCTCGAGTGCATTCGGCGCCACTGTGCGCGCCGCTCGGTCCGGCTCTGTGTTCTTTGCCACGCTCGTCAACGGCGGACAGAAGTACCTACCGGCTCCCGACGCGTACGAAAAGATCACCTATGAGGCCATGAACTCCGGTTTTGCCGCCGGATCCCATGAGCGCCTCGTCGAAATCATCATTGCCGCCTTGAATGCGGCGTGACACAGAAGGAGAACGTGCATGAACATTGGACACGCGCGCCGCAAAATCACCCCACAGGGCGACATCTACCTGATTGGCTACCGCAATCTTCCCAACCGTCTTGAACCTGCGACGGGCGTCCATGACGACGTCTTCGCCAACGCCATTCTCTTCCAGCAAGGCGAACGTGAAGTGTTTCTCTTTAATGCCGATGTCCTCGAGTTCGAGGAAAGCATGGCCGAGGAAGTCAAGACAATGCTCGCCGAGCGCTACGGCATTGACCGTGATTGCGTCCTGCTCTCGGCGACGCACGACCATACTTCAATCGTCGCTTACCACCGCAGCTGGTGGACGGGAAAATTCGACGAGAACTACTACCGCTGGTTCCTCGATACCATTTGCCAATGCTTTGAGGAGTGCCGCGCCAACGCACAGCCCGCGATTTGTCGCTTGGGCAAGCGGGTCATCACCGGTTTCTACGACAACCGCATCATCCCAGGTGAACTCGCCGACAATGAGGTCATTGTCGTATCGTTCTTCGATACCGAAGGCAAGCCATTTGCGGGCTTTGTGAACTGGGCGGTGCATTCCGCTTGCGTCGGACCCGACTGAGCTCACGAGCGAACTCGCCGGTCTCACCGGCAAAAAGCTCGCTCAGAGTCTTGGTTACTATCCGGCCATGGTCGTCGGTGCTGCTGGCGACTGTAGCGACCGCAATTTTCGCCAGGGACGCGGCATTCCCGAGGTCGAGCGCGTTTCGACCGGTCTTGCCGAGGCGATTTCCCAGATCAAGCTCGATCGCGAGGTCGTTCTCGACCGCATCGAGCCTCAGACGTTCTATCACACCGTTGCCCATGACGACTTTTCGCTCACGCTTAAGTGTGCCGTCATCAGTTTGGGCGGCCTGCATCTCTTTGTGTTCCCGAGTGAGCTCGGCAGCGACTTGGGTATTCGCATGAAGCGCGAATGCCCGGTCGAGGGAATAGTTTGCGGTTACACCAACGGCTATTTCGAGTATTTCCTTCCGGCACGCGAGTACGGCCTCTCCTTTGAGACCGAGCGTACTCAGATTCCCCAGGGCGAACCGGAACGTCTGTGTGACAAGTTCTGCCAGACGACGAGACTTCTCGGCGCAGCAGATTCGCGTTTGTAGACCTGATTGCGTGACATGGGCCAATGAGGCTCGCCGCCATGTGATCGGCATCTTCCATCTTCTCTGCCGTTTCGCATCCCGGGCGTACGTGCGTCCGCGGATTTCAAAGGGGGAAGCGGGTTCCTTGCCCTCTCACGTCGACTACGGAGGCATGAAATCGATGCTATACCCCGCTCAGAAAAAGGAGAATTCCATGAAATACCAGAAGCTTTGCGATGAAATCATCACAAAGGTCGGTGGTCGAGACAATGTGTTAGACGTGAGCCACTGCATTACGCGTCTCCGCTTCCACCTCAAGGATGAATCGCTCGCCCAGACCAATGAGCTTAAGGCGACGAAGGGCGTCGTTGACGTCATCCAGGCCGGCGGACAGTATCAGGTCGTGATTGGTGCCACTGTCGAGGCCGTCTACAACGACCTTGTTCAGATTGGCGGGTTCGACTCCAAACCCGCACTCGATATCGATGAAGGCGACGACGTCAAAAAGGGCGATCCATTCTCGCGTCTGCTGGCCATCATCTCCGAGATTCTGCAACCGGTTCTTGGCGTGCTTATGGCCGGTGGCTTTATCAAGTCGATGCTCGCGCTCTGCACGGTTGCCGGTTGGCTTGCCAAGGACAGCAATACGTATGTGACGCTCTCGGCAATCGGAGATTCGGTCTTCTATTACTTTCCGCTAATCATTGGCTGGACGTCGGCCAAGAAGTTCGGACTTAAGCCCGTTATGGGAATGGCGCTCGGCGGTATCCTCGTCTATCCGACGCTCGTTGCCCTTATGGGCGGAGATCCGCTCTACACGCTCGGCGCCGGTACGGTCTTCGAGTCCAATGTCTACGGTGATATTTTTGGCATCCCGCTGATCATGCAGAATTACTCATCGACGATTCTGCCTGCGATCTTTATCGTCTGGATTGCCTCCAAGGTGCACAAGGCCCTTTCTAACGCGCTGCCCGCGCTTGTGAGCTCGTTCTTCTCCAACATCCTGACGCTCCTCATTTGCGGCATCCTTGGCCTGCTTGTGGTCGGTCCGGTCATGACGGTCCTCTCCAACATCGTTGCCCAGATCATTCTGATGCTCATCAACTTCCAACCCGCCATCGCCGGCTTCGTCATCGGCACGTTCTGGAGCCTGCTCGTCATGTTCGGCCTGCACTGGGGCATCATCCCGTTGTGGTTCCTCGATGTCGCAACCTACGGCTATGACCTCATTAACCCGCTCGTGTATGCAGGCGGTTGTGCCATCGCCGGCGCTGTGCTTGGCATGATCATCCGAACCAAGGACTCCGAGGAAAATGCTGCCGTCAACATTCCCGCCCTTGTCTCTTCGATTTTCGGTGTCAACGAGCCTGCGCTTTACGCCATCTTGCTGCCGCGTAAGCGCCTTATGTGGGCAACCTTTATTTCCGCTGGTGTAGGCGGCGCCATTGCCGGCCTCATGGGTGCCAAGCTCTATGCCTTCGGCGCCTCCGGCCCGCTCGGTTTCCCGAGCTTTATTAACCCTGCCGGCATCGACACGGGCTTTATCGGCCTTGTCATCTCCGGTGTGGTCGCTTTCGTTCTGGCTCTTGTCGCCGCTATGGTGATCGGTACCAAGAAGGACGAGGGCGGTAAGGCACTCAACATCTCGGTGGACTAGTCTTTCTGCGCACTTTGATTAAATATGCCTCGGACGGCGACGTGCTGCCCGAGGCATATTTGTGTTTCGTGCCGCTGTCATCGTGTTTGCGGTCACAAGTCTGCGGTTGTGGAGCAGCGGGGATTATGACGGTCGTGCCGCGATGGAAGACGCACGGTCGCCCTGCAGGAGCTGACGGTAGGGGAGGAAGCCAATGAACGAGACGACCGCCTGCGAGTGCGCGGCGTTCCGCTTGAGGTAGAGCCTGACCTCGGAGGTCGTCGCGGGCTCAAGCGGCACCAAGGCTACCTTTCCGCTGGTAAGCGATTCCGCCGGCTTGCGCATGAGGAATGAGACACCGGCGCCGCGTGCGACAAGAGAGATGATGTTCTCGGCTCGTTTGCCGGTGAACGTAACACGTGGGCCAAATCCAGCTTCGCGACAAAGGGAAAGGACGAGCTCGCTTACGAACGAGCCTTGGGGAAGCATGAGGAAATTCTCGTCGATAAGGTCGTCTATCTCGACGGTGTCACGTTCGGCGAGTGGATGGTCGAGCGGAAGGACGGCCACGAGCCGGTCGGTCGTAAAGGGAATCTTTTTGAACTCCGGCTCGATGGCGCCGCTGTCACGGATGAAGGCCAGGTCAATGTCCTCGTGCAGGAGCATGCGCTTGAGTGTGTCGCCCTCGCCTTCGATGAGCTCGACAGAATATGAGGGGTTCGCCTGCTGAAAATCGATGACGGCGTCCGTAATCCCATAAGGGGCCATAATGGGGATAGAACCTACGGTGAGGTGCTCGAGCGGCTCACCTGCACCTATTTGAATGGCGGCAAGATAGCGATGCTGAAGCGTCGCAATTTTTTGCGCATAGGGGAGGAGCGCTTCGCCTTGCGCGGTGAGTGTTACGTGGCGCTGGCTTCGATCGATGAGCTTGCAGCCGAGTTCGTGCTCCATTGCCATGATGTGCTTGGAGAGGGTTGATTGCGACATGAAAAGCAGTTCCGCCGCATCAAGAAACGTGCGTGACTGCGCTAAGATGGCGAATTCGCCAAAGCGGCTGATATCCATAGGGAGGCCTCCGGTACCCTCATTTTGGCGGGTGGCCTAAACCACGACGCCGTTGCAGTGGTCGATTTCGTGCTGGATGATCTCGGCGGTGTAGCCCGAGAAGTTTTTGATGCGGTGAACGAAGTTCTCGTCCAAATACTCCACCTTAATGCGGCGATAGCGGGTACAGGGACGCTCGCCGATCAGCGAGAGGCATCCTTCGCTTGTCTGATAGGCATTGACCTGCTCAAGAATCTGAGGGTTGTACATCAGGAGTGTCCTGTTGCCGTCCTTTACGCAGATGATGCGTTTGCGCACGCCGATCATGTTGGCGGCGAGGCCCACGCACTCGCGCTCATGCTCGTGGAGTGTATCCAGGAGATCCTGCCCGGTTGCGGCATCGTCGGGTCCCGCGTCTTCGGAAGGCAGACGCAAAAAGAACTCGGATTTCATGATGGGCTTAATCATGGCGGGCTCCTCATGTCTTATGCTTTCGTGGACTTTTAATAATAGCGCGGAAGGAAAGCTGTGCGTCCGCGTTACAATCTTTCGATGTTGGACCATGTTGCCAGATTCGTCGTGTACGGCGTCTGGCGTAAGTCTAGGGCTCATTTTTCGCCCTGGACTGTTCCTCTGGGGCGATGCGACTGTCGTTCCAAGAGGAAGGAAATGCATGGGGAGCAAATCTCAGCAACAAGTTCAAGTAACGCCATCGGCCACTGCGGCGATTCTCGTCGTTATGTATATTGCAGCCTTTGTTGCCGCGTTTAACGAGAACATCATTAACGTGGCGCTGCACGACATTATGGCAGCCTTTTCGGTGAGTGCCACCACGGCACAGTGGCTCGTCTCGGGCTACATGATCGTGACGTCGATTTTTACGGCCATCATGGCCTTCCTGTCCGGCCGTTTCTCGACGCGCAAACTGCTGTTTTTCGCATGCGGATGCATGGTCGCCGGCGAAGTCCTGTGCCTGGTCGCTCCGTCGTTTAGCGTTTTGCTGCCAAGTCGTATTTTGCAGGCTGCAGGATCGGGCATTTTGTTCCCGCTCATGATGAACGTGGTGCTGTCTTGCGCCCCGCGCGAGAAGCTTGGTCTGTATCTGAGCCTGGGCGGTGCCTGCATTACGCTGGGGCCGGCGTTTGGACCCGTGATCAGCGGTCTTATGTGCACGTTGTTTGGCTGGAGGGCGGTGTTCGTAGTGCCGCTGGTGGGCGGCATTGTGGTCGCTGCGGCGGGCGTAAAGCTTGTTCAGAATGTCGGAGAGCGTTCGAACGCCACGCTTGATATTCTGTCGGTTGTTTTGCTCGCCGCCGGTATTACGGCATTTGTGTATTCCGTAGGCGAGTTCTCGACCAATCTGATTGCCGGTATCGTGACGCTTTTCGCTGCCGTTGTGCTGCTCGGCCTGTTTGCGGCCCGCCAGCTCAAGCTCGAGCATCCGGTGCTTAACGTGCGTCCCATGGCGAGCGTTCGTTTTTGGCCTGCGTGTCTGCTTGTGGTGGTGTCGATGATGACGACGTTCTCGATGAGCGTTTTGTTGCCGCTCTATTTTGAGGGCGCATACGGCATGACCGCACTTGTTGCGGGCCTGCTCATTTTGCCGGCAATTGCCTGCAACGCCGTGACCTCGATTGTGGGCGGACGCGTGATGGACGCCCGTGGCGCATGGCCGCTGCTGCCGGTCGGCTTTGCCCTGATTGCCGTGGGGCAGACTGCCATCTCGATGACGGCGGCAAGCATGAACATCGGCGTCGTCGTGGCACTGACCGTTGTGGTGTATGCCGGAGTTGGTTTGGTGTTGAGCCCCTCGCAAACGGCCGGCTTGGAGACGCTGCCTGCCGCTGAGCATCCCCACGGAACGGCATTGCTCAACACGTGGAACATGATTGCCGCATCGTTTGGCCCGTCCCTGTTTATCGGCCTGCTCTCGAGTTCTGCTGCGACCGCCGGCGCCGCTGGCGCTGCGACAGACGTTGCCCAAGCGATTGGATTTGCAGCTGCCGTGCGTGTAGCGGCTGTAATTGCCGTGGTCGGGTTCGTGGCGTCGCTGGTGTACGCTCGTCGCGAGTCACACATGTCGCATTAATGTGTGCACATAGATTCTGCAGCTAGATTGGATGGCGACACCATAAACTAATGGACGTTTTGCCGAGAGGCATGAATGTTTAAAGCGCAAAGAGTGCGCGACGGGCCCCGCGAATGGGGCGATGATGCCCGAGAGGGCCAAGAAGGAGTCTCATGTCTGAGAACGAAGAGATCATGAACGAGACCGAGAACGAGACCATGGCTGCCGAGGTTGAGGCAGTCGAGACCGTGGAGACCGAAGCTGCCGAGGTTGAGGCTGCTGACGAGGTTTCCGCCGAGGAGGAGGCCGAGGTTGTCGAGGCCGCCGTTGATTACGATGACGAAGAGCTGATGGACAAGATGCAGAAGGCCGCCCGCCTGCTGCGTAGCCGTCGCTTTGCTATTTCCAAGGAGGAGGAGGCCAAGGCCGAGCGCATGGCGAACATCGAGCGCGCCATCAAGCTTCTTGACCTCAAGCCCAAGATGGAGCAGAAGGAAATGTCCGACCTGCTGGGCATGCGCCTTCGTGAGCTCGATGGCCTGATGGCCGAGGCCGAGGCTGCCGATCTGGTCGGCCGCATCGATGACGCCGAGGGCGATATGCGCAAGATCGTTGTCTTCGCTGCCGAGGATGCCGCTGAGGGCCTGGTCGAGCTTGCCAACAAGAAGGAGAAGCTCCTGCCCGAGCTTTCTTACGAGGAGGCCACCGAGCTGATGGCCGCTCTCGATAAGGTTATCGCTCCGCTCGTCGCCATGGGCCTGGACGAGGATCGCGGTCCTCGCGGCGGCCGTGACGACCGTGGTGGCCGTGGCGGCGACCGTGGCGGTCGCGGCGGCTTTGGCGATCGTGGTGGCCGTGG
>CABUBY010000082.1 GCA_902489955.1 uncultured Collinsella sp. | reverse complement strand
CTTCACGGTCGACCATGCCGGTAGCGGACACTTCTACGGTCATCCCGAGCTCGGCGCCAAGAAGGCGCGCGTCATTATGGATCGCCTGGCCCTCTCGCACGACTTGGTGCGCGACGTGTGCCTGCTCATCAAATACCATGACAAGCCGCTGCGCCCCGAGCGCTCCTGTCTGCTCAATATGATGCGCGCGCTTTCGGGTGAGGGCGTCGACACGGCCCGCCTGATTGATGAGCTCATGGACCTTAAGCGTGCCGACACACTTGGCAAGGCCCCGTCGTGCTTCTATTATGTTGAGACGATTGAGGAGATGCGCGCGCTGGCGCACGAGCTGCTGAAGGTAGGGGAGCCCTATACGCTCAAGATGCTCGCCATCAACGGCGGCGACCTGATCCGTGCCGGAGTCAAGCCCGGGCCGGAACTGGGTCAGTTTCTCAACTCCGCCCTCGACGCCGTGATCGAAGACGATATTCCCAACGAGCGCGAAGCTCTTTTGGTTCATCTCAACTTGAATTAGCTACCAAGTTTACCTGCGTATTCCATAACCTGCCGACAATTTTTCGGCAATTTGGAATTTCTTCTTGCGCTGACGTTTTTTGTCCCGTAATATATTTCATCGCAGCACGGCAGTGCAGATGTCATGTGGCCCGTTCGTCTAGCGGTTTAGGACGCCGCCCTCTCAAGGCGGAGATCACCAGTTCGAATCTGGTACGGGCTACCACTTCTTTTCTGCTGAGGCTTATGGCCCGTTCGTCTAGCGGTTTAGGACGCCGCCCTCTCAAGGCGGAGATCACCAGTTCGAATCTGGTACGGGCTACCACGCATCTGATACCCGGACTTCCTATGGAAGGCCGGGTTTTTTATTTTCAAACAATCGTCTGCAATTCCCGTTTGAACCAGAGCTTTGCGTTCTGCCTATGGCCCTTACGGGTACAATATCCAAGATATTTTGACTGTTAGAAGGAGTCTCATGACGGAGTCCTCTCAGCATACGTCTAAGCCCCAGGTCGAGGTTGAGGCCTCGGGCGGAGATGACAATAAGAGCGCACGCCGCGGCGCCATCTTTATCGGCGTCGTGCTGGTGGGTTATATCGTCTATCTGGTGGTAACCGGGCAGATGGGGCAGTTCTGGGCCGCTATGTCGAGCGTCCAGGCGTCATGGCTCGTTGTCGCGTGTCTTTGCATGTTCATGTATCTGTTCTTTGGCATTGTGGCCTATGCGATCGCCGTCTGGCTCGACCCATATTCACCCGTCGGCATCCGCGACCTGATTTCGGTCGAGGCGAGCGGCATCTTCTTTGGCAACCTGACGCCCATGATGATGGGCTCGACTCCCGCCCAGATCTACCGCCTGACCAAGGCGGGCCAAAATGTCGGCGAGGCCGGAGCCACGCAGTTCACGCGCTTTATCGTGTATCAGTTTGGCCTCGTTGCCTGGGGCGCTATCCTACTGCTTGCTCGCATGCCGTTTTTTGCCGAGCGCTATGGCGACATGACGCTGCTGTGCGTCTTTAGCTTTGGTGGGCACTGCTGCATCTTGCTGGGCATCTTCGCCGTCGCGCTCATGCCTAAGACCGTCACGCGCGTCGCCCATTGCATCATCAATTGGCTCGAGCGCATTGGTGTCTCGGCCACTAAGATCGAGGGATGGCGCACGTTTGTCGATGGCGAGATCTACTCCTTCTCCGAGAAGTTCAAGCTTTCAGCCGGACATTTTTCTTCCATGCTGCTCACCGTGTTTATCACCATGCTGCAGCTCGCGTTTTTCTATCTGGTGCCGTATTTCCTGATGCTTGCCTTTGGCCACCACGAGGTCGACTTTTTCTCGGTCATGGCCGCGAGCGCCTTTGTCCAGCTGCTGAGCTCTGCGGTTCCCTTGCCCGGTGGAACTGGTGGCGCTGAGGGCGGCTTTGCATTGTTCTTGGGTCATTTCTTTGGGTCGGCATCGACCGCCGGCTATCTGCTGTGGCGTCTCATTACGTTTATTGCACCGACCATTTTGGCTGCGCCTCTGCTGGGCCTTAAGAGCGCTCACAACGAGAGCATCCATGCGCGCTGGGATCGCGTGATGCGCAAGCTCGGCCGCACGCCTCAGACGCCCTCTGCGCCCACTAAGCCGCACCCCGCGAATGCTGTTACCGTTGATCCCAAGAAGCACGCTCAGAAGGCTTCTGGGACCGCTAAGCCGGCTCATAAAGCCTATGTGCGCCAGACAGGCGATGGTATTCGCGTATCTCCGTCGGCACTCAATAAGAAGAAGCGCCCTAAGTCGCAGTAGGACAGTCGTGCGTTCTTCATGATGCGGGGCATATTTGTGCCGTATGGGGGATAATCCTCTTACGTAGATTATCTCTCATCTGTTGATGAATGCTCGCATATCGAAGGGACACGCCCATGGCAACCAGCAAACCGCGTCTTGACCGCCGCATTGTTCGCAGCCGTAATGCCATCCTTTCCGCTTTCGAGCGCCTGCTCATGGAAAAGCCGCTGGCAGACATTACGGTGAGTGCCATCGCACGCGAGGCCAATGTCGACCGCAAAACCTTCTACGTGCACTTTGGCACGGTTGACGGCCTGCTCGATGCCATTGCCGTCGATGTGGTGGAGATGATTGTCGACTCGGTCGAGAAAACGCTTGCTTCCATGGACGGCGACACCAACGAGCGCGCCCTTGGCGCGGCGGAGACCTTCTTTAAAACCGTTAACGAGGCGCTGTGCAACAACCTCGTGCTCAATCGTCAGCTGATCGAGAACATTCCGCTCGATGATTTTATGGCTCGTCTTCGTGCACCGCTCGAGCACGAGATTGCCGAGCGCGATCTGCTGCCCCAAGGTCTCAAGGACGAGATGTTCGACTACTATCTGGCGTTTTTGCTGTCGGGTATTATCGGTATCTATCGCACGTGGGCGCTGTCTGACGGCTCGGTTCCTATCGAGCGCGTCTCTGAGGTCGCCAATGACCTAACTCTCAATGGTCTGTCGAGTCTGGAATCTCGCTTGGATTAGGCCTAGTTGGGCTCGTCGGCGTGGAAATTCCTGTTCCTGAGGTTCTCCGGCGCCTTGGAGACCTTGCCGGCGTAGGAGCTGTAGCCTGAGGATCCTTAAAAGAAAGTCCAGTTTATCCTTCCCACTCCAATTTTGGAATCCTCCGATGCGCTTTCGCACGCTCGCATGACCTCGATACCATGCGAGCGTGCAAACTCGACGAGCTCTGCGTTGCGGGCGTTTATGGTGCCGAAGGCGGCGGGGCACACGATAAGGCGCGCGCAGTGGACGAGGAGCTCTTTGGCGCGGGCTATGGTTTTATCCCCGATCGGCTCGAAGGCGCGCTCGGCCACGCATTCCGTCGCCAGGTCGCGCGCGAGCTCGCAGTCGATGTCCCCTTCGTGCAGAATGCCCGCGTAGAATGCCTTGCCCTGCCGGATGAGCTGGCGAAACACAGCTGACCCCGTACCTGCGCCGGCGATGACGAACGTGTGCGCATCGCCGTGTGGGCGCCCAATTTCCACGCTGCCGAAGCGCTCGTTGAAGGTGCCATGTTGAAGGCCGTAGAGCTCGCCAATCGTCTCGCGCGTGAATATGTCCTCGGGTGCGCCGGCGCGGAAGACCCGGCCGTCCTTCACGCAAATCACCTTGTCGGCGCTTTTCTGCGCGAGCTCGAGTTCGTGGATGGACATTATGACAGCCACATTCCGCGATTTCGCAAGGTGGCGAAGTATTCGCAGCAGGTCGATCTGGTAGCGGATATCGAGATACGACGTGGGCTCGTCGAGCACGAGCACACGCGGATCCTGCGCGATGGCGCGTGCGAGCATGACGCGCTGGCGTTGCCCGTCGCTTATCTGCATGAAGTCGCGCTCGGCGAGCTCTTCCACATGTGCGGTTTTCATGGCCTCATCGACCCGACTATGGTCGTCGGGCGAGAGTGTGCCCATTCGCCCGGTGTAGGGATGCCTTCCCGCCTCCACGATATCGCGGCAGGTGAGGAGCTCGGTCCGGGGGCGATCTGTCAGCATAACGGCAAGGTTCCTTGCGAACTCCGCCGTCTTCCATCGGGAAATCTCCCGCCCGTCGAGCTCGACCGCGCCGGCAAGCGGTGCCAGATGGCGTGTGATGGTTTTCAAGATGGTCGACTTGCCCGAGCCGTTCGGCCCGATGAGCGCCACGACGTCGCCCGCGCGAACCTCCAGATCGACGCCTTCGACTACGACCTTCTTGTCGTAGCCCGCCGATAGGTCGCTTATGCGGAAAAGCGGCGCTCCGTCAGCCTGCGTTTCGACCGGGGTTTCGAGGTTCGACTCCGCTCCGAGCGTTTTGGTCCGCGGCACGAATTCCCCCATCTACCTCACCCGCTTCTTCAACATGAGTGCAATAACCACCGGCGCGCCGAAGATGGCGGTGACGGCGCTGATGGAAAGCTCGACGGGGGAGAACAGCGTGCGCGCGATCAAATCGCAGCCCGCGCAGAAGATGGCGCCTCCCAAGAAGCACGCAGGAATCACGCGGATAGGCTTCGACGACTTTAGCGCCGACTTCACGAGATGCGGAACCGCGATGCCTACGAACGACACCGGACCAGCGAACGCGGTCACGCAGGCGGAGAGCATGCTCGCTAGAAGGACGAGCACCACGCGGAAGCGTGCGACGTTCACGCCGACGCTTTTCGCGTAGGCTTCTCCCAGCTGGAAGGCGGAAAGGGGCTTCGATATCGCGAATACGCATGCGCTCACGGTGATCACCACGACCGCGATGACCGCGATGTCGTCCCAGCTCGAACCCGAGAAGCTACCCAAAGACCAGTTGTGCAGGTTTACGATGGACTGGTCGTCGGCGAAGGCGATGAGGAAGTTCGTCGACGCCGAGCAGATGTATCCCACCATGACGCCCGCCACGATGAGCATGGCCATGGAACTTATGCGCCGTGCGATGAGGAGCACGAAGCCGATGGTGATAAGCGAGCCCAGAAACGCTGCGACCACCATGGCCGGCGAGGACATGGCCTGGTTCGCACCCAGAAGTACGATCATCGTAAGCGCCACGACGAACTTTGCGCCCGAGGAGACGCCCAAGATGAACGGGTCGGCGATGGGGTTGTTGAAAAACGTCTGCAGCAGGAACCCTGAGAGCGAAAGTGCCCCGCCGAGAAGCACGGCTGAAAGAACGCGCGGCAGGCGAATCTCCCAGATGACCTGGCTTTCCATGGAATTGGCCGCGCCGCCCGAAAGGATGCCGGGGATGTGGTCTGCGGGCACGAGCACGCTCCCGATGCACAGGTTGGCCCCGACGAGCACGATGAGGGCAACAGCGAGCAGCGCCGTCACGACGCGACACCGCGCGGCGCGCCCCGATTCGTCGTATGCCATGGAAAGCCGGCTTCTCATGGCGCTAGCCAAGCTTCCTCAGATAATGGAAGTCGCTCGCGTCATCGCCGGTGAACGCCCCGTGCAGCTCGTCGATAATGTCGGCGGTAGAGGTCATCTGCTGGTACATGTCGGCGCTTGTGACCCAGACGTTGCCGTTCTTTACGGCTTTGAACTGCGACAATAGCGCGTTTTTGCCTACGAAATCGTTCAAGGTGGCAACCGATTCGTCGATGGTGCCGTTGTAGACGATGATGTCGGCATCCTTCGCCGTCGCGTAGAAGCGCTCCATTTCGAGCGTTACTGACGAACCTGACGTCGACGCCGTTTGCGCGTCATCGAGCGCGTAGTTGCCGCCTGCAAGCTCGATCATCTGCGCCACGTAGTCGCCCGCCCGCCGCGTGACGGCGGCCCCGTTCGAGTTAATGTAGAAATACGCCACGGTTTTACCTGACGACGCGAGCCCCGACGTTTGCTCGACGCGGGCCTTCTGCTCGTTGAACAGGTGTGCGGCCTCGTCTTCCTTGTCGAACAGGACGCCGAAAAGCTTAATCCACTCGACGCGCCCGAGTGCTTCGGGCTCGCTCGACGACTGTTCGGTGAGCACGACGAGCCCGAGCTTCTGCAGCTTTTCCTTCACATCGGGCGTGTGGTTGATCATGGTGTTCTCGATGGCGAGCGTGCAGCCCGAGGCCGATATTCGCTCGTAGTCGGGCGCGCTGTACTTGCCGCCGTAGGCGATCGCTCCACTTTCGAGCGCGCTTTTGAAGCCGGCGACCGAGCAATCGTCGGCCTTCGTGCCCGACATGAGGATGTTGTCGTTCGCATCGAGCGCGTCGACCAGGCACATCGTCGCCGACGACACGAGGTACACCTTGTTGGCGGGACGCCTTATTACCGCGATGTCGGAGCTCAACCCATCAGGTACCTTCGCATCTTGCGGTACCATGAGGAAGCGCTCCCCGTTCGAAATGCAGATAAGCCGCAGGCCGCCTTCGTACTCGTCGACAGTGAAGTGCTCGGCGTATTCAAGCTGAAGCGCCCCCGTCGGCTCCCAGCCGCAGCCCAAATCGGCGTTGTGGAAGTCGGCCGCGGCGCTTGAAGCCGTTCCCGCAGGGGAGCCGCCGCTTGCATCGTCGCCCGATTTCTCCTTCATGGTGGATGAGTCGAAGTGGATCGTGTAGTCGATGGTGTGCGGCGTCGACATGGCGACGGTCTCGGCCGACACGGCCATGTCCTCGTCGAGCGTGACGGGTATCTCGAACGTGGAGTTGCCGCCGTCGTTTACGGGCGCGTAGTCCACGCCGTTGACGGTCATCTTGTCGTAGTTCGAACTCGACCAGGTGATGGTCGCGGTGTAGGTGTCGCCATCCTTCACAATTGTGGTGGGTGAGGCGATGCTTGCGCGCCCTGACCCGCCGGAAAGCGAGACGCTCACAGTGTATTCCTGAGAGCCTGCCGTGCCACCGGTCGCGTTCGGGCTCGCACTGCACCCCGCGAAAGGGAGCGCGAGCAGGGCGACGAGTACGCAGGCGATCACGCGCGCCGTGATGCTGTGGCGCTTCCTGTTTTCCCCCTTGGGAAGAATCGACCGCATGGCGTTACTTCAGTGCGTCGGCGCGCAGATCGACGCCGGCGGATTCGAATACGAGCGTTCGGTCGTACCACCGCTCCCTTTTAATGCTCCACGCGGCGCAGGCGGTGTCCTTGTCGAGCGCTTCGACGGGCACGTCGTAGGTGTACTTGCCTTCCGCGTTTTCCACATAGGGGATGAAGTCGGCCTCGCTCGCGGCGGCAGCCTCGTCGCCCGTGCCCATGAAGAGCTTGCCGTAGCCCGTGCCGGAAAGCGTCATCACGCAGTGCATGGAGCCGTTTTCCACGATGAGCTGGGCGTCCACAATCCTGAACATGTTCGAGCTGGAATCTACGGTGATCGGATAGGTGCCGTCGGCCACCTTGTCGGCGGTGATGGGGGCAGCGCTTGCGCCCTCGGGCGCATCGGCCGCCTGTTCGGTCTTTTCCTGGGAATCGGCATCGCTTGCCTTTGCGCTGTCGATTGAATTTCCGCCGCAGCCGGCGAGCGAGAACGCGAAAAGCGCCGCTGACAGGGCGAAGGCGAGGGTTTTCTTCAACATGGAGTGGTTCCTTTCAATCGCTTCGACCGCCCGCGCCGTGCGGTGGGCGGGCGGGATGCGAATGCAACGGGCATGCGCCGTC
>CABUBY010000081.1 GCA_902489955.1 uncultured Collinsella sp. | reverse complement strand
TGCCTGCATAAGCTTACGGCGCTCGACGGACATGGTCTCGGGCATGGTGATGATCACCTTGTAGCCGCGGGCAGCCGCCACCGAGGCGATGCCGACGCCGGTGTTGCCGCTCGTGGGCTCGATGATGGTGTAGTCGCTGCCGCGCACGAGCTTGCCGGCCTTCTCGGCCTCGTCGATCATGTTCTTGGCGACGCGGTCTTTGACGGAGCCGGCGGGGTTGAAGTATTCCAGCTTGACGAGCACGCGGGCCTTGAGGTCCTCATCGGCCTCAAAGTGAGTGAGCTCCAGAAGCGGAGTGTGGCCGATAAGCTGATCGATGGACGTGTAAACATTGCTCATGATGAACCTCCAAAGTGTTCAAATGACTGGATACCGTGTGGTTTTACGGTGTGTGTAGCAGCGAAACCCACAAACCTTATGGGTTGTTCGTTTTGCTGTTGGCAAGCATAGTAGACACTAAAGCCTAGTAACGCAATAGGAAATAGAAGATTATTACGAGTCGATTAACCATCTTGACGGGAATGGGTATTTTCAAAACCAATTTTTCGGCTAGAATTTCTACGGACTAAATGACCGAAAGGCAGCACTATACATGTTGGTTTCTACTAAGGGCAGATATGCCCTGCGCGTTATGGTCGATCTGGCCGAGCACCAGGCGGCCGGTCGCATCCCGCTCAAAGAGATCGCGGCGCGACAGGGGATTTCCGAGAAATATCTCGAGAACATCTTGGCTACGCTCGTACGTGCCAACATGCTCTCGGGCATGCGTGGCAAGGGCGGCGGCTACGTGCTCACGCGCCCGCCCGAGCAGTACACGGTGGGCGAGATCTTGCGCCTGACCGAGGGCAGCCTGGCGCCGGTCGCCTGTCTGGACGGCGACTGCAAGGGCTGTTCGCGTTCGGACGAGTGCCCCACGCTCGACGTGTGGAAGAACCTGGACAAGCTCATCAACGACTACCTCGACGGCGTGACGCTCGATCAACTTGTCGCTCCCAACCATGGCTACGACTACGTCATCTAACCCACACCTGCATTTGGGGACGGGGTAGAAATGGTAGATCCTCTCGTCCTTTGAGACTTGGCAAATAAGAAGGCCGCCCATTTTTGCGATGGGCGGCCTTTGTTTTGGGTCGATATGACGGTTCGTATTGAACAGTTCTAGCCCTCGGCGACGCCATCGAGGATGCTGCGCATGATGGACACCAGGATGCTGCCCATAAAGGCCGATCCAAAGCTGGCGATGGAGATACCCGCGCCCAGCAGATTGACCGACAGGTAGCTGGCCAGCTCGAGCATAAAGCTGTTGACTACGAGCTGAAAAATACCAAGCGTAATAATAGTGAGCGGCAGTGAGATAACCGTGAGGAACGGCTTGACGAGCGAGTCGACGATGTTGAGGAACAGTCCCACAAAGGCGAAACAGACCCAGGCCTCGGCAAAACCGAAGGGCTGGATGCCGGGAACGAGGAACGTGGCGATCGCGATGGCGATCGAGGTAAAGAGCCAGTTAAGCATAAAGCGCATGGCGTGAATCCTTTCTTGCGCCGGGGTTGCTGGCGTCGCGTGAAGCGGCTTGCGGCGGCGACCTGGATGGTTGCGCGGGCGCGCCGCGGTGTTTGGGCGCCCATTGTCTCAAATATTCGTGGAGCTTACGTGCGCATTCGGTTTCTAAACGGCGTTCGTCCTGAAAAACGCGCCGCTGGCAGAGAGTCTTGTCGCTTTAGTTTGGTGGTGTGCTACACTGCTACGGGCAAAAGCCACAGGCGTTGCCCTATTGCATAGAACGGGCGAACGATGCCCGATGTCAGTATCAACTTCGATGCCTTTTGGCGGGTTTGGCGGTGATCGATGAATATCGAGAACATGTTTGACAAGCCTGATGTCAAGCAGCTGGTCCACGCATTTAGTCTTTTGGATGACGAGAAAGATATCCAAGCGTTTTTGACCGATATCTGCACGCCGCGCGAGATTTGCGATCTATCGCAGCGTCTGCAGGTCGCGCGTTACCTGGACGAGGGCGAGCCTTATGTTGAGGTTCAGGCCCGCACCGGTGCTTCGTCCACTACGGTGAGCCGCGTTTCAAAGGCGCTCAACGGCGAGTACGGTGGCTACCGCAAGATCCTCATTAAACTGGAGGATGGCGAATAAGCTGCGCCAAAAACGAATTGTACAAAACCGCTCCTCCGGGGGCGGTTTTTATATGCCCGCAATCGGCTGGTGCGTTGGGGTCAGGTTGCTTTGTACCAAAAGATGGAGCTGCGGTGGCAATGTGTCCGCTTGGGCGGGTAGGATGGATGCATTGATTATTGCGAACAGTTTGAGCGGAGGACCATGCCTGTTCGAATCTATACCACCAATGCCGGCACGGATTTGAGTGATGCCGAGTCGGCGTTGCTTGCCGACCTTGTTGACTGCCACGGACGTGCCGTGCTGCTGGCACCTACGTTTGCCGAGCTCGACCTGTGCCGTCATGATGCGGCGGAAGCCGGGATTTCGCTGGGTATTGACTACAAGACGCCTACATCGTGGTTTCGCTCGCTTTGGGAGCTTTTGGGCGACGGGCGCGGTTTCGTCGACAACCTGCAGCGCCAGATGCTGTTCTCGGACATGGTCACGCGTCTCGACGATGCCGACCTGCAGCCACTTTCGCGCAGCCAGGGCACAGTGCGCATGCTCGCGCGCATGGCCCGCGACGTGTTGCCGGGCGTTGCGGGGACGGGTGCCGAACGATGCCGTGGCGACAACTGCCAGCCTGAGCCAAAAAGCGATGCCGAGGCTCGTGTGTTCGAGCTTTTGCGTGTCTATGCGGGCGGTTTGGACCGTCGAGATATGGTCGAGCCCTGCGAGGCAGCTGACATTATGGCCGGTGCCCTGGCCGATAGCCTGCCGGCGTGCACTCGCGCCGTATGCGTGCGCGGTATCACGTCGTTTACGCACGGTCTGCTCGAGCTGCTGACTGCCGTGGCGAACAATGGGGGAGAGGTCGTCGTGCTGCTTGCCCGCGAGCAGGCGGCGATGCGCGAGGAGCTTGCCGCGGCATTTGATGCCCGCGATGTGTTGTTTGAGATCGCGCCGCTAGGGGAGGGTGTCGGCGCGTCTGATGCCGCTTGCGGGACCGCCGCTCAGCCTGCCTTTATTGAGGTCGCTGGCCCCCATGCCCGTGCTCATGTCTATGCGGACGCCATCGATAAGTTGGTGAAAGCGCACAAGGAGTCCAAGGCCGATAAAGCTACTGCAACGCCCGCCGACCCCGTGCGCGTGCTCGTGGTTTCTGCCCGGGCGCCCCAGCTGTTCGGCGAGCTCGCTGCCCGTTTGGCGGCGCGTCACATTGCGGCCGAGACGGCTGAGTTCACGGCGTTTTCCCAGTCCATCGCGGGCAGGCAGTTTACGGCGCTCGCCAACCTGATCGAGCGTATGAAAGCCGCCGACGAGGGCACCGCTTCCAAGACCGAGTGGTGGCCCGCTCCGGAGCTTACCGACTGGATCTACAGCCCGCTTTCGGGTGCCGACGCCGCCAGCGCGCGCACGTTCGACAAGAATATGCGTCTCTCGCGCAGCAAGACTACCGCGGGCGTTAAGAGCCTGCTGCAGAGCGTCCAAGGCCAGGTGAGGGGCGCGCGCAAGGCGGCGAGCGACGAGAACTGGTTTAAGAACGTGCCATGCGTGGTCTCGGACGTGTTTCAGGCGCTGTGGCGCGACAAACCCGTGACGGCGCTCAAGGCCATGCTTGCCGTTGTCGAGGCGTTGCCCGATCGTTTGCTGGGCGGCTTGGATGGTCAAGCCCGTCGCCAGGCGGAGGCGGCCCTGCTGCGCCACGCCATCGACATCCTTATGAATGGCGCCCGCGCGCTCGATGTGTCGCAGGCCGCGACCGTGTCCGTGCTCGATGGCATTCGCACCAAGGTGGACAAGCGCAGCGCCGCCTACGATTACGAGACCCACGAGGTTGACCGTGCGCCACGTGCTCAGGTTCGTTTTGCTTCGCTTGCCGACGCGGCGGCTCTGCGCCCCGGCAGCTACGATGCCGTGCTGTTTGCCGATGTCGATCTGGACAGCTATCCACTCTCGCACGAGGAGGGACCGCTGGCTACGCTGACGGCGAGCCTTGGTCGCGAGGGCGTGACGCTTGAGCCCGCGGCCTTGCTGCGCGTGCGTTTTGGCCACGCGATGCAGGCGACGCGCGGCCCGGTTGCGCTTGCCCGCGTGACACATGATCGCCAAGCGCGCGAGTGCTACCCGGCAGCCGTATGGACCGAGCTGTGGGCACATGCCGGGGCCGCTGGCGCTGCCAAGCCCATGCGCGTGGGCGAGGGCGATATCATCGCCGACTTTGATCCCGCGGCAGGCGAAGGTCTTAGACGCGAGCGCGTGACCTGCGAAGCTCCTCAGCATCTGAGCGATGAAGCCATTCCGTATCTGGTCCTGCGCCGTCGCGATGGCGAGGGCGAGGACGCGCCGCTCGTGCCGCGTCTGACGTCCGCCTCGCAAATCGAGGCCTATTCTACCTGCCCACTGTGCTGGTT
The DNA here is from genome assembly GCA_902489955.1 of uncultured Collinsella sp. Taxonomy (GTDB): domain Bacteria; phylum Actinomycetota; class Coriobacteriia; order Coriobacteriales; family Coriobacteriaceae; genus Collinsella. Next base: position 3,121 of record CABUBY010000081.1, on the reverse strand, counting down.
CGTGTCGTATCGCGTTAAGCCCCAGTCGATCGACGCGGGCTTTGGCAACATGGAGAAGGGCAACTTTGTCCATGACGTGCTGGAGCACCTGCACGCCCGTCTGCCCCAGGAGGGCATGGAGCGCGTGACGCCCGAGAACCTGCCGCGTGCTCAGGAGCTGCTGCGCGAGGTCTTTGACGAGACCTTGGCCGAGCATGCCTCCAAGCGTGGCAACGAGGGTCCGCTTGTGCCGCTCTCTCCGGTAGAGGAGCGCCAGGTGGCCGAGATTCTGCCGCAGCTGGAGGGCGTGCTTGCCTATGAAGCCGAGGCGCTGACTCCTTTTGCTCCGCGCTACCTGGAGTTTGCTTTCAACGACCTCAAGGTCGAGTATGCCGGCTGGCCGCTCGGCGGACGCATCGACCGTGTGGACGTGGATGCCGAAAACCGCGCCGTCGTGATCGACTACAAGCACCGCACGGGCGTTGAGGAGTTTAAACTCGCCGACCCCACGGAGCGCGACAAGGAATCGGGCGAGGCCGCCATCGATGACCCGCGGTGGCTGCCGCCCCATACCCAGACGCTTATCTATGCGCAGGCCATGCGCCGGGCGCTGGATCTGGATACCCGTGCGGCGCTCTATTTTTCGACCAAGGGCGGCAAGCCCGCGCTGCGCGGCGCGGCGAGTGCCGAGTTGCTCGAGGAAGAGCGTGGTGACGGCCGCATCCCGGGGCTTAAGAAGGGCTTTCCCGGTGAGGGCGGCAACATGGACTTCGATGCGCTGCTCGATCGCGTGGAGGCCGGCATCGCCGAGCGCTTGCGCGAACTCGAGGCGGGCAACGTCGCTGCTGTCGACCCGGCGTCGACACAGGCCGCGCATGGCCGCTGCTCGTATAACCACGAAGGAACGTTTGCAAGGAGGGACGTGTAGACCATGGATCTTTCGACCTTGATGCCGCAACAGCTGCAGATTGTCAAAACGCTCGACCGTCCGCTGTTTGTCTCGGCGGGCGCCGGTTCGGGCAAGACCTTTACCCTCACGCGCCGTATCGTCTACGCGCTCTCGTCCGAATCCGGTCCGTTCGTTGAGCATTTGGACCAGGTGCTCGCCATTACCTTTACCAAAGATGCCGCGGCCGAGATTCGCGACCGCGTGCGCCGTGCGCTTATCGACGAGGGCATGGACGAGGAAGCACTGGCCGTCGACGACGCGTGGATTTCGACCATTCACGGCATGTGCTCGCGTATCCTGCGCGCGCACGCGCTGGAGCTGGGCATCGACCCCGAGTTCACGGTGCTCACCGATACCGACGAGCTCATGGATCAGGCTGTTGAGCATGTGCTGGGTCGCGCGACGCCACCCGATGCCGCCCCCGAGCTCGCGGCATCGCTCAAGGCCCTCTATGCCTGGTATCCCATGGCGGGCGAGGGCGGTTCCTTTGGCGGCGGTACGACCATCAAGGGTCTGGTGCGCGACCTGCTGGAGCTGTCGAGCCAGTTGCCGGGCGGTATGGACGACGTGCGCGTGGCGCGCGGCCAGGCCGATACCTCGGCACTCGCCGATGCCTATCGCGCGGCGCTGGGTGCGAGCAAGGCCTCGACCGAGAAGGCGCAGGCGGCGCTCGATGCCATCGACGCGTTCGAGGCGAGCGGCAAGACCATGGCCGATGCGGCGCGACTCATGATGTCGTGCACCATGCCGCGCGCGAGCAAGGCATTCCCTAAGGAGCAGGTCGAGCTGCTCAAGGCCGAGGCCGCCGATGCGTTTATCAATATCGTGCTTGCCTGCGGTGGCCCCGCGCTCGATGCGCTAGTGGGCTTGGCCCGCTCTGTAGAGGCCGAGTATCGCGCGCTGAAGGCCGCCCAGTCCGCCCTCGATAATAACGACCTGCTGCGTATGGCTTACGAGGCGTTGCGCGATTACCCTGCCATCCGTGCTGCGTACGAGGACCGCTTTAAGATGGTCATGATCGATGAGTTTCAGGATACCGATCAGATGCAGGTCGATCTGATCCGTTACCTGACGGGTGCGGGGGAGCGCGCGCTGTGCACCGTGGGCGATGCACAACAGTCGATCTACCGCTTCCGCGGCGCCGAGGTCGAGGTGTTCCGTCGCCAGGAGCGCAAGGTGGGCTCGTCTGCCGTGCCCGAGGCGACTGCCGTGGCCGACGCCCCTGCCGGCGAGCTCGTCAAGCTCGTGCGCAACTTCCGCAGCCATGACGAGGTGCTGCGTTACGTGGCACGCGTCTTCGACGGCGATGACGGCGGCCTGATGCAGGGCTTTTTGGATCTTGAGGCGAGCGACGGCCGCAAGGACACGCTGGTGGCAGACGCCTCGCGTCGCCAAGCCCTCTTTGTTGCCGGCGGCAGTACGCAGGAGCGCACACAGGCCAAGGCTCGTGCGATCGCCGAGCGCTTCCGCGCGCTTGCCGATGCCGGCCAGCCCCAGGGCGGCATGGTACTGCTGCTGGGCCGCATGACCAACGCCGACGTCTATGCCCAGGCCTTCCGCGATCAGGGGCTCGACTGCGTCATAGCGGGCGGCTCGGTCTTTGCCCAAGCTGCTGAGGTGCAGACGGTGCGCGCCCTGGTTTGTGCACTCTCCAATCCGGCCGATACGGCGCAGGGTCTTATGCCACTGCTGGCCTCGCCGATGTTTGCACTCGGCGCCCAGGAGTTCCTGGCGCTGGCGACCAAGCTCGATAGCGAGACAGGGGAGACCTCGCGCCGGAATATCGACATGGGCATCATGAGCGATTTCGACGTGCCGGGTTTGCAAGACTTGCCTCTTGTGACGCGCGCCCGCGAGGTGCTGCGGTATGCGCTCCGTCGCGTGGGCCGCGATTCGTTCGCCGCCATCGCGCACGACGTGGTCAATGCCTCCGGCTGGTTCGTGCGTCTTGCGCAGCGCGGCCCCGAGGGCAAGGCCATTGCCGCCAACGTGCTCAAGGCGCTCGACGCCGTGGCTGAGGCTGAGGCCGAGTTCGGCAACTCGCCGCGTTCCATCGCGCTGGCCTTTGACCGCTTCTTGGCGGGCAAGGAAGCCCCGGGTGCCCTCAACGAGGAAGGCGACGGCGCGGTGCGCATCATGACGGTGCATGCCTCCAAGGGTCTGGAATATCCGGTCGTGGCGGTCGCCGAGTGC
>CABUBY010000080.1 GCA_902489955.1 uncultured Collinsella sp. | reverse complement strand
CCAAAATAAACCTGTCCCTTTTTGGCAGGTTTTAGAGTTCCACGCTTTCGGCGCCGTTGATGGTTAGGTTGCGCTCGTAGAAAGCGGTGAGAGCGCGGATGGCGTACATCACGTCGCGCACGCCGCCGGTCTCGTAGCTCGAGTGCATGGCAAGCTGCGGCAGGCCCACGTCCACGGCATGCATGCTCGCCTGCATGTTCGACAGGTTGCCCAGGGTAGAACCGCCGGCCATATCGCTCTTGTTGGCAAAGGCCTGCGTGGGCACGTCGGCGTCATCGCAAATGGCCTGGAACACCGCGCGGCTAAAGGCATCGGTGCAGTAGTGCTGGTTGGCGGCTTCCTTGATGACGATGCCGCCGTTAAGCACCACCTGGTTGTGCGCATCGCACTTCTCGGCGTGGTTGGGGTGCACGGCATGCGCGTTGTCGCAGCTCACGAGCATCGATGCGGCAAGGGCGCGATGATACGACTCGTCGTCAAAGCCCAGCGAGCCGTTAATGCGTCGCAGTGCATCGGCCAAGAACGTCGACATGGCACCCTGTTTGGTCTCGGAGCCAACCTCCTCGTTATCAAAGCAGCAGAAGACCGAAACGTCGTGCGCGTTCTCGGCACCCAAAAATGCCTGCAGCGAGGTGTAGGCACAGGCCAGGTCATCGAGCTTGGGCGTCGAGATAAACTCATCGGCCCAGCCCCAAATGCGCGCATCCTGACGATTGACCAGGAACAGATCGCGGCCCAGGATCTGCTCGGGCTCAACGTCCAGTTCATCAGCGATCAGGGCGTCAAAATCTCCCTGCTTAAGGTCACCGGCGCTGATGAGCGGGCACAGGTCGACGGCGCGGTTGGGAGCAAAGCCCTCGTTAACGCCGCGGTTCATGTGGATAGCAAGACTCGGGATAATAGCGACCTCGCGCTCGGTGGCAAGCAGACGACTCTCGATACGGTCGCCCTCGCGCACCAGCACGCGGCCCGCAAGCGCCAGCGGGCGATCGAACCAGGTGTAGTCGATCATGCCGCCGTAGGCCTCGGTGTTCAGGCGCAGCGTCTCGCCTGCGCCGTCGAGCTCGGGCACGGCCTTGACCTTAAACGTCGGCGAATCGCTGTGCGACGCCGTGAGCTGAAAATGATAGTCACCGGCAACGCCGTCCTCGCCCCACGTCGCGGCCAGGTCCTCGCCCACCTTAAAGGCGATAACGCTCGAGGTGTTGCGCTGCGTGTAATAGCGACCGCCCGGCTCGATATCCCACGCCGCATTCTCGGGCAGGTAGGTAAAGCCCGCCTCGTCAAGTTCGGCCATAATGGTCGCCGCCGTATGGAACATGCTGGGGCATGCCTCGATAAAGTCGATAAGGTCGTTGGCGGCCTCGATATCGTCGGCCGTCACATGCGCGCGCTCGGGCGTTTCCTGATCCGTCATGCTCTCCCCTTTCGCTGGGTTGATGGTCCCCTCCAGCATACCCCGCCACGCCAGCGCCGCACTCTTCATTCCATGTTTAATCCCGCGCCGCTCACCAAGTTGAGCCATCGTGCCCGCGCTCCTTTTGCGACAATTACGCTAACAGGACGAGAGGAGCCGTTATGAAGCCACGTAACATTGCCATCGCCTGCGGTGTCGTGGGAGTCGCCGTCGGCCTTGCCGCCGCCACCGGTATCGTTTATCACAAGCAAATCAAGTCCGCCGCCTCGCTCAAACGGTTGACCGACTACGCGGATGGCTATGACCTGTACGCAATCGACATCGCCTACGACTACGATCTTGATCGCATCATCGCCGCTGGCGTGCGCGACGACCAGGCCTACATCGATGCCGTGGTGGCCCAGGTGCTGCCCGGTGTGCCGGCACATGTCCAGGCGCCCCAGTTTGCCTGCAGCGCTTTTGTCGCCGTAGATGCCGAAGGCCGCGTGCGCACCGGTCGCAATTACGACTTTAAGGACGACACCTCGGCGCTGCTGGTGCGCAATCACCCGCGCGACGGCTATGCCTCCATCGGGTATGCCGCCCTTAACAACCTGGGCGATAACACTCCGCTTGACTCCGTCACCGGACGCGCCGCCGCACTCATGGGCCCGTTTGCCCAGCTCGACGGTGTTAACGAATGCGGCGTGTCCATTGCCGTACTCACCCTGGACTCCAAGCCCTGTGACCAGGACACGCAGCGTCCCGTCATCAATACCTCGCTCGCCATCCGTCTGGTGCTCGACCGTGCCGCCACCACGCAGGAGGCCGTAGACCTGCTTTCTGCCTACGACATGCACGCCATGGCAGGACGCGATTACCACTTCTTTATCAACGACGCCGCCGGTGACGCGCGCGTAGTAGAGTGGGACCCGCGCGATCCGGACCGCGCTTTCAAAGCGACTCCTGTACGCCAGGTTACGAACTTCTACGCCTGCTATGGCGACGAAGTGCTGCCCAACCAAAAGAATGGCGAGCTGGGCCATGGTAAAGAGCGCGCCGTCGCAATCGCCGATGTCCTTGACGCCCATGTCGGTGCCCAGGACGAGGCAGTCGCTTGGAAGGCCCTACGCGCTGCAGCGCAAGAACCCAATCCGAAAGACATCACCAGCAATACGCAATGGTCGGTCATCTTTGACAATACCGAGCCCGCTGCCGCCATCACGCTGCGCCGTCACTGGAGCGACGTCGACGCCTTCGCACTGTAAGGAGCTGGCACCGTCGTCCTTACGCCCGCCTGACGTTGTTTACATTTCTATACGCTTGAGCTAACACGTTTTACCCCCGCATCAACAGTGTGCGGGGGTAAACTTATGCGCATGTTATAACTTGCCCGGAAGGATTCACCATGCTTAGGATCGGTCTTCTTACTAGTGGCGGCGACTGCCAGGCGCTCAACGCCACCATGCGCGGCATTGTCAAAACGCTTATGACCAATAGCGAAGAACCTATCGAGATTTATGGCTTTGAGGACGGCTATCAGGGCCTTATCTACAGCAGGTTCCGCGTCATGACGCCCGCCGATTTTAGCGGCATCCTCACCCGCGGCGGCACCATCCTGGGCACGAGCCGCACACCGTTCAAGCGTCTGGATACCCCCGAGGCCGATGGTGTCGAGAAGGTGCCGGCGATGGTCCACACCTATCATAAGCTGCAGCTCGACTGCCTGTTTATGCTGGGCGGTAACGGCTCCACCAAGACCGCCAACCGCCTGCGCGAAGAGGGCCTCAACGTTATCGCGCTGCCCAAGACCATCGATAACGACACCTGGGGCACCGAGCTGACGTTTGGCTTTACGAGCGCCATCGACGTCGCCACCAAGTGCATCGACGACATTCACACCACCGCTTCGAGCCACGGCCGCGTGTTCGTTATCGAGATCATGGGCCACAAGGTTGGCTGGATTCCACTGTACGCCGGCGTCGCGGGCGGCGCGGACGTCATCCTGATTCCAGAGATCCCTTACGACATGGAAAACGTCATCAAGACCATCGAACATCGCATGGAGACCGGCAGCCGCTTTACCATCGTGGCCGTCGCCGAGGGCGCTATCTCCAAGGAGGACGCGGCTCTGTCCAAGAAAGAGTACAAGAAGAAGCTCGCCGAGCGCACGAGCCCGTCGATTGTCTACGACATCGCCAAGGAGATCGAAGCCAAGACCGGTCGCGAGACCCGCGTCGCCATCCCCGGTCACACGCAGCGCGGCGGTCAGCCCGACGCCCAGGACCGCATCTTTGCGACCCAGTGCGGCGTCGAGGCGGCTCTCGGCTGCCTACGCGGCGAGTTTGGCTACATGATTGCCCTGCGCGACGGCAAGATGTGCCACATGCCGCTCGAGGATGTCGCCGGCAAGCTCAAGTATGTCGATCCCCAGAGCGATCTAGTGCGCGAGGCCAAGGCGTTGGGCATCAGCTTCGGCGACGAATAGCCTCGGCCGAAACTGCTCTCATCGGAGGCCCCAGGGCTTACCTCCCAAATCGTCCTCGGACATGTCAGGATCCCGCCGTGTGCTTCGCGCGGCGGGATCCTTCCGTCCTGCGGAAAGATTTGGGAGGTAAGCCCTGGGGCCTCCTGCGGTAACTAGGGAGGCCGTGGCTATTCGTCTTCTTGCTGCGGGTGCCTGGGGTAGGATGCGGCGTGCATTTTTGGGAGTATTCAGCAGCCGAGGGTGCCTGCATACTGGATTTTGGGCGAAAGGCAGGCACCATGGGCCGCATCCTGTAAAAAAACGAGCGGCTCTAGAGGCGTTGGGACTCAGAATCGGGGCTTTCAGCGCGGTTTTGTGCACCCGCCCCCGCGCCCGCGGACCCCGGGATGCTGAATACTCCGGAATTTGCACGGCGCCCCCTGGGGTACCTGTGGGCAAAAAGCAACCGCCCCGTCAAAGTATGCATTTGGCGGAGCGGTTTATGCAAAAATACTGCTGCGGGCGCGTCGGCAGCTCGCTAGAACTTGAATCCCAGGACAGGTCACTCGGCGCTCTTGAGGGCGCCGACCATGTCGATCTTATTGAGAGTTCGGTTGGTGGCGAGGTTGACGATGATCGTAAAGCCGAAGGAAAGCACCACGGCAAGCACGTAGCTCAGCGGCTCGACTTCGACGTCAAAGTACAGCGACGGCATCTGCAGGATGTACGTAAAGCTCTCGGCAAGCAGGCCACCCAGCGGCACGCCCAGTGCGGTGCCAATCGCCGTGAGGATCAACGTCTCCTTGTTGACGTAATGGTGTACCTCGCCACGGCGGAAGCCCAGCACCTTGATGGTCGCCAGCTCGCGCTCGCGCTCGGAGATATTCGTGTTGGACAACGTAAACACCACCACAAACGACAGGCACGCCGCCATAAAGGTCACGAGCACCACGACGGAATTGATGATAGTGAAGTTCGCCTCGTAGTTCTGCCAATGTTCGGCCGTGCTCGAGATGGTGAGCCAACCGTCACTCTTAAGATTCTTGCTAAACGCAATCTGGTCGGCCGACGAGCCCTTAAGCAGCACAAAGATGCCGTTAAGACGCGCGCTTCGGCCGAACGCGCGCTCATAGGTGCCCTGCGTCATATAGAGCGTGTTGCCCAAATAGTTGAGCGAGATGTCGCTGACTTTGACCTTGGCGACGTTGAGCGACGAATCCTGGACCTGCGCCGTGTCGCCCGGCTGAATCCCAAGAACCAGCTGTGAACTCTTGCTCAGATACACGTCTCCGTCACGCAAAGACAGTGGCTCTTTGGACTCATCCTCGAGACGCGCGTAGTCGTCCAGGTCGTTCGTGCGGTCATCGGGCACCACGATCAGCTGCACGGTCTCGCTCTTGCCGCCAAATGTAAAGGTGACGTTGTCGGTCATAATCGGCAGCGTCGAAGTCACGGTCACGTCGGAATCCTTGGCTGCGCTTCGCTCATCCAATGCCGCGCACGTCTGCGAAAAATCGTCGGGATTGGCAACCGCCAGCAGGTCATAGCGCGTGATATGCCCGTACTGCTTGGGCGAAAGCGCCACCGACGTATCGCGGATGCCCATGCCGCAAATCACAAGCGCCGTACAGCCCGCGATGCCAAAGATGGTCATAAAGGCGCGCTTTTTGTAACGAAATAGGTTGCGTGCAGCGACCTTGTTCAAAAAGCCCATGCGGCGCCAGATAAAGCCGATGCGCTCGAGCAAGATGCGCGAGCCGGCGCGCGGGGCCTTGGGGCGCATGAGCGAGGCCGGAGTCTCGGCCATCTCGTGGCGGCAGGCGATAATCGTGGCGCCCACCACGCCCACGGCAAACAGCGCCACCGAGACGATCGAGGACACGATGTCGTACGAAAGCAACATCTGGGGCAGCGAGTACATGTCGTCGAACACCGTAAACAAGAACAGCGGCAGGCCCACAAATCCGATGATGTTGCCGAGCACGCCGCCGATCAGACAAGCCCACAGCGCATAGTCCACGTATTTGGACAGGATGCGTCCGCGCGAATAGCCGAGCGCCTTATACAGGCCGATGAGCGTGCGCTCCTCCTCGACCATACGCGTGGCGGTGGTAAGGCTGATGAGCACGGCGACGATAAAGAAGATGAACGGGAACACCGTGGCGATGGCTTCAATTGACGAGCTATCGCTCTCCACGCTCGAGTAGCTTGCGATATTGCCGCGGTCCTGGATGTACCAGGTGCATTCTCCCAGATCGGAAAGCTCGGCGCGGGCGTCGGCAAACTGTTGGTCGGCGGCGGCACGGCGCTGGTCCAGGTCGGCTTGCGCCTGCGCACGCTCGTCGCTGCCCTCGGCCATGCGATTGATGTTGTCCTGCTCGATCCCAAAGAGCATGGCGGCCTGACGCTCGGCCGCATCCAAGCTTGTCGGCGTGTCGACCGTCAGCTCCTGAGCGCGCGCCTTCTCACGCTCCTCGCGGATCTTCTCTATATTGCCCTTGACCTCATTGATCTTTGCCGCGTAGGCATCCGAATATGAGTTGAGATCCTTGGCTCCCTCGACGACCACGTGGACCGCGGAGTAGGAAGAAGATGTCGCGGCGTCCTCGCTCACATAGAACTTATAGTCCGCCGCCGAGGCGGCACGGAAGGCGTTGACCGTCGAGTCGGAGCTCACATCAGTGGGATCGAGAACCTCGGCCGTGATGGTGTAATCGCCATCGGCAAACTGATCCTTGGCGCTTTGGTTCGACGAGCTCGCATCGTTGGCAGCAAAGCTCACCGTATCGCCGAGCTTTTTGCCCGAAGCCTTCAGGAACTTCGAAGTCACCGCGACCTCATCGGCGCTCTCGGGCAAATCGCCGTTCACGAGCACTGGCTGATCGATATTCTCCTTGGAGAGACTTTGCACGACCACGCGCTCGCGCGTTGTGCCCACGGCGGTGTAGGCGGTCTCGGTGTAGATGCCCTCGGCCGTTTCGACGCCATCGACCTCTTGGATGGCGTCGAGATCATCGTCAGTCAGGCCATAGGTCGACTGCACGTTAATGTCATAGACATTTTGCTGGTCGAAGTAGGCGTCAACCGAATCGCACAGGTCCTCGCAACCCGCCTTAAGGCCGCACATCACGCTCACGCCGAGCGCGGTGATCACGACGATAGACAAGAAGCGTTTGAGGCTGCCGCGAATCGTGCGGTAGACACCGCGGCGAAACACCGTCGGCACCATATCGTTTGAGCTTTGGGCAGTGCGGTAGGTCGTAAAATCCTGCTCGCGCTCCGTGTTCTGCGCGTCGCGGCGTTGGCTGTTTTGGCGGTCCTGATCCATGGGCGCTACCACTCGATCGTCTCGATAGGCACGGGATTTTGCTGGACCGTCTCGCTCTCCACGCGGCCGCTCTTAAAGCGAATCAGGCGATCGGCCATGGGCGCGAGCGCGGAGTTGTGCGTGATGATGATGACCGTAATGCCCTGCTTGCGGCAGGTATCCTGCAGCAGCTGCAAGATCTGCTTGCCGGTTTTATAGTCGAGCGCGCCCGTGGGCTCGTCGCACAGAAGCAGCTTGGGGTTCTTTGCCAGTGCGCGGGCGATGGACACGCGCTGCTGCTCGCCGCCCGAAAGCTGTGCCGGAAAGTTGCCCAGGCGCTCGCCCAGGCCAACCTGGCGAAGCGTCTGTTCGGCATCGAGCGAATCGGGGCAAATCTGAGCTGCGAGCTCAACGTTTTCGAGGGCCGTCAGGTTGGGGACCAGATTGTAGAACTGGAAGACAAAGCCGACGTCGGCGCGGCGGTATTCCACGAGCTGCG
>CABUBY010000079.1 GCA_902489955.1 uncultured Collinsella sp. | reverse complement strand
ACGAGCGGACGGTGGTTGATGCAGGTGGACTGGTTGGAGCGCTGGTACTTGGCCAGGTGGTACTCGTCCATGCCGCCGGCATGCTTGACGATGATCTTGGCGGCGTCGGCAAAGATGACCTCGCCGGCGTTCTTGGCCAGGGTGACCTCGCCGGAGTCCAGAGCGGCGCGACGCTCCATGCCGGTACCGACATAGGGAGCGGCGGGGTGAACCAGCGGCACGGCCTGACGCTGCATGTTGGCGCCCATCAGCGTACGCTTGGCGTCATCGTGCTCAAGGAACGGGATCAGCGTGGCTGCGACGGAGAGCATCTGACGCGGCGAGACGTCCATGTAGTCGACGTCCTCGACGGGCACGTCGGCGGGAGCGCCGAAGGAGCCGTCGAAGTCGCGGGTACGGGCGATCACGGTGTGCGGACGGACGATCTTACCCTCGGCATCGGTCGTGATGAACTCGTTGGTCTTGGGATCGAGCGGCGTGTTGGCCGGCGCGATGACGTGCTTCTCTTCCTCGTCAGCGGTCATCCAGTCGATCTGATCGGTGGCAACGCCGTTCTCGACGCGACGGAACGGGGCCTCGATGAAGCCATACTCGTTGACGCGGGCGTAGAGGGCGAGCGAGCCGATCAGGCCGATGTTGGGGCCTTCGGGGGTCTCGATGGGGCACATGCGGCTGTAGTGCGAGTTGTGAACGTCGCGGACGGCCGTCGGCACGTTGGTGCGGCGGCTGGAGCCGGACTTGTGGCCGGCAAGACCACCAGGGCCGAGTGCGGACAGACGGCGCTTGTGGGTCAGACCGGTCAGGGGGTTCGCCTGGTCCATGAACTGCGAGAGCTGCGAGGAACCGAAGAACTCCTTGATGGAAGCCACGATCGGGCGGATGTTGATGAGCGACTGCGGGGTGATCTCGTCGATGTCCTGGGAGCTCATACGCTCACGGACGACGCGCTCCATACGGCTCATGCCGATACGGAACTGGTTGGCGACGAGCTCGCCGACGGTACGGATGCGGCGGTTGCCGAAGTGGTCGATGTCGTCGACCTTGAAGCCCTGCTCGCCGGCAGCGAGGGACAGGAGGTAGCGCAGCGTCGCGACGATGTCCTCGTCGGTGAGCACCGTGACCTCTTCCTCGGTGGTGAGGTTGAGCTTCTTGTTGACCTTGTAACGACCGACGCGGGCCAGATCGTAGCGCTGCGGGTTGAAGAGCAGGCCCTCGAGCAGGCTGCGGGAAGCGTCCACGGTGGGAGGCTCGCCCGGGCGCAGGCGACGGTAGATCTCGATGAGGGCGTCCTCGCGAGTGAGAGCGGTGTCGCGCTCCAGGGTGCGCTTGATCACATCGGAGTTGCCGAGCAGCTCGATGATGTCGTCGTTGGTGACGGCGATGCCAAGGGCGCGCAGGAACATCGTGGCGCTCTGCTTGCGCTTACGGTCGATGGAGACCATGAGCTGGTCGCGCTTGTCGACCTCAAACTCAAGCCAGGCACCGCGGGACGGGATGATCTGGGCCTTGTAGATCTGCTTGCCCGAATCCATCTCGGAGCTGTAGTACACGCCCGGGGAGCGGACGAGCTGCGAGACGACGATACGCTCGGTACCGTTGATGATGAAGGTGCCCTGATCGGTCATCATGGGGAAGTCGCCCATGAAGACGAGCTGCTCCTTGATCTCGCCGGTCTCCTTGTTGGTGAGACGGACGTCGGTCAGAAGCGGAGCCTGATAGGTCATATCCTTCTCGCGGCACTCCTCGACGGTGTGCGCGGGGTCGCCGAACTGATGCTCGCCGAAGGTAACCTCGAGAACATGGTTCTGGCTCTGGATGGGGCTGGATTCCTTGAACGCCTCACGAAGGCCCTCGTCCTTAAAACGCTCAAAGGATTCCCTTTGAACAGAGATAAGGTTGGGGAGCTCCATGGCCTCCGGGATTTTCCCGAAGCTGACGCGCTTGCGCTCAGTGGCAGTGTATGCGTAGGTCACCAGGTTTTTCCTCCTTCACGGAAATGCTCGGTGGGTTGGCGAGGCATAGCTTCGCCAGTTATCGCAACCTAATAGTTTATCAGGTACCGACCGTTGGGCAAGAAAAGCCTTGACGCGATTGAGTTTTTGGAGTAGCAAAGTTTTTCGACAGAAAAGATGCAGGTAGATGTATGTGTATCGAACATCTGTTCATATATTTTCTGTGAACAGAGAGCCAGCAATCGCAGCTCTTATAAAAAACGGGCGCGAACCGAGGTCCGCGCCCGTAAATGTCGATGTCCGAAGACTTACTTGCGCATCAATCCGCCGCGCTCGTCGATGGCGTCCCAGAAGGCATCGGCAAAGCGGGGGTCGCTTGCAGCCATGAGGGCGTTGGTGGCCATCCAGCCAGAGGGAGTGCCGGTGTCGTAGCCCGACAGCGGGTCGATGACGACGGCATACATGGCCTCACGGTCGAGCGAACGGGCCATGGCGTCGGTGAGCTGGATCTCGCCGCCCTTGCCGGCCTGCTGATCTGCCAGCAGGTCCATGACCAGCGGGCTCAGCAGGTAGCGACCGACGATGTACAGGTTGGACGGAGCCGCCTCGGGAGCGGGCTTCTCGACCAGACCGCCGATACGCCAGACAGCGCCCGGCTCTGCATCGGCAACGTCCTCGGCGCCCTCGAGCGAACCGACGCGCTCGCCGGCGATAACGCCGTAGCGGCTGACTTCCTCGGGCGAGCAAGCAGCGACGGCGATAACCGAAGCTCCACCGTGCTCCTTGGAAACGGCGAGCATCTTGTCGCAGATGTCGCGGTTAGGCACAACGTAGTCGCCCAGAAGAACCAGGAAGTTCTCCCCTGCCACGGCGTCGGCAGCAGAGCGAATAGCATGGCCGAGGCCCTTGGGCTCGTACTGATAACGGAAGTCGACCGGCATACCGCCAGCGTGGGCGACGGCATCGGCATAGGCGTTCTTGCCGCGCTCGCGCAGCAGGTTCTCGAGCGAGCGATCGGGCTGGAAGTAGTTCAGTAGCTCGGGCTTACCGGGAGATGTAACGATGATGGCGTCGTCGACTTCCTCGGGGTCGAGCGCCTCCTCGACGACGTACTGAATGACGGGCTTGTCGAGCACCGGCAGCATCTCTTTGGGCGTGCACTTGGTGCCAGGCAGAAAACGCGTGCCAAGACCGGCGGCGGGGATGATTGCCTTCATGTTATTCAAAGATCCTTTCGCAGGCGCAAAAGCGCCCCATGCGTGCGGCACACAGCCGCAGACCAAATTGCGATACCCAAGCATCTTACCGCTGGAACTATATGTCGCTACAAGGCAGAGACAATTCTTCAGCAGGTCAACGCAAATTATTGCTCGAATGGTGCAATTTTATTGCCCAACGGCAGGGCACCCGATACGACGCAAATCACAGAATATGGCAGTTTGAGCTACCGATGACGAGGGACCGAAAAACAAAAAAGACGGAGCCCCGTCTGCAAAGAAATCTGGCGAGAAAGCCTGATTACTTGAGGGTGACAGCAGCGCCAGCAGCCTCGAGCTTCTCCTTGGCAGCCTCGGCGTCCTCCTTCTTGGCACCCTCGAGAACAGCCTTGGGAGCGCCCTCGACGACCTCCTTGGCCTCCTTCAGGCCAAGGTTGGTGAGCTCACGGACGGCCTTGATGACCTGGATCTTGTTGTCGCCGAAGCCCTCGAGCACGACGTCAAACTCGGTCTTCTCCTCGGCCTCAGCAGCGCCAGCAGCGGGAGCGGCGACAACAGCGGCAGGAGCAGCGGCGGAAACGCCGAAGGTGTCCTCGATAGCCTTAACGAGCTCGGAAGCCTCGAGAAGGGTCATTTCCTTAAGAGCATCGATGATCTCATCGGTGGTAAGCTTAGCCATTTCTAAGTCCTTTCGGTTTCCGTGCGGATGCACGGAGATCAGTTAAAACACGGCGCGAATGCGCCAGGGGTGCGGCGTTGCCGCCGCGGGTGAAAACAGCGACTAGGCTGCCTTCTGCTCGGAGACCTGCTGGATCGAACGAGCGAGACCAGAGGAAACGCCGCTGACGCAGACAGCGATGTCGCGAGCGAAACCGGAGATGAGACCGGCGATCTGGCCGAGAAGCTGATCCTTGGTGGGCAGCTCGGCGATAGCCTTAACATCATCAGCGGAAACGGCCTTGCCGTCGGAGATACCGCCCTTGATCTCAAGGACGCCCTTGGACTTAGCAGAGAAGTCCTTAAGGGCCTTAGCGGCCTCGACCGGCTCGGACTCGTAGAACACATAAGCGACGGGGCCGGCGAGGATCTCGTCGAGCTCGGGCTGCTCCTGGTTCTTGAGGGCGATCTTGACCAGGTTGTTCTTGTAGACCTTCATCTCGGCGCCGCACTCGCGAAGCTGATGACGCAGCTCCTGAGCCTGCTTAACCGTCAGACCGTTGTAGTTGACAACGAACAGACCGGCGTTCTCGGCGATACGGGACTCGATCTCTGCAACCTTGTCGATTTTGTACTGCTGGGGCATGAATTACACCTCCTCGAATTCTTTCCGGGCACGGTCCGCCACAAGGACGTGACGGGGGCATGTCCAAAAAGAAAGCCCCCGCGCTGCATGAGCGACGGGGGCGAGAAGACATATCTACTCGACCACCTCGGCTGGCGGGATGTCCCATTAAGCTCGCGGGTAAGACCCGTTTGCGCCGGCTGTCTCTGGCAGCGGATTCGTGCGTGAACCGAAAGTATTATGGCGGGGACCCCGGCGTCGGTCAACGGAAAACCGGGCTGCACACAATTCCACCATCCGGCCGCGCCGCCGAAGGCCGGGCGCAAGGTTTCCGCTCGGTCAGGTCCTGGGCTCGCTCGGAAAGCACATTAAGTGCTTTCCGGCTCGTGCGGAATCTACGAAAAACTTACCCGCCTCGCCCGGCCAGGTCCTAGGGTGACTTGCTTGCCGCCCAGATGGCGTCTTGGCGTCTAGATACTTGGCTGATTTTTTTGGAATGAAGGGGGCTCCTTGTTGGCAAGGAGCCCCCTCCTGCTTTTGGTTACTGTGGGTTGTTGGTACGTCTCTATTTGGCATCGGCCCAGGTTATGCCGGTGCTGGCTTCGGCGATTAGGGGGACGCGGAGGTCTACTACGTGCTCCATGACGTCGCGGACCATGGTGGTTAGGCGCTCGACTTCGTCGATGGGGCACTCAAAGTCCAGTTCGTCGTGCACTTGCAGGATCATGTGGGCGGCAAAGCCCTCTTCTTCCAGGCGGCGGCTTACGCGGGCCATGGCGATCTTGATGATGTCGGCGGCGGTTCCCTGCATGGGGTGGTTCATAGCCGTGCGCTCGCCAAAGCCGCGGAGTTGCGGGTTTTTGGCCTTGAGCTCAGGAATATGACGACGGCGGCCATACATGGTCTCGGCGTAGCCCGTCTGCTTGGCGCGCACCACCACGTTGTCGAGGAACGTACGCACGCCCGGGTAGGCCTCGTAGTAGCGGTCGATCATGTCGCGCGCCTCGACCATCGAGATATGCAGCGACTGCGACAGGCCGTAGGCCTGCTGACCATACACGATGCCAAAGTTCACGGCCTTGGCGCGACTGCGCAGGTCGGGCGTTACCTCGGACACCGGCACACCGAACACGCGCGCCGCCGTCTCGGCATGGAAGTCCTCGCCCTCGTTAAAGGCGCGCACCAAGTGCTCGTCACCTGAGAGATGCGCCAGCAGACGCAGCTCGATCTGCGAGTAGTCCACCGCCAAAAAGACGCTTCCCTCGCCTGCCGAAAACGCCGTCTTAACGGTACGACCCAGCTCCGAGCGCGTCGGGATGTTCTGCAGGTTCGGGTCGCTCGAGGACAGACGCCCCGTTGCCGTGATGGTCTGGTTGTACGTAGTGTGTACGCGACCGTCACCACGGCGTAGCGGGCCCAGGGTGTCCAGATAGGTGGACTTGATCTTAGACTTCTCACGCCAGTCCAAGATCAGACGCACGATTTCGTGGTCACGCGCAAGGTCGCTCAGCACCTTGGCGTTGGTCGAATAATAGCCGCGCTTAGTCTTCTTGAGGCCCTTGGTCGGAAGCCCCATCACATCAAAGAGCACATGCGACAGCTGCATGGGACTGCCAATATTAAAGGTCTCGTCACCCGCCAGATCGCGAATACTGCGCTCAACCTCGGTGATCTGGGTCGCCAGACCCTCGGACAGACTGCGCAGGCGATCGGGGTCCACGAGCATGCCCGCGCGCTCCATCTTGGCAAGCACCGGAACGAGCGGCATCTCGATGCCATCGAACACGTTGGCGGCGTTCTCGCGGGCCATGCGGTCGCGCAGCGGTGCGACCAGCGCCAGCGTCAAGGCCGCCGTGCGAGCGGCGGGCGCCGGAGCGTCCTCACCGGCACCCCCTGCACCGCGCGCCGCAGGCAGCGCCATCTGCAGATACGTATCGGCCAGATATGCCTCATCGAACTCGGAGCGATCGGAATCCAGCAGATAGGCAGCGACAACGGTATCGAAGATACGCGTGGAATCGGCAGCGAGCGGATCCATGAGCTCGGGCTCAGAAGAATCGATGGGCGAAAGCTCGTGCAGCAGCGCCTTCGTATCCGGGCTCGCCACGCGGCCCTCCATAAACAGGCGCGCAAGCACGCCGGCGATCACACCGTGAGCGAAGTTGAAGCCATCGACTACGGCAGTGGAGGCGCCGTCGCCCTCCTCGAGCGCGAACAGGCCCTTGGACGTCGCCAGCCACAGCGTGCGCGTCAGTCCAAAGAGCGCGCCCTCTTCCTTGTCGTCGTCCACCACGGCGGCGACCCACTCGCCGGCATCAATCGCGCGGGAGACCTCAGCCGCAACGGCACCAAGCGCGTCAGCATCGCCGGCGGCTGCGCGGACCATCGCAGGTATCTCAAACACACTGGAGGCGGCAGCAGCGCCACCCTCGTCACCGATCAGTGCCAAGAAACGGTTCTGCATGGCAGTGATACCAAGCGTACCCAGTGCTGCGGACACCTCATCGGCAGAAAACGCCGGGAAGGACGTCGCCTCAAAATCGAGCTCAACGGGCGCATCGGTGCGGATGGTTGCGACCTTGCGGCTCAGCAGGGCATCGTCGATGTGTGCGCGCAGGTTCTCGCCCATCTTGCCCTTGACCTCGTCGGCATGCGCGATGACTTCGTCCAGGCTGCCGTACTGCGCGATGAGCGCGCTTGCCTTTTTGGGGCCAATACCCGGTACGCCGGGAATGTTGTCCGACGTATCGCCCTTCAGGCCATAGAAATCGGGCACGAGCGACGGCGTAATGCCGTGATACAGGTCGTCCACGCTCTCGGGCGTCATGATCGCCACGTCGGACAGGCCCTTGCGGGTCGAGACCACGTTGACGTGCTCGGTCACGAGCTGATACATGTCGCGGTCGCCGGTCACCAGCAGCATGTCGCAGCCGGCCTCTTCACCCAGGCGCGCCATGGTTCCCAGGATATCGTCGCCTTCCCAGCCCTCGGACTGCAGAATCGGCACGTTGAGCGCGGTGAGCAGCTCCTTAATCATAGGGAACTGCGCATGCAGATCGGGGTCCATGGGCGGGCGTTGCGCCTTATACTGCGGCAGCATCTCCATGCGCACGCGCGGTTTGCCCTTGTCAAACGCCACGACCACACCGTCGGGGTTAAAGGCATCGATCATCTTAAGAAACATGTTCAGAAAGCCAAAGATCGCGTTGGTGGGACGACCGTCCGGCGCGTTCATGGTGGGCGGCACTGCGTGGAAGGCGCGGTGCATGAGCGAGTTGCCGTCGATAACGGCAAAAGTGCGGCGCTTGTCAGACATATTGAATACCTCGCTTTGGGCTGGGCACGGTTTGCTCACTCCAGTTTACACGCTCCCCGCCCCACGGCCACTGCACATCAGGCTTCCCTGCCGCCACGAGCCCGCGCGTGATACGATGGCTCACGGTACATCAACCAGCACGATCGATCCGAAAG
>CABUBY010000078.1 GCA_902489955.1 uncultured Collinsella sp. | reverse complement strand
CCCCGCCGCTCTCGGCGCGGGCGTCGGCATATCGAAGCGTTGTGAGGGCGGTGCGAATCGCGCGACCATTGCGGGCAGTCGCTCGTTGCTCAACGGCCTCCATCAGCTGTTCCGGCGCAAGGCCGAGCTTTGAGATCGCCGAATCGGCAATGGGCATGCCGTCGGCAAAACCAGTTTGCAGCAGGCAATCTGTGGCCGTTTGGATGGGCGGCGTTACCGATATGCCGGCTCTGCGTATTGCTCCGGCCGGCTCAATCTGGTGTCGCTGAATATGTGCGCCCGGACGAGCCGACGGCTTTGTCGAGCTGCAAACATGCACGACATTCAGATGTCGCCACGAGACCTCGAGCCCCAGCAGGCAAGCTGCCGAAAACGAGCAGAACGTCCAATCGGGGTGGATGATCGCAAGGGCGCGAATAATCTCGCAATGACGCTGCGCCCGGTTGAGCTCATCCCAGCGCGTTTTTCGCGCAAACAACCCCGGCATGGGCGAGACAACCGTGCCGCCGGTGCGCCGAAGGAGCGCTTTTCGGATCGCCGTGCTCGGGGGAATCAGACAGCGCCCCTCTTGTTCGGCTTGAGTGAGCAGTTGGTCGATGAGCTGGTCATTGCAATGGGTCATGAGCTACCGCCTCCTTTTGGGTAGCAAAAACGTATCAGCTGGAACTTGCCGCTCAGCTGACCAAAAGCTGACCAAAATCTAACCATGCAGGTAGATGACCTGCTTTTGACGACATATTTCTTGTTTGAATCGGTGGGCGGTAATCGGCGACCGTGAACGGTAGCTGGATATGAAGTCTTGGTAAGTTTCGGAACGTGTACTTTTTTGAAAAAGAGCATTCTATCTGCTGTTTTGTGTTTCTGGATCGCATATTTGAAGGCATGTGATAAGGGCGGCGGACTGTCGCCTTGTACCTGCGGAAACTGTGACCCGGAATGAGCGCTCGGAATGGGATGCATTTTCCGGTAGAAGCTTCAGCGGAAAGTGCATCCCAGAATTCAGGCTCAGAACGGGACACGCTTTCCGGATGGCATGCTTAGCGGAAACTACGGCCCAGTTTTTGGCTCCAGAACGGGATACATTTTCCGGAACGGTCCACGTGCGGCGGTGTATCGCCCCTTTTCGTGCGCCGCTTGTCGAATTACGTTATAGCTAGCTATATTATAGGAAGGTATAATATGGCAAGCTATAACGTGAAGGAAGGATGGCCCTATGTTTATCGGAAGAACAGTGGAAATGTCCGAGCTCAATCGACTGTATGGCACGGGCTCCTTTGAAATGCCTGTGATTTACGGCCGCCGTCGCGTGGGTAAAACGCGTCTTATCACAGAGTTTATCCAAGGCAAGAAGGCTATTTACTTTCAAGCTCGTCGTACCAATGCAGTGGCAAACCTGCACGGCTTTAGCCAGGCGATACTTGCGGGTTCGGTTGGTGCTGCAGGTGTGTCGTTTCGTAGTTTTGACGAGGCGTTCGATGCGTTGGCCACCATGGCTCGCACGGAACGTTTGATTGTCGTGATTGACGAGTATCCCTATCTCGCCCAATCGAATCCCGAGATCAGCTCGTTGCTGCAAGACAAGATCGATCACTTGTACAAAGAGACCAAGCTCATGCTTATCCTGTGCGGGTCGTCGCTTTCGTTCATGGAAGAGCAGGTGCTGGGCTACGAGAGTCCGCTATACGGTAGGCGTACGGCCCAGTTTAAGATCATGCCGCTGGATTTTACGACGACCCTCGGTTTGTGGCAGAGCATAGGTCGCGAAGACGCTGCGGTTTGCTATGGCATGACGGGCGGCATTCCTGCATATATCGAGAAAGTCGATCCTACCGTATCGCTCGAGGACAACATCAAACGTCTTTTTCTTACTCCTACGGGCTATCTCTTTGAGGAGCCGAGTAACCTGCTATTGCAAGAGTGCCGCAATCCCGAGCAATATGATGCGATCGTGCAAGCAATTGCCCAGGGGCGCTCGAAGATCTCAGAGATTGCGAGCTCTATGGGAATCCCTGCGAGCAACGTAAAGAGCTATGTGGATAAGCTGGCGTCGCTTGGGATTGTCGAGCGCGAGCTGCCCCTAAACGAGACGAGCAATAAGCGAGCCGTGTATCTGCTGAGCGACCAGATGTTTAGGTTCTGGTACAAGTTTGTGCCGCAGAACATTGGGCTGATTCAAAACGATATGGCCGAGATGGCGTATAGGCGCATTGAGCCGCACGTATCGGATTACATGGGTACGGTCTTTGAGCTTATATGCAGACAATACGTGTACGAACTCGCACGCGCGGGCGAACTTGGTGTGGTGCCGGCAACAGTTGGCCGTTGGTGGGGAACGGACAATCGGACGCGTACGCAGGAAGAGATCGATTTGATTGTCGACGACGGAGAGGGCGCGGCGCTCTTTGCGGAGTGCAAATGGCGTAACGAACCGGCAGGCGAGGATGTTCTGGAAAAGCTCGTGTACCGAAGCGAGCTCTTTAGGCGTCAGCATAAAAGCTACGTGATCTTCTCGAAGCGTGGCTTTACGCAAGGATGTCAGGAAGCTGCGGCGAGCAGGGGAGATACCAAGCTGATTTCGTTTGCCGAGATGTGCGAGCGGAGATAACCAAGCGCGCTCTGATGTGATTGCTCGGAATGGGTCGCGCTAAGGATGCCAAGCGTAAAACCTACAATGAAAATGGCGTAAAAACTACATTGAGAACGGCGTAAAAACAGCATTGAGAATGGCGTAATTTCGTATATCGCATGATCGCCCGAGCTTGCACACGGCCTTTTGCGAGCTCTTGCCATGAACGAGAGCCAGGCTGTCACGTACAAGACGCTCATAAAGGACGCCTCGTACGGTGAGACGGGCCCCGACGAGAGGACCATCGCTGGGCACCTGGATCTCTTCAACAGGCTCAAGCTGACCGAGGACCTGTGCGGATGGGAGCCATCGAGGTCAAGCTGAGTGATGCGAAAGCAGACGATGGAGCGAGAAATCTCAAGGCGCTGGAGAGGAAAGTGCTCTCCAATCCTGCCGCCCAGAATGCCGCGCCGGCGTTTTTGGCGGTCGTGGTTGGAAAGGGGAGCATTGCCTACACACGCGACGACGGCGTGGCGGTGATCCCCATGGCGGCACTTGGGGCGTAGTGGTTTTGCGGGCGTGCCGTGCTTCCTTTACCGAAAATCCATTTGGTAAACCAGATGCTCGCGGATAGAATAAAGTTGACGGCAGCCCAAGTTCTGGAGAGCTGGGAAACGCCGTTGCTTGGTCAAGAGGTCGGTGCCTTAATGGCAGCGACTTGTTATGCTTCGAATGCTGCTTGAGTGCCTCGGAAAGTTCGATAAGCGCCGTGAAGAGCGAGACCAAAGCAACCAAGAGCTCTACGAGCTCTGATGGGCCCGGGATGACCTCTGATTCAAGTCACCGGGCCTCAATCTTTTTCATCCATTTGAATAGAGCGGGCGACTCTCTTGGGGCCATCTGCATGGCGCGTGCCTGGCGCGCGTGGCACAGCATCCCATTTTTGTGTCCGCACGGGTGGCTACGCTTACCGCAACGTAGCCATTCGTGGAAAGGACGGATGTCATGGCAACGGATAAGACCGGTTATGTGAGCGTTGGCGCCGAGATAGAGGACGAGGTTATGCCCGACCGCGTGATCTTTAGCATTGGCTTTGGTGGTCGCCGCACCACCAAGGAATCGTGCCTGGAGGATTACAACACCGATCGCGCCCGCGTAGCCGCCGCGCTGGCGCCCTTTGGTTTGGATAGCGAATTAACATGCTGTCGGTACACTTGTTATGCGCAGATGACGCGCAAGAAGGCGACGATTGTGGGCTACAACTACTATGCGTACGGTACGGTTGCCGCGCCTGTCGATTCGACTGACTTTGCTGCTGTGTGGACCGCACTCAATACCTGCGAGTCACATCCCGACATGAGCATTCGATTTGAGTTGGCGGATCAGCGCGCGGCGGAAGACGCCCTGATTGCCCGTGCGGTTGAACGTGCTCGCGGCAACGCGCAGGCACTTGCCGTTGCGGCGGGGTCTATGCTGGGCGGCGTCAAGCATATCTCGTATAACAGTCGGGCGGCGGGCTATGGTCGAACATACTGTGTTGCCGCGTGTGCTCCCGATGGGGCGTCCGGAGGCTCCGAGGAGACGGTGCTGGAGCCAGAGCCTATCGAGGTCGAGTGCTCCGTGGATATGGAATGGTGGCTGGAGTAGGAAGCAGGTGCTGAGCGGCTGAGGGACCGAGGCTTCGCTACCGAAAAAACCATTTGTTAAACTCAATGTCCGTGGGTAGAATAAGGCCGACGGCAGCCCAAGTTGTGGATAGCTGGGCAGCGCCGTTACTTCGATTAAGGGGTCAATGCCTTAACGGCGTCGACCCCTCTTCTTTTGCTTCGTACGCTGCTTAAGTGCCTCGGAAAGTCCGATAAGCGCCGTGAGGAGCGAGACCAAAGCGGTCAGGAGCTTCACGAAATCAATCAGATCGGTCATGGGCATCACCTCCCGTCGCATGGAGGGCGCTGCCCGGCACATGGAACTGCCGTCAACAACTGCCATTCTATCAAAGCGCGGTCATAAATACGAATATATGTTCGATAATAACAGCAACGTGATTCCCTCGAATAGCAGCCTTTCGTAAGGGCGGCAGAAGACGGCGCTGGGCGATTGGGGCTAGACGCGCAGGTCTTCGTCACCGAAAGCCCGTTTGATTAACCAGCCCTCTGTAGGTACACTGCATATTGATGGGCCCGGGATGACCGCTGATTCAAGTCACCGGGCCTAAATCTTTTCATCCATTTGAATAGAGCGGGCGACTCTCTTGGGGCCGTCTGCATGGCGTGTGATTAGCGCATGGTATTGCGCCCAGCTTTCATGTCCGCGCGGCCACCTATCCTTACGGCAATGTAGCCGCTTATGTAACAAGCGGCAAGCAACGGAGAAAGGCCCTAACCGTGTCAGCTGAAAAGACGCCGTGTATCTCGGCTATCGATACGACGAACTTTGCGCGCCAGATTGTGCTGGACTTTGAGTTTGCGCCGGTGCCAAAACAGCGCCAGCGCCGTGGGCTGCGCAATGAGATTATCGAGGTCGGCGCCGTTAAGCTCGATTACCACGGCAACGTTATGGGCGAGTTCTCGCAGTTTGTGCAGACGGAATTTACCGAAGGCGTTGCGTATCCCGTCCGCGAGCTCACGGGGATATCGGCCGTGGACACCGCGATGGCCGATCCGCTCTACATGGTGATAAAAAGGCTCAGCGATTGGATCGGTCGCTACTCCGCCCAGGTGGTCTGTTGGAACGGTGCGGACCGTCGGCAGCTTTTGACCGAGTGCCAGGCAAAGCACATCGACCTTTCCACATTTCCTACGGACTGGGCCGACCTGCAGGCGTTTTACACCTCGATCATGGACGTTGGCAGCCACGGGCGCGTCTCGTTGGGCGACGCGGCAACGTGGTTCGGCATCGAGTTTGACGAGTCGACGGGCCATGCCCACAGCGCCCTAGCCGATGCGCGCGTGACCGCCAAGCTGCTCAAGCAGGTGATGGACGGGGACTATCACGTGAGTCCGCGCGCCCAAGAAGTCCGCCAACGTTGGGGGATGGGCGAGCGGGCCCAGACACGCCTCTCTAGCAAGTGCCCCGAGCTGGGCGACCTGCTGCTGAAGCTGAAGGCGGCGGGAAGGTAGGGGCGTTAGCTGTCTGCATGGCGCGTGCCTGTCGCGTATCGTTACTCTTCCTGCTGCTTGGCAGGCAAGATGTAGACGTTCTCGGCGTCCACGGCGATCTGCGCGGGGCGGTTGTAGAGGGTGTCGATCTCCTTTACGCTCTGCTTGAACGGCGTGACGTCGGGCGTCTTTGCCTGATGGAGCTTTTCGAGGAGTTTCTCGGATTGCTTGTCGTTGAACTTTCCGATGCTCTCTCCTGCGCCTTCGAGCGCCTCGTCGATGAGTGTATGGTCGCCCACGGGGGTCTTTGCGATGGCGTGACCGAGCAATTTGCCCGCGGACGCGATACCGCCCAGCAGTGCCGCATCGACGGTGTCGACAGCCCCCGCTTCGAGTGCGTTGTAGCAGTCGGTGTAGAGCTCGCGGTACGCGATCGAATCAGCCTCGATCTTCGCAGTGGCGTCCGCGAGCTTTGCGGGCTCGAAGTTCTGGGCGAGCATGGGTTCGAGGAACAGCGAGAACGCGTGGATGTAGGTGGCGAGCTGGCAGTCTTTGAGGTAGTCGAGCACCTTGTCGAGGCGTCTGCCCAAGCCGTCTCGCACCTCGATGAACCCTTTCTTTTTCAGATCCGCCTGTGCCTGCGAGCGGAAGAGTTCCATGTCCTGCGCGGACGACTGCTTGATGTCGAGCACCTTCATATGGGCGTTTGCCATGTAGGTGGCGTTGCCGTAGTTGAGGCCGTAACCGTTGAGGATGTCTGCGAGCGTCTTGAGGTTGCCACGCATGTTGGCCTTGTCGCGCTGACGCATGTACTCGAACATTTCGTCGACGGACTCCTGGATGGAGTCGAGCTTTTGGTTTATCTGCGCGATTGCGGCTGCCATGAATAGCGATGTTGGATCGTAAGGCACCTGCGTGACGCTCGTGGCGATGTCGCCCTCGACTACGTGGAAGCGCGCCTGCCCAAGGCCCTTGGCGGCGTCGCGGTAGCCCCCTGTGAGACCGTTGCCGTCCTTGAACGTGTTGAGTTTCGACGGATCGAGCGGGTTACCATATTTGTCAGTCGCCTGGAGCAGCGTGGGCACGCTCACCGTGTTGGTGACGGTGCGAAACATCGAGGGGAGCGAGGCGAACGCCACGCCGAGTTGGGGAATTCGCTCGAGCGGTAGCTTGATGGCGCCGGAGACGTCCACCCGCTTCTGAGTGAGCGCGAGGTGGATTTTGGTCGATGCGAGCTGTTTTGCCACGAGCTCCTCTCGGCCGTCGTTCGCCGAGGGTTTGGTCTCGTTGTCTGCCATAGCGCGCTCCTTGCTTACGTTGATAGTCGTGGGCATTATCTCATCGCCTGGTGGCTTGCTAGAGCGGGGTAGAGGCCGAGCGTCTGGCGAAACTCGTTAACTGATTGCATTTCAGCGGATTGGGTTGATTATAAGAGAAGGACGGCTATCCATCTGCCCTTCCCAGTTGAGTTCGCTTTGAGCTACTGTTCGTGCTTATGCTGCTTGGGCTCAAGCCTTCTCGCTGCCGTGAAGCAGGCCGTGGCCGCCATGGCCAATGCGATGTTGGCCATCCAAGTGGAGTCGCCGGTTGCAGCGAGCTTTGGTTCATCGGCTGTCGTGCGTCCCGACTTTTTTGTAGCCGCCTCGTCGGCGTCCTTTTCAGGAGTGGCAGGATCACTTTTGTTGTCGCCGGGTGAATCTACGTCGGTCTTTCCGCCCGCCTGCTCCCCTTGGGCCTTCCCCTCCACGGTGAAGGACGCATCGGTCGCCGTCCCGTCCTTCCAGACGGCCGTGACGGTGTGTCCGCCGCCGGCGAGCGTGTCCAGGTAGGACGGCCTGAGCTCGATAATCGTGCTGCCCCTGGTTGCGGTGTAGTTCTCGGCGGAGACCTCAGTTCCGTCCACGAGGAGACGCGTGAACTCATCGAGAGGACCGCTGAAGCGGAAGGTCAGACCGGCCTCGCCGTCCTTTGCATACGCCTGCCCGTCGCCCTTGGTGGCGGCATACAGCGGAGCGGTCACGTCGAAGGTGACGTCCCCCGCGTCGTCGACATCAAAGGTCTGAACGCCGGTCTTGCCGTTACGCTCGGCGTAGGCGGAGCTGTAGACGAAGGTCTCGTGGCCCGTCTTGTCGAGGACCGCGAGGGCTTGGATTTCAAACGAGCCCATCGAGAGCGACGTGGGGAACTCGATTTCGATATAGCCCCTTGCCGCATCGTAGCTGCAGCTCAACGTTTTGCGGGTCTTTAAAGAGTTCGGGTCCTCGACATAGCCGGGGTCGCCGAGGATCGGGGAGACAGACTTTACGCCGTCCGCGTCGCCTACATTGCAATAGATACGGAGGATCCCGCCGACGGGGACCCTCTTCGCGGAGATGGAAACGTTCGAGACCGTGGGCGGGTTCCGGTCGATCGCGCTGCCGGTCACCTCGAAGCACAGCTCGCTCGGGTCGCCAACCGAGAAAGTCGCGCCCGAAATGCCGTTGGCCCTGGCGTAGGAACTCTCGTACACATCGGTCTCGAACCCTAGGCCATCGGTGACCGAAAGGCCGATCA
>CABUBY010000077.1 GCA_902489955.1 uncultured Collinsella sp. | reverse complement strand
CCCCTCCAATCAGTCCCGTGGCGACCGTGGCCGCCACGGGCCTCAAGCATGTCCCGGACTAGGAGAACATGCCGGTGAGGTAATCATTCAGCCGCTTATCCTTGGGCCGTTGGAAAATCTCGTCGGTCTCGTCGTACTCGACCATATCGCCCATGTAGAAGAACGCCGTGCGGTTGGACACACGCGACGCCTGCTCCATGTTGTGCGTCACGATGACGATGGCACGGTCGGCAACGATTGACGACATAAGGTCCTCGATCGCCAGCGTCGAGATGGGGTCGAGCGCCGAGCAGGGCTCGTCAAACAGGATCACGTCGGGGTTGAGCGCCAGCGTGCGCGCGATGCACAGACGCTGCTGCTGGCCGCCCGAAAGCGCGTAGGCACTCTTGTCGAGCTTGTCCTTGACCTCGTCCCACAGCGCCGCGCCGCGCAGACTCTCCTCGACCATGCGGTCGAGCTCGTCACGGTCGGTGATGCCGTGGCGCTTAGGCGCAAACGTGATGTTGTCGCGAATGGACTTGCGGAACGGGTTGGGCTGTTGGAACACCATGCCAATGGAGCGACGCAGCTCGTAGGTGTTCTCGGTCTTGGTATTCACGTTGCGCCCGCGGTAATTGATCTCGCCCTCCACGCGGCAGCCGCGAATCTCGCGATTCATGAGGTTGAGGCTACGCAAGAAGGTCGACTTGCCGCAGCCCGAAGGCCCGATGAGCGCCGTGATCTCGCCCTTGTGAAAGTCGAGCGACGTATCGTGCAGCGCATGGTGGTCGCCATAGTACACGTTGACGTCCTTGGTGGAGAGCACGACCTCGTCGCTCACGGCCCTGCCGCTCACGCGCACGCGTTTTTCGCTCTCCCCCACACTCGACAGAAAGTCCTGGGTCTCGGACGTGGCCGCCTCGGTTGCGGGCGTTGCATTCATCTCGCTCATTCGGCCGTCATCTTCCTTGCCAGTTGCTTGCCCACGATACGGGCAACTATGTTAAACAGCAGCACGCAGATCATCAGCAGTGCAGCGGTGCCCCAAACGATCTGCTGGGCCTCGGGGCTGCCCTCGCCGTAAATCTTGTAGATGTGCACGGCGAGCGACTCACCGGGGCGGAACACGTTCCAAGCGCAGGTGGGGCTCGACAGGTTAAAGCTCAAGAAGTTCAAACGCACCGGCGAGCTCATGCCCGAGGTAAAGAGCAGTGCCGCGGCCTCGCCAAACACGCGGCCGGCCGAAAGCACGATGCCGGTCACGATGGCAGGCATGGCCTCGGGGATCAGGATGTGCAGCGTGGCCTCCCAGCGGGTAAGGCCCATGGCCAGGCACGCATCGCGCTGGGCCTGCGGCACGTCCTCGAGCGCCTGCTGGATCACGCGCACCAGGATGGGAATGTTGAACATGGTGAGCGCGACGGCGCCGGAGATGATGGAGTACTTCCAGCCCAGCTGCACCGAGAACACCAGGAAACCGAACATGCCGACAACGATGGAAGGCAGCGAGGACAGCGTCTCGATGGCGGTGGAAGCGATGTCGCGGATGGGACCGTCCGGCGCGTACTCAACCAAAAAGACCGCGCCGCCCAGGCTGATGGGCACCGAGATGATCAGGGTGATCAGCAGCAGATAGAACGAGTCGAACAGCTGGTAGAGCACGCCGCCCTGGGTTCCGTTGGCGCGCGCGGGCTGCGTGAGGAAGCCCGGTTGGAACAGCGTCGAGATGCCCTCGAACAGGATGTAGGCCACCATGGAAACAACGATGAGCATGACAATGGCGACGATTGCCGTCAGCACGCCCGTGGCGATGCGGTCCTGCTTTTGGACGCGCCCGAGTCTCGCCTCGTCGATATGGATGCGCGTGCTAGCCACGAGCCTTCGCCCCCTTGCGGCCAATGAGATGGATGATCAGGATGAAGATGAGGCTCATGCCCATCAGCAGCAGACCTAGCGCCCACAGAACATCGTCCTGGGCCGAGCCCTCGGCATAGACCGCCATGGACGTGGTGAGCGTGGTGGTGATGGTGGACGCCGGCGACAGCAGCGACGTCGGCATGGCCTCGATACCGCCGATAACCATGCGCACGGCGAGCGTCTCGCCAAAGGCGCGGGTCATGCCAAGGATGACCGCGGTCATGAGCGACGGCATGGCAGACTTGAGCACCACGTGCCAGATGGTCTGCCAGCGGGTGTAGCCCAGCGCGAGCGAGCCCTGACGGTAGCTGTCGGGCACGGCACGCAGGCCATCAACCGAAAGCGTGGTCATAGTCGGCAGGATCATGACGGCCAGCACGATGGCGCCGGGCAAGATGCCCAGACCCGTACTCACGTGGAAAACGCTCTTCATAAGGCCGACGACCACGTGAAAGCCAATCAGGCCAAAGACGACCGAGGGAATGCCGGTCAAAAGCTCAATAAGCGGCTGAAAGATCTTGGAACCAAACTTAGGGCTAATCTCGACCGCAAAGATGGCAGAGCCGATGGCGATGGGCAGCGCGATGAGCGTGGAGAGCACCATGACCGCAAACGAGGTGACGATCAGGGGCAGGGCGCCGGTGTAGGGCAGGCCGTTTTTGGCCGTGTTGGCCAGGTCCCACTTGGTGCCGGTGAAGAACTCGACGACCGAGACGCCGTCCTTGATAAAAGCCGAGAGGCCCTTTTGGGCGACCATAAAGATGAGCGCGGCAACGACAAGCGTCACGAGCGCAACGCACGCACCCGTGACGCCCAGGCCCACGTTCTCAAGGTCGCGTTTTGGCAGCTGTTTTGCCATTGCAAACCTTTCCGGGGGGCGATTATTTATTTAGCGGAGACCTTGCCGCTGGCGTCCTTGACGACCTTCATGGCAGAGACGGGGATAAAGCCCTGCTCCTCGACGAGCTTGCCCTGGACGTCGTCGGAGAGCATGAACTCCAGGAAGGCCTTGGTGGCCTCGTCGGCGTCCTTGGAGCAGTACATGTGCTCGGTAGCCCAGATCTTAAAGGAGTCGTCGGTGACGTTTGCACTCTTGGGCTCCACGCCCTCGACCTTGATGGCGTTGAACTTGGAGTCATCGAAGTGCGAGAAGTCCAGGTAGGAGATGGCGTTGTCGGTACTGCCCATCTGAGTCTGGACATCGCCGGACTTGTCGAGCTCGGCGTCGCCCTTAAAGTCGACTGCCTCGTCGCCAAAGACGGCAGCCTCGAAGGTGGCGCGGGTACCGGAACCGGCCTTGCGGTTGAGAACGACGATCTTGGCGTCGTCGCCGCCGACCTCCTTCCAGTTGGTGATCTGGCCGGAGAAGATGCCCTTGAGCTGCTCGAGGGACAGGTCGTCGACCTTCACGTTCTTAGAGACGACGGGACCCATGCCCACGACGGCGACCTCGTGGTCGACGAGGTTCTTGACCTGGTCGGCCTCGAGCTTGGTCTCGGCGAAGACGTCGGAGTTACCGATGGTGACGGTGCCGGCGGCAACAGCGGTCAGACCTTTGCCCGAACCGTTGCCCGAGCCGGAGACGGAGACGTCGGGGTTGGCATCCATGAACTTCTCGGCAGCGGCCTCGACGAGAGCCTGGAACGAGGAGGCACCGTCGTAGGTCACCTCGCCGGAGACGGACTCGGCAGCAGCGGCGCTACCCTTGTCGGCGGCGTCGGATGCGCCTGCGCCGCCGCAGCCAACGAGACCGAGACCGACGATGCTGGCAAGACCACCAGCAAGGCCGAGGAACTGACGACGAGAATAAGCCTGATCGAGCATGATCTTCCTTTCATACATGCGACTCGCGGGCACCCTGCCCGCTTTGCTGTTTGGAAAGATACGGCCTCGATCGGGCGACGACCGCCTTATCTGCGGTTTCTTACGGCCATTTGATAGACCCTTACCGCAAGCGCGGCCCAGCCTTTACAAACGGATAACAATCCAGCGCCGAACATGGCGCACCTTTTACACCAATAAAAACAAAGTTGCGGTGAAACAGTTCCTGCTTGGCCATCAAATGGCCCATTCTAGGAACTATTCCACCGCAACTTAGATTGGGAAACCGCGAAACCCTAAAGCTCTAATTCATTCAAACGGAGGATCGCAACAATATAGATCTTGAGTGCTTGCTTGAGCTGCTCTTCGTTGGCGCACTCGTTGGGACCGTGCATCTGGCCGCCCCACTCGGGCAGCTCCAGGCCGGTCTCTTCGGGGCCAAACGAGACGGCGCGGGCAAAGTTGCGCGCATAGGTGCCACCGCCCATGGCAAAGGGCTCAGCATGCTTGCCCGTAAACTCGTTATAGGTATCAATAAGCGCCTTCACGGCCGGATCGTCGGCAGACACCGAGAACGGCACCTTAGCGCGACCCAGCTGGCACGTCACGCCAAAACGGCCCACGAGCGGGTCGAGCTGCTCGCGGATGGTATCGGCACTGGTGCTATCGGGGAATCGGACGTCGATGACCTGCTCAATATGGCCATCCGCCACGCGGATGACGCCAGCGTTGCAGGTAAGCGGGCCAAACGCCGGACTCGTCGCATCGATACCCAGGCCGCGGCCATAGGCATCCGCATGCACAAAGGCCAGGAACTTGACGAACTCGTGCTCGGCAGGCGTCAGCAGGCGCTCGTCGCGTGCACCAAACGCGTCCTCGGCCTCGCGCAGATACGCCACGATCAGGCCGACGGCGTTAATCGTTCCCTCGGGCATCGAGGCATGACCGCCAATGCCATGGGCAAAAATCTGCGCGTGCCCGTTATCGAGCGCCGTGATCTCCAGGCGGTCGGCGTTCTCAACGGGCGCCGGCAGCTCATCGGCGGCAATCGCGAGCTCGCAGATGGACTGCGACGGAATGGCGTTGCTCGCCTCGGCACCGCTCCAGGACACAATGCGCCCGCCGTCGATCTTGGGGCTCACAAACGTCGCCCCAAACTGGCCCTTCTCAGCATTGCAGACCGGGAACTCGGCATCGGGCGTAAACAAAAAGTCGGGGTCTGCGTGGTCCTCCAGATAATGGTGAACGTCGGACATGCCCACTTCCTCATCGCAGCCCAGCAGCGCGCGGAAGGTATAGCGCGGCACAATGCCGTGCTTGAGCAGGTAGGCGCCGGCGTAGAGCGACAACACCGCCGGACCCTTGTCGTCGATCACGCCGCGGCCGAGCAGCCAGCCCTCGCGACGCTCCATCGCAAACGGGTCGGTGTTCCAGCCGGGGCCGGCGGGCACCACGTCCACGTGGCAGATGGTCGCGAGCTGCTTGTCGCCGCGACCCGGGATATCGGCGATTCCCACATAGCCCTCGTCGTCGCTCGTCTGGTAGCCGAGCTTTTGCGCAATGCCGAGCGCGCAATCGAGCGCATCACGAACCGGGCGGCCAAACGGCGCGCTAGGCTCCGCATTGGCAGAAACTGCCACGGACGGATAACTCACCAGCTGCTCGATATCGGCGACGACATCCTCCCAGACCTCGTCGACATACTCGGTAACGCTCTGCTCCACCTGATTCATGGACGACCTCCTTACCAATGAGGGGCAAGTGTGCCGCCCCTCACATCAAGTACTTATATAGCGAAAAGTTTAGCAAGCTCGGCCACCGAGTGCACCACTGCATCGGCACCCGCCGCCTCGTGCTCGCCCGGCGCCGCCGCGCCCGAATAGATACCAATGCACGGTACGCCCATTGCGTGCGCGCCATCCACATCGTTAAAGCGATCGCCGATCATCACGGCATCGTCGGCCGTCGCGCCGAGCGCCGCCAGGGCATCGCGGACCGAATCGGCCTTGGTCTCGCGCCCCTGCGGTGGATTCATGCCAACCACCGCCTCAAACTGTGAAAGCCCCAGCTCGCCCACCATGTCAATGCACTTTGCCTCCATGCGTGACGTCGCCACGGCCAAGCGATGCCCCTGCGCGACAAGGCCATCGAGCAGCTCGGGGATTCCATCGAACACGGGATACTCTTCCGGTCCCAGCTCATCAAAAAAGGCACGGTACTCGTCGGCCACCACAAGCGACTCCTCGCGGGAAAAGCCATAAAAGTCGTGAAAGCTCTTCCACAGGGGCGGCCCGATCATGCGGCGCAGGTCACCCATCTGCGCCTCCGAAAACCCGCGCGCGGCCAACGCCTTGCGCGTCGAGGTCATCACCGCCCGACCCGTATCGGCCACCGTGCCGTCAAAATCGAACAACACAATCGGCCGCTCGCATAGCTGTAATGCCGCCATCGGCATCCCTCTTCCCCAGTTGATGATTTCCACACCGTCACTTCAAACTGTTGACTATTCAACAATTGAACCTAGCAATGTAGAGCAACTCAACTATACTTGTCGCACTTTGCTCTAAGAAGGCGGCGCGCAAGCGCCCCAACGAAAGGTGCAATTATGTCTTTTGCCATCATAACCGACTCCACGTCGGACATCTCCCCCGCCCGCGCTCAAGAACTCGGCATTTACGTGATTCCGCTGCATGTGATTATCGAGGGCGAGGACCTGCTCGACCAGGTACAGATCACCGCCGAGGAGTACGTCGCCCGCATGGCCGGCTCCGAGCAGCTGCCGCACACCTCGCAGCCGAGTGCCGGCGAGTTCAAGGCACTCTTTGACCGCGTGCGTGCTGACGGCCACGACAGCGCGATCTTTATCTCGCTGTGCAGCGAATGGTCCGCCTGCTATTCCAACGCATGCCTGGTCGCCGAGACCCACGAGCTCGACGTGCGCTGCATCGATTCGCGCACCGGCTCGGGTGCCGAGGGCCTGCTGGTGGAGTACGCGCTCGCCATGCGCGAGGACGGCCGCAGCCTGGACGAGACCGAGGCACAGATCCGCGCGACCCTGCCCGACGCGCACCTGCTGCTGATTCCCCGCACGCTCGAGAACCTCGTTAAGAACGGCCGCGCGCCCAAGCTCGCCGGCCAGCTCACGCAGATGCTCAATATTCGCCTGGCCGTTTCGCCGGAGTGGCAGTCGGGCGAGATCAAGGCCATCAAGAAGGGCCGCGGCGCCAAGCGCATCGTCGCCAACACCATGGCAGACTGCCTCGCGTTTTTGGCCGAGCATCCGGGCTCCAGCGTGCGCGTGCTCACGACCGGTGCCGCCGAGGAGCAGGAGCTTGTCGACGAGGCACTCGCAGGCCAGGACTACGTAGACGCCGGCACCGGCCCCATCGGCTGCACCATCGCCACCCATGTAGGCGTCGACGCCATCGCCATCAGCTACTGCCCCCGCTACCAGCCAACTCGCTAGGGACGCCCACATCAGTTGCGGTGAAATAGGGACTGTTTTTGGCTTATTAGCCGCCAATCAATCCCTATTCCACCGCAACTTAGAAGCAGTTCATTTGGGACGGGGCCAAAAAGACTGATATGTAACGTTACGCACCGGTCTTTTTAGCCCCGTCTCATTTTAGCCACTCTACATCAGCCCGCTCAGGGCGATGTCGACGGCCTCGTTGAGGTCGTCAGTAATGTGTACCAGATCCGGATCGAGCGGGCTGATCATACCGGCGCTCATCACCGGGCCGTTGGGCCAGTCGAACAGACCCCCTCGCGGTACCCACTGGACAAAAATGGCAAATATGAGTACTGCCACCAAATTAGTAGCAGCAAAATCTCGCCGGAATCGATCGTTTCGATTAATTTCACGCCTTGCCAAGGCTCAAAATGCCGTGTTTGGTGGGTTAGATATATAGAATAATGTCGAATTGGTATTCTATTCTTGCCAAATGTTATGAGACTACATTAACAGCAGTACTCACATTTGACGTTATTTGACCACGGGGTCATTCGAAAACCCCTCCCCACGCCGCCAACCCGCCCCATAGCCGTCAAAAACCTTTAACAACAGCCGCCGCACGTTTTGGCACCGGCTGATTGCCACTCACGGATCGGTACCCCACTATTACCGAACCAAAATCGAAGTCGCGTATCTCATAAAGCTGAAATGACGTACCCTCATCCCAATGAACGCTGATAAGAATGGCTTTCAAATGAGCAACGGCACGCATCAATACGCCCTTTTCGGGAGCGCCCTATTCAAATTCAATAAAACGGTCGTCCACGCTTCGGATCCGCGCAAGCAAATCGTTATCTGCAGCAGCGGTCCAGACATCCGTTATACAACGCTGGAAGAATGGGAGAAAGCTGGCGATTCTTTCGATAGACGGGCGCAGATCGAAGATATCGTCACCAGCGCAAGCCCAGCGCGCGACAAACTCGAGCTCTTCCGCAATCTCTTTACTGGTCGCAAAGATGTCTACGCTCATGGGTACCGCAGAGACGATATGAGCAGGACATAAAAACATTGAGAGCCCCTGCTGCATGAAAGACCG
>CABUBY010000076.1 GCA_902489955.1 uncultured Collinsella sp. | reverse complement strand
GAATCCGCCGCTGCCACGCGCACGCGGTCGCCGATAGCGCCGGCGTTTTCGGGCGCCGCGGTCAGCGATTCCTCAAAGGTAATGCCCTCGTCGCCAAAGGTGAGCTCCATCGACTCGCGCGCACCGCGGTCGGGGATGGCAAACACGCAGGCATAGCGCTTGCTCACGACCTCCTGGATGCGCGTCATAAAACGGTTGTCCGAGCCTGCAATGGCAGGCTGCTCAATCTTGAGCTCGGCCGTCACCGCACCGCCGGCACGGATGAGGCTCACATAGTTCAGGCGTTGCTGGGAACCAAAGTCGAGTTGCTGGGCACGCACGTACAGGCCGTCCAGACGGTCGACTCCCGCCTCGCCGGCACGTGCCTCGATATCCTCGTAGGCGCGCAGGCAATCGTCGAACAGCGAGCGCGGCTCGGACAGTACCACGAGCGCCTTGCCGCTCACATGCGACAGCGGGCTCACGGTCTGGCCGTACATCACCGGCAAAAAGCGGTCGAGCTCAGGCGTGACGATGCGCGCATCCACCATCTCGAGCAGCGCTGCCAACTTGCTGTCGTCCTGGCTGGCGCGGTAGAGCGCCACATGCATGTTGTGGACGGCCTCGTCGGTAAGCGCCAGCTCACGGCAGGGGAAGATCTCGATATTGTCCTCGTTACCGATGGTCTGCCCCGTTGAGCTCACCATGCGGCGGATGCGGTCAATCTCGTCGCCAAAGAACTCAATGCGCACGGGCGCTTTCTCCTGCGCGGGAAACACCTCGACGGTGTCGCCGTGAACGCGGAACAGACCGGGCGCATCGGCGGCGCCGGCATTGGTGTAGCCCATGCCCACCAGGCGATGCGGCACCTCGTCAAAAGGAATCTCCTCGCCCACCGTAAAAGTAGCGGACTCCCAGTAGCGGCTCTCGACTGGCGGCACGCAGCGCAGCAACGCGCGAGCCGAGGCAACCATGATGCAGTTGTCCCCGCGCACGATGCGTCCCAGGGCCTCGCATCGCTGCGCCACCACGGCGTCGTCGGGCGCCTGCTCGCGCCACGGATAATCCTTGCGCTCGGGGAAACGGCACACATGCGCCAGGCCCACGTAGGCGGCAAGGCTACGAGCGGCGCGATCGGCCGCATCCTCGCCGCTCACAATGTAGACCGTCGGGCGCGGACGGCGCGCAAACTGGGCGGCCGCCATAAGCGTGCGACCCGACTGCGACACGGCCAGCGTCACGTCCTCGCCGGCATCGAGTCCGGCCTCGACAGTCTGCAGCGCCTCGGCAGTGTAGAGCTGCGTGGCTATACGGTGAATGAGCATGCTGTTCCTCCGGCATCGCAACGCCAAAAGCCCGCCGGGGCAAGCTCGGCGGGTCGTACGTCAAATACATTGTCTGTCATGGTAGCGCATGGAGAGGACTCCGGCTCAAGGGCAAACCCAGCCCCGCAAAAAACGCCAGACGAAAATGCGTTCCGCCCTACCCCGCTACGCGCACGCTGGGGCACAAATCTGCCAGCGGACACTCGTCACACTTGGGTTTGCGGGCGTCGCAGATCTCGCGACCGAAGGTGATCCACTGATGGTTGACCGACTCCCAATACTCGTGCGGCAAAATCTTGAGCAAATCCTGCTCGGTCTTGAGCGGCTCCTTTGCATGCGTCTTGGGACTCAGCATCAGGCGGTGCGCAATGCGGTTGACGTGCGTGTCCACCGCAATGCCCTCTACGATGCCATACCCCACGTTGAGCACGATGTTCGCCGTCTTGCGTCCCACGCCCGGCAGCTTCACGAGTTCCTTCATGTCGGCCGGCACCTCGCCGCCATAGTCGGCAACGATCATCTGCGCGGCCTCCACGACATGCTTGGCTTTGCTCTTGTAGAAGCCGAGTGACTTGATGGTGTCTGCCACGTCAGCCACGCTCGCCCCGGCCATGGCCTCGGGCGTGGGCCACTGGGCAAACAGCCGCGGCGTCACCTTGTTGACCTGTGCATCGGTCGTTTGCGCCGAGAGCAGCACCGCGATCAGCAGGCGGAAGGGATTCTCGTGGTCCAAAAAGCACTCGACCGGGCCATAGCGACGGTTGAGGCGCTCGCACACCTCGATAGCGCGCTCGCGCTTGGCGGCATTGGTCTCGCGTGGCATAACGACTCCTCGGCTCAACGGCACAATAAACTTATGGGCACAATTGTCCCACGTCCGAGACGCTTACGCCTCCAAGAATGCGCCGGTCTGACGGCTCCACAGGCTCGCGTACTCGCCACCCGCCTCGACGAGCTGCGCATGCGTGCCGTCCTCGACGATCTCGCCATCGGCCAGCACCACAATGCGGTCGAGCGCCGCCACGGTGGACAGGCGGTGCGCCACCACAATGGAGGTACGTCCACGCATCAGGTTTTCGAGCGCCTCCTGCACCAGCGCCTCGGACTCGCTGTCGAGGGCAGAGGTCGCCTCGTCGAGCACCAGAATCGGCGCGTCGGTTAGGATGGCGCGGGCAATGGCCACGCGCTGGCGTTGGCCGCCCGAAAGCTTAACGCCGCGCTCGCCCACCATGGTGTCAAAGCCACGGGGCAGGCGCTCGATAAACTCCAGGGCATTGGCCAGACGCGCGGCCTCGCGGATCTGCTCGTCGGTGGCGTCAGGGCGGCCGTAGGCGATATTCTCGCGAATGGAGCGGTGGAACAGCAGCGCCTCCTGCGGCACGTAGGCAACCTGGCGGCGCAGGCTCTGCTGCGTGCAGCGCGAGACATCCTGACCGTCCACGAGCACGCGGCCGCCCTGCACGTCGTCCAGGCGCAGCAAGAGCTTGGTGAGCGTCGTCTTGCCCGAGCCCGATTTGCCCACCAGGCCCACGCGCTGGCCCGCCGCCACATGAAGTGTCAGGTCATCGAACACGTTCTCGCCCGCCGCAGCGTCACGGTACGCAAAGCTCAGGTGCTCAAAATCAATCGCGCCCTCGGTTACTTTGAGCTCAGGGGCGTCCGGGTCGTCTGCCGCCAAACGTGGCTCGTCCAGCACGCGCGTCATCTCGGCCGCATCGCCCAGCGCGCGGTTGATGCGCTGCATCATGGAGCTCACGTAGTTCAGGCGCATGGTGAGGTTGTACGTATAGGTAAAGATCATGACGAGCGAGCCGGCCGAGATGCCAAACCGCGCGTTGCCGCCCGCCACGAACACACTCACCACGGCCATGGTGATGACGATAAGGCCCGAGGTCGTAAAGTTGCGCTGCATCATGGCGTGCATCGAGACCGTCTCGGCGTCGCGCGCGGCACGATCGGCGGCGTCGAACAGATCGCGTTCAAAGTCCTCGCGTCCGCAGGTCTTGACGGCCAAGATGTTCGTGACCGCGTCGGAGAGCACACCCGAGAGCTTGTTCTGCGCGGCGGACGTCGCGGCCGAAAGCGGCATGATGCGCTTATACATAAGCCAGACAAACGCGATGTAGACGACCATGATGCACACCAGGATCACGGTAAACGTCGGCACCACCGGGGCGAGTGCGGCCACGGTGCAGATGACCGAGGTGATGGTGGGAATGAGCGAATACACCGTCACGTCGACCAGACCCGTGTAGCCGCTCATAAAACGGCTTGTCTGGCTCACAAGCGATCCGCCAAAGCGGCTGGTATGGAATGTCATGGATTGGTTGGAGAGCGTGTCGAAGCACAGACGCGCCAGGTGATAGTTGCCTGCGATCTCGAGCTTGTAGACGGTGTAGTCCTGTAACTTGGAGAGGATCTGACCCACCAGGTTAACAAGTACGAGCGCCAGGATATAGGGGCCGAAGACCTCAAACACCTGGTCACCCGCCACGGGACCGGCTTGAACGCGGTCGACAATGAGGGCCATCACATAGGTATTGGCAAACGTCAGCAAAAAGATGTAGCCCGCCGACGAGAACACCGAGAGAAAGACAATCAGCGGCTGCGTGCGCGTCACACCCCAAAACCGCTGCAGCGTGCGACGCACGGTGGAGCGACTGAGCGGGCTGGTGCTTCTCTGAGACATGGGCTTCCTTTCGCATCTGATAGGGCGAAACGCCATTGTTGCACATTGAAGCGCACTTCAGGCAAGCGCGATGCGAAAAGCGCCCGCGCCGTGCTTGCACAGGCGCCCCGCCGTCAGATGCAGCTAGTCCTCGTCTTTTTGGTCTGCGAGCAGGCCTGCGGACTCCAAGCCCAAAATCGCATCGGCCTCCCGCGCGTCTTCCAGCGCGTCGATGTCCTTGAGCTTGCGCTCCATGACGTTGGTGCGCGTGGTGATGATGCCCTCGACCGTTTTACCCGCGGTCTCGATCTGCTGCTGGGCGCGGCGCAGCGCCGCCTGATAGCGCGGCAGCTCGGCCTTGACGGCAGAAAGCACGCGCAGCACGTCATCGGTGCGTTTTTGCAACTTAAATGTCTGGTAGCTCATCTGCAGACTATTGAGGATGGCCGCCATGGTGCTGGGGCCGGCAACGTTGACGTGATAGTCACGGCCCAGGGTCTCGATAAGCCCGGGGCGACTGACGACCTCGGCGTACAGTCCCTCAAACGGCACGAACATGATGCCAAAGTTGGTCGTTGCCGGCACACTCAGGTACTTTTCGCAGATGTCTTTAGCCTCACGTTTCACCATCATATCAAGCGTCTTGCGCGCTGCGGCGACGGCCTCAGCGTCACCAGACTCCTGGGCGTCGAGCAGATGCTCGTACGCGTCGCCCGGAAACTTGGAGTCAATCGGCAGCAGCACGGGGTCGCCCTCGTCCACCGGCAGCCTGACAGCAAACTCAACGCGTTCCGAGGCGCCGGGCTTGGTGGCTACGTTTTCCAGATACTGATCGGGCGTGAGGATGTCCGCCAGGATTGCACCAAGCTGCACCTCGCCCAAAATGCCACGCGCCTTGACATTGCCCAGCACGCGCTTAAGGTCGCCCACGCCGGTGGCGATAGACTGCATGTCGCCCAGGCCCTTGTACACGGCCTCGAGCTGGTCGCTCACCTGCTTAAACGATGCCGACAGTCGGTCGTTGAGCGTGCGAGAGAGCTTCTCGTCCACCGTCGCACGCATTTGGTCGAGCTGCACGTTGTTGTCTTTGCGGATGGCGCCAAGCTGAGCATCGACCGTCTCGCGCACCTTGTCCAGGCGGTGCTCGATGCCTTCGCGGTTGGCGCCAAGCTGCTGGGCCGTCTCGCGGCGCAGGTCATCCATACGGTCGCCGGCCTGCGAGAACTCGCGCGCAATGGTCAGGTAGCGCTGCTGCTCCACGGCCGCGTCGGTCGTCTGCTGCTGCGCGATGGCATTTGCCGTGCGGCGGGTTTCGGCCAACGCGACGTTCAGGGTGTCGAGCGTGCTGTTGGCCTGCTCGAGCGCTGCCAGCGTTTCCGCGCTACTGTCGCCACGCTCCCGCAACTCGGCACGCAGGCTCTTGAGCTGGAGGGCGCAAGCCACAGCAGCCCCCACCGTCACCAAGGCGATCGCAACAAGCACAATATCAATAGCAGACATAAACTCCGCCCAACAAACCCAATCGAGCACCAATCAAAACCGCAATCAATCTTACCCCGCCACACGCACCGGGCGCCCGGCCCCTTCTTGGGTGCCCCTCTCCTCCGCATATTCCATAATGCGGCGCGCCGTTTTCCTGCTCACCTTTGAGTCATCGCCGGCCAAGTATGCGTATACGTTTCCTTTATTCAGGCGCAGAGCACGGCAGAGGCCATAGCGCGTTACACCCGATTCCTCCAATGCTTCCAGCGTTTTCTTTCTCATCAGGGCGTTCACCCTTCTATCGGCCGCCGGCTTTTCCTTCACCGCTCTATACGCACGCCAAACGTTGGCATAACGATTAGGGAGCTCACTTTTGGCGCATAAAGACGCCATGCTACCCGCTTGACCGTACAAGGATAAAACGTCTCGGTAATCCCGTTCCATCCACGAGCCCTCGGATAAACCCAGAACGTATTCGGCTTTTCCTTGCGCCAAAGCGAGCAAAAACAGAGGCTCCGCCACGCGCGGCGCATCCGTCGTCGCCTGCTTAACCAGCTTTCTAAAATTCAGCGACTGCTGCCCGGACAGCTCTCGGCAATAGCCTTTCAAGAACCCCTCAAAAGTCAGATTCAACCACGCACCTCCTTTTTATATTGCCTGTATGCGCAGACCATCTCTTGATAACTCCGCTCCGAAGGCGACGACGCCAACGCCTCTCCCTCGTCGAATATAAGCCGTTCGAGCAACCCCCAATCAAGTCGGTCGACGAATGCCTGACTATGAAGATCGATGATGTCGTTCGGACGACAGGCATAGAGCTTCATTACCGCCAGGTCCTCCAAGGATGGCGTAAAGTACCTGATAAAACGCGCCCCAATATCCAAGGGAATCAAACGGTCTTCGTAATTGAATGGCATCTGATTACAATATGCCACCGCCATACCATTCACCTCGGGGTATCGAGCTATGATCTCGCGGAGGCACTTATCTGCCTCAAACACATCAATGTCATGTGTAACCGAACGATTCGTCACATCGTTTAGCATGAAGGCGCTTCCTCCCACCAATACAACGTTCGGCCTGTCGTCTCTTGGACCTATTTCCAGCTCCGCCTCTTCGTCAATGCCCAAAAGAGTCTGTTCTAAATCCTGCTTATACATAACAAATCCTATTATTATTCATCTTCAATAATACTATTCAGTCGCACGACAGGACCAACAGGATGCAAGAATTCCGCTCGTGGCGATAATCCCTACACCCTAGAAGTCCTAATGTGACAAACGCTAACTCTCCCAGCCGGCGCGGATTGTTGTTATGACATCGCCTAGGCGCTGGCCGAGGGCTGACAGATGTTGGAGCACTTCGCCGGGCGAAGCACCGTTGAGGATGCAAGTGAGCGCATACGAGACCAAGAAAATCGCCGCAAGTCCTAGCGGAATGAGCACGATCATCGCCAATGTGCGCAGGCGCTGGCCCACGCGGCGACGACGCGCACGACGCTTGTCGAACGCGAGCTCCTGCGCATATGAATCTTGCTGTACGGAATAGGCCTCTGGTGCCGATTCGCACCCGGGCACAGCTGCAGGTACAGCAGCGGGCACGACATTTTGCGCAAAGGGCTGGACTGCCGCCCCTTGCATTTGCATCTCCATGAGTCGTTGCTGCTGGCGCAACATGCGCTCGGCTTGTTGCTGCGGAGTCTCAAGAAACAGATCCATGCTGGCCTCCAAAATCGGAGCATTCGACGCTTACGACCAGCATCCCGCACCGCCATGACCGCGACAACGCAATCGCCGGCAATAGCCACAAAGTTTCTTTTGCTCAAAAGCTGTCGAAAAGCTCAACAACTCCCCTACCAGCACTTTCTCTGAGCTTTTTTCGCCAGCAATCTTTTGGCCTTCCACCCTTACGCCAACTGACCAAAATCTAACCAAAAGCTTGACGAAAATTGTGGAGACCGGGACCCCACACAAAAAGTGCCGCCCCAAAGGGGCGGCACACAAACTTATTATCAGCTTTTCTGTAACGAGCATGCGACGACTCAACGCCGGGGCGCAGGGCGGGGAAACCTTTGCCTCGCGCGACCCTGCGAAGCCGTGAGCGAGAGGGGAAGGTTTCCCCGCCCTGCGCCCCGTGGTCGGTGAGAACAGACTACATGCCCGCAAGACCGCGGGCGGCGGTGGCGCACATAAATGCCAAGACGAGAATCACGAGCGACCCGGCGATGTCTGCCAGCACGCCCATTACGCGGCGCTCAAACAGCCAACTCTCAAAGTGCGGGGCAACGTTGCGCCAAACACGCCACAGCAAGATGCCCATACCGATGACGCCCGGGATATTGAGCAGTAGGATCTCGGAGCACAAAAGACCGATCAGGTTGCCGGCGGCAAAACCAGCGTCGCCCTCGCAGTATTTGCGATAAATCATGTACAACATGTACGCCACAAACGGCTGCAGGCACG
Source organism: uncultured Collinsella sp. (assembly GCA_902489955.1). GTDB lineage: Bacteria > Actinomycetota > Coriobacteriia > Coriobacteriales > Coriobacteriaceae > Collinsella. Next base: position 472 of record CABUBY010000076.1, on the reverse strand, counting down.
CAGAGATAAACGTAACCACCATCGAGGGGTCCTGAGAAAAGACATCGGTGAGTTTATCGACACTCGTGGCATCTTTCGAAGCCAAGAACAAGCCAATGACCACCACGGGCACCACGCCCAAGATAACCTCGACCAGAGTAAACAACTTAGCAGTCAGATCCTCGCTAGCCGTATTGAGGTGAGGCGCCCACTCAGGATGAGCATGCGCGCCAGCCTTCTTGTCCTTCTCGACACGATCGACCTTTTTACCCTCGGCAACCCGACGACCAGGATCCTTGCGAGTTCCCGCCGCAGCAACCCGAGCCCGAGACTTCTTACCCATAACCAACACCTCACAAGAGGAAACGAATAGCCAACGCTACCCAGTGTACCCTCTAAGCAACGTCACCGCCTCAACCGGCCCCCACAAAAACGTGCCGCCCCATAAGGGGCGGCACACAAACTTATTATCAGCTTTTCTGTAACGAGCACG
>CABUBY010000075.1 GCA_902489955.1 uncultured Collinsella sp. | reverse complement strand
GGCGATGCGGGGGAGACGGGCGAGCATGGAGATGGCGACGTCGATTTCGTGCTCGGGCGTAATGGCGTCGGGCTCGGCGTCGAAGGCGTAGAGCAGCAGCACGGCGCGCTGAAGCACATTCATGATGCTCGACGACACCGTGGTCATGGGGAACTCTTTGACGTACTCATCGCTCAGGTGCCTAAAAGCGCCCAGACGTCCGCAAAAACCGTCGAGCTCCTCTTTGTTGGGCAGCGAGCCCGTGATGAGCAGGTAGGCGACCTCTTCGTAGCCATAGCGATTCTCGGCCTGGGCGTTGTTGACCAGGTCCTCGATGCTGTAGCCGCGCAGCGTAAGCTTGCCCTGGTCGGGCACGACTTTGCCGTCGACCTTGTTGTAGCCGTGCACGTCCGAGATGCGGGTAAGGCCCGCGACCACGCCCGAGCCATCGGCATTGCGCAGGCCGCGCTTGACGTTATGCTCTACGAACAGGCCCTCGTCGTACGGGGCGGTCGGCAGGCCGTGGTAGAGGTTTTCGCTTTCGGGCGAAATCTGACGGCTCGCCTCGTAATCCAGAACCAGGCGGCTCAGGTGATCGTCGAAGCGGTAGTAGATTTTCTTGGCGTCGTAGGCCATGCGCGCTCCTCTCCGGTCCGCTTTGGGGCCGCGCGCTTGGACGATATGACGTCAAGCTGCCCCGAGCGGCTTGTTCGCTACAGGCGGTACATAAAGTTGAAGACGTCCTCGCGCTGGATGGACACGTTGACGCCCGAAAGCTCGCCGGCCTCGGCCAGCGCCTTCTGCAGCTCGGCGAAGTCGAGCTTGGACTCGGCGGTGTCGGCCAGCATGGTCATGGTGAAGATGTCCTCGATAATGGACTGCGTGATGTCGCGGATGTCGACGTTGGCCTCGCCTAGAACACGGGTGACGCCGGCGACGATACCGGGGCGGTTCTTGCCAAGGACGGTGATGACGATACGGGAGGACGAGATCTCGGCCATGGGAAACCCTTTCGCGTGATTGCGGCGCGCGCGGGGCGCTCCGCTACGGTACAGTGTTCATCATTGTACCTGTCTGGCGCAAAAAAGGCGCGCTCGCTGCGGCGTTACATGCCTGCAACATGAGCGTAAGGGGGAAGGCCGTACGGGGAAGAGCCGTCTGGCGCGTGTCCGGCTCGTGTTGGGTTGATTTCCGATCTCAGCCGAACACATTGAGCGGACAGGTCGTTCCCGCAGTCAGCCGAACGCCTCCGACGGCTGATTCCGAACTGGAAGCGGAGGGCATCCCCGCCCTTCGGTAGGGGATACCGCTCCGCGGCGCATGCCGCGGGCGGCGCCCCTATCGGACCACCGTGACCTCAGTTGGGATGGGCCCAGCACTGCCGCGTACTCGGTGAGCTAGAGCCAACTGTTCGTCTTCACGTCGCGTATGGCGATATTTCGGTCGTCCGGCTCGGTGATGCCGTAGCCGAACGCCTGGAGCGTCTCGATGGACTCCTGGATCCTCTGTTGGAACATGGGACCCGGATCGACCCTCGGCCCGAGGTGCCCGCGCCAAAGGCACGGCGTGGCGCGCAGCATGTTATGGATTTTGGAGATGGGCTCGATGTCGGCGTAGACGTTGAGCGTCGCCATGGCGTCCTTGTGGCCGAGGATCGATTGGAGCGCCTTGATATCGCCGCCTTGGCGGATCCACTGCGTTGCGAACGTGTGGCGAAGGCCGTGGAACGTGATCAGCTCGTCGTTGGTGCCCATGAGGCCGTTGGTCTCCGAGAACGTCTTGAACGCCCTGCGGATATAGCTTGTCGTCGCGAAGGTCGCGCCCGGCTCCGACAGGATGTAGCAGTCCCCGATCTCGACCGCCCCGGTAAGGCCGCGCAAGCGCAGCTTTCCGCAGTCGATCTCGTGGGTCTCCTTCAGGAAGGGGAGTAGGCCGACCGGGTCGATGGGGATACCCCTGGCGTCATGGGTCTTGGTGTCCTTGATGAACGAACCCATTCCCTTCGCGTACGCCACCGAGTGTCTGATCGAGATCAGGCCCGTCTCGAAATCCACATCGCACCACCGAAGGCCGCAGACCTCGCCGATTCGCATCCCCGTGTGCAGGGCGAGTACGACCGCCCTCTAATCCTCGGCGGACCAATCGAGTCCGAACTCCTTTCGGGCATCCTCTTCGCTCATGACTTCGAGAAGGTCTCCGGGTTGGCAACGAAGGGCGAGGCATAGCTGCTCGAGCGTGTTGAAGCGAATGCCGCGAATATGCCCTTTTTTAATACGGGACAGGTTCACGGGCGTGGTTCCAATCCTTTCGGCAAGTTCGTTCGAGGAAATCTTTCGCTCGGCCATGATCTTGTCGAGGCGAACAATTACGGGCATGGCGTTTCCTTACGCAATCTCGTCGGAGTCGAGGTACAGCTCTCGGGCGTACAAGAAGAGCTGGGAAAGCATGAACAGGACGATGCCGAGAACCAGAGAGGTCCAATCGAATGATGAAGCGATCTCTTGGGCGCCGACGGCCCCCTCGCCGCCAAACATCGAAACGGAGGTTTTGAGTGAGCCGGCGTAGAGGCTGGTGGCAGCTTGAACAACGAAGAGAATGCCGAGCACCTTCAAGCATGTCGCAGACCCTTTCTTGAAGGGGTCTCCGCTCTTGATCGTCCACACGAGAACGGCGCTGAGGATGGTCGTAGCGATACCGATGACGGCAGGGACCAATATCGAGATCGCAAGGGCTGGATACGCGGGGGAGTCTGCAATTACAGGGTTGTCGAGCACTTCGATTGCTGGCTTTAAGGAGAACGCCACTTGTGCGATGGCGGTGGCGCAAAGGGTCGCAGAGGCTATCGCACATGCGATGCGGAAGGAATGAAGCCGGGGAGTGCGATTGTCGGAACTCATAATAACCTCCGAAGAATTTAAAAAACTCAGGTTACTTTTTAACAGTTTATGTTAAATTGACTTTGCCGGCAAGTAATAAGGGCCGAGCATTTTGTTCGGCCCCTCTGTTCCGACTGGATGAGGTTAAGGTTGGCGATGAATATGCTCAAAATCTCGAAGGCGATCTTTAGGTCGCTTCTCTCCTCCAGGTCGCTCTGTGTTGTCGTTGTTGCGTTGATGGTTCTTTGTGCTCTGCCCGTCTTCAGGAGCGCGGCTGGCATCGACGGACGGGTCGAGTACCTCGAGTCGGGAATAACCCGTGTTGAGCAGGAATTGTCAGCATCCTATGCGGATGCGCTTGTGAATGCGGGGGAGGACGGTGTCTATACCTCTTCATCAAGCATGCCCGCGCTTCTGTACCCTCTTGCCGCGGGACGTCTTATCTTGGCACCGCTCTCTCCCCTACTTCCGTTTCTGCAGATATCGGATGGAGAGTACACCTATTATGACGGATCGAAGGAGTACTTGCTATGGGTCGCAACGGCCGTTGCCGTCTCGTTCCTTGCCGCGCGTCTTAACAAACGTGAAAAGCTCATCATCCAGGCACCGATGGGCGAGCTGGGTAGACTTGTTGCATCGAGCGTATGGGCGAGTGTTTTTGCAATGCTTGCCGTCCTCGCCATCAATCTTCCAGGGATAATCGCCGCGCTTGTGAAGAATGGCCCGGGCTCGCCGTTCTATCCGATAGGCTACATTCAATATGCGACTCCGGTTATCAAACCGGCTTGGCTGGTGTTCGCGCAGACGGCCATCTTGCAATTCTTGGTGGCAGCGTTCATCTCGCTTGTCGTTCACCTTGCCGTGAAGATTGCCAATAACCCTACGCTTGGAATCGTGTTCGTATGTGCCCTGATGGGGGTGACGATGGTTCCCGGGTATTGCGGAAGATCCATCGCTTTACGTGAGTTCGCCCTGTTGAATCCCCTTACGTATGCGAACACTGAGTTGACCGTCGGCGCCTATAGCCCGTACCCGACAACGCAGATAGTGAATCTGCCTGGACTTTGCTTCGAGCGTGGCGCGATTGCCCTCGTATGCGCAATCGGGATCGAGGTGCTGGCAATTAGCCTGCTTTGCGTTGCTGGAAAGAGCGGCTGCGCGTGCCCGATATCCCCGATTTGTCTTGAGAGAGGTTCCTTCACTGCATCGAGAACGGCAACTCGTTCGAGCGCTTGTGCCTCCGCCGTTGCATACGTAAGAACGATGGGGAAACTGCTCCTGCGTTCTCCTACCCTCGCCGTATGCGCGATTGCAATGTCGACGACGATGCTGGCCCCGGCTCTGGTCGAGATGTTTCCTGACGCTGATAACGTTTCCGCTGTTCGGTATAGGGATGGGGAGCTCCGTTCAATAGATCGGTATCTAGAGCAGAACGCTGCGAATATGGACGTCGAGGGCAAAGCGGCCCTGGAAGACATGCGGGATGCTCTTTCGGGTTTCGTGTACGCGCCTATGCCTGCGGAGGGGTTTCGAAGCCTTGCGACGTACGAGCGCGCTCGAGGTGAGCTGGGCGCGGCAGATGCGACTCTCCTGCAATCGATCGGAATCGAGCCGGAGACTCCTTCTCGTGCGGAGGCGCGCGCCCTTCTGCTTGAGTCGATCGCGAGCTTGCCGGACCCCAAGGTTTACGAGTTAAGTACGAAGATGCCCCCATTAATCCTCCTTTCGTATCTCCAGGCAGCGCTTCCCTCCTTATTTTTGCTGTTGCCCGTGGTTGTCACATCGCTCGCGTGCACCCACCTGCAGTGTCGTTCCCTTCTGGTTCTCCAGATCCCCGCAACAGCGCATGTGCGTTTTCTGACGGCTGTTGCGCTGGCTCTCCTGCTTGGCTTGGTGCTGCTTTTGGTGTCGATGGTTCCCGCTGTCGTTGTGTCCGTGATTAAGAACGGTGCGGGTGGATCGGAGTATCCCGTCGCTCTCATTCGGGCGGGAGCTTCGACAACGTCCACGGTGGGGGAGGCGGTGTTGTGCAGTATTCCGTTGCTGGTCATGGCATACGGCGTGATTTCCGTCGTCGCTGCGTTGACAGCAGCGATTAGCCGCAACCCCGTTGTCACCGGAATGGTTTGCGCGGTTCTCTTGGTGTTGGGTTCGTTGAGCGCTCATGTTGAAAGCGTGGGCATGGGCGTCGCGCTGCTGGCTCCATTCGCCTCGTTTGATTCCGCTTCCCAGGTGGGGACGATTGGGTTCCTTGGGCGAGGGACGAACGCGATGCCTTTTGGAGAGGTCGTCGGCGCATCGGGCGCTCTGCTGGTGGTCTTGGGCGCCGTATCTCCGTTGATGGTGCGCCTGAGTGTTCCAAAGATCGAAAGGGGATGATCTCGATGATTGACCTTCAAACGCTGACGATCTCTTATGGAAAGAAGGTGCTCGTAGATTCGGTGAACGCTGAGTTTGCCCCGGGTACGGTCTACGGTCTCGTCGCTCCGAACGGGCATGGAAAGACGACGTTGCTGCGTGCGATGGCAGGTTTGCCGGGTCCTCGCGTGGACGGGAGCATCGTTCTGGATGAGGTGCAGGGTACGGGTGCGAGAGAGGTCCGTTCTATGATCTTCTATGCACCTGGTGAGGGGACGCTGCTGTATCCCGGATTGCGTGCGGAAGATCACCTCAAGATGGTTTGCGATATGTGGCCGCATGCTCGCGATATCGAAGAGATAGTGGAACAAACGCAGATAGGCGAGTTCGCGAAGATGAGGATCCGCACTCTGAGCCAGGGCATGAAGCAGCAGCTTACCCTGGCGATTGCGTATGCGACGGGCGCGCGGTACCTTCTATTAGATGAGCCCATGAACGCGCTCGACCCCAGCAGGGTGGACTTGCATTCCGAGATTCTCAGGAAGCTGGCCGATTCTGGTACGTGCATCATCATGTCATCCCACATCTTGGATTCGGTCGATAGGCTGTGCGATGAGATTCTGTTTTTGAAGGATGGGAGGCTCATTAGAAGCATTCCGCAAGATGATGCTGCGCCGAAGTCTCCTGGATCCCATTTCGCAAAGCCTGCCGGACGCGCCGAGGGTGCGCTAAGCACGTATCGGCGACTCTACGAAAAGGGCGGGTAGAAATGCGAGTTAATAATCTATGTGGTCGATATGCCGTTAAACCCGCATATCGATACCGCTCAGCCATTCGCCTCGCCCCCGTCGCACGCATCTTCATTCGGTCTGTCATTATTAATCTAACGATGCTTTGGGAAATGTAGGTGCTTCTAAATGTACTGTCGACTTCTTCTCAAACTAATCCTAAGAGACAGGGCCGTATGGATTTGTACGCTCGTTCTCGCCGCAGCCTTTTCCGTCCCCATTGCGTTCAATTCACCCATCTACGGGCCCTTCTTTATGAAACAGGGCATGCAGAGCTTTGTCGACGCATTCAATACGCGCGCGCCCCAGGCCAGCGGCACAGACCTATCTCCAGAGCAGCAAAATGACGCGGAGCTTGCAAGATACGCGAACGCCGCCCTTGCCGCTCAAACCGACGCCGCCTTTCTCGATTCTGCCGAGAGCTACTACGCGCTCATGGGCGAAGGCTTCCAATCCGGGTCCATCGTGGGAGACCGAGAGACCAATGACGCGGCGCTCGCATATTGCCGTGCCCTGAGCAGTTCCGGCATCACGCACATTCCAGCCTCCGCAAGCGACCTGCCATTCCTTTCCTTCCTGCCTTACGCCATTGCCACGGCGCCGTCTTTCCTTCCCTTCATCCCCTTCCTTCTCTCGTCGATACTCGTGCTCGGCGCCACAAGGCCCGGGACCCTGGCGGCGAAGGCGCCCGTGCCCAAATTCCGGCGCCTTATCCAGATCGTGTTTTCGATAATCGCCGCGGGGACCGCGATGCTCCTCGCCGGCCTCGCACCCGGGGGCATTTGCGCCTTGGTCCTAAACGGCTTCGGGCAAATCGGGTACCCGATCTCCTTCTTCCATGACGGCGCGCTTGCCACCACGACCGCGGGAGACGTCTTCACAGCCCTGCTTCTCGCGCTTCTTGCGGGCGGAACCTTGATATCCGTTTGCTCCGTCGTCCTATCGACCGCAACGAGGCGCGTCCTCGCGGGCCCCCTTGCCTCCGCGCTGCTTGTCGCGGCCCCGGTATTCCCGTTACTGTCCGATTCGGCACTAGGGCATAACGCCGCGCTCAATCTCCTGCCGCTGGCCGTGTTCTCGCCTATCGAGGCAACGGGTTACGTGGGATGCTTCCCGACGGAATTCATTGGCTCCGGTTCAGGCAGCGCATCGATGCTTGCCGTGGCCCTGGCATACGTCGCGGTCTTTTTTGCGGTCGGCGCCGTTGCGACACGTTCGCCCAAACAGTATGGACCCGCGAAAAAGCACCATGGGCTCGAGCTTCTGGACGTGAGCGTGGGATACGGAAGCACGACGATACTTTCAATCGGGTCGCTTTTCCTGAGCCCGGGAACGGCGGCGGGCCTCGTTGCTCCCAACGGCTCGGGGAAAACCACCCTTCTTGAAGCGCTGTCGGGCCAATTTCCCACCCGCATCCGCTCGGGAAGCCTGGCGGCAGACGGAATCAGCCAACGCCGATCAGCCGAATTTGCAGAACTCGTCTACCTGAGCTCTTCGGGCAGCGCGGATCTCTATCCCACGCTATCGGCCATCGAGCACCTTGCTTTCGTTAGGGAGGCGTGGAAATCGGCCGCCGACATCGACTCGCTCTGCGACTCCCTCGGAATCTCCCCATATCTCGACAAGCCGACCCGTAAACTCTCGACAGGAATGAAGCAGCAGGTAAAGCTTGCCATGGCGATAGCGACCGGTTGCCCGTACCTCATCCTCGATGAACCGCTGAACGGCCTCGATCCGGGAAAGCGGAAAACCTCCTGCGACGCGATGCGCAGCGAGGTGGCGCGGGGACGCAGCGTGCTCATTTCAAGCCATCTGCTCGACGACCTGGCAGACCTCACCGACTCGTTCTACTTCATCGAGGCCGGCACGCTCGTGGAAAAGATCAAGTCGTCCTCGCAGACGCTCAAGCAGGAATACCTCGATACATACGAAGGATGAATGTGGGGGAGTGTTCGGATGATAGTTGATATTCAAGGGCCAGTTCGTGCTGTGCCGAAAAGACCGTGAACCTTTTGTGGGACACGCGGCGCCGTGGTACCATAGCCGAGTTTGTTGTCTTGGTCGGAAACCAAGACGCCTTATGCGCTGATCGGTAACCAGCGCCTGACCAATAAGGAGTCCTACCATGAAGCAGGGTATCCATCCCCAGTATGTCGAGTGCACGGTGACGTGCTCCTGCGGCAACACCTTCAAGACGCACGCTACCGTGTCCGAGATGAAGGTCGAGCTTTGCAACGAGTGCCACCCGTTCTACACCGGCCAGCAGAAGTTCGTCGACACCGGTGGACGCGTCCAGCGCTTCGCCGACAAGTTCGGTGGCGCCGCTGCCGCCCAGCTCAAGAAGGCTGAGGAGGCCAAGGCTGCCAAGGCCGCCAAGGCTGCTGAGGCCGAGGCCGCTCGCAA